>JAIYAO010000132.1 GCA_027488965.1 Alphaproteobacteria bacterium
ATCGAGGCAACATACCACACGGCGCACCGCACCGGAATCCGCCCTACAGGTCCTGCCCCTCGATCTTCGGCTCCAGCCGGCCCGCGCCCTGTTTCGCGGCGTCGAGGTAGGGGTGGATCTGGAGGGCGCGGCGGTAGGCCTCCAGCGCGGCTCTTTCCTGGCCCATGTCCTCGTAGATCATGCCGAGGCCGGCCAGTGCGCCGAAGTGGCGGGGCTCGCGCTTCAGTGTTTCCTGGATGTCGCCGATGGCGCCGGCGCGGTCGTCGGCGTCGTAGCGGAGGATGGAGCGGCGGTACCATCCGCCCGCGTAGCTGGGCGCCAGTTCGGTGGCCTGGTTCACGAAGCGCAGCGCCAGCGGCTTGTCGCCGGCGGCCTCGGCGGCGTCCGCGCGCTCGATGAGGATGTCCACCGTGGCGCTGCCGGAGCGGCCCCATGTCTGCCAGATCTGCTGCTCCACGGCGGCGGCCTCCGCGGCGGTAGGGGCGGTGACGAGATCCGAGAACAGGGCGTCGAGGGCGGGGTCCTCCACGGCCGTCGTTTCCGGCGGCGCGGGGCTGCAGGCGGCGAGCGTGGCGGCGGCCAGCGCGAGGGCAAGGATGAGGCGGCGCATCAGGTCATGTCCCGTGGCCGAGGTTTACGTCAAAAATCCGGTGATGCGGAGCGCCTTCGCCGGTAAGGCGGGCCCCGATCCTGCCGCGGCGGGCTCTCAGCCCTGCTTGGCCTTGTAGCGGGGATCAACCTTGTTGATCACATAGACCACGCCCTTGCGGCGCACGATCTTGCAGTCCCGGTGGCGGGTCTTGAGGGACTTCAGGGAAGAACGGACTTTCATCGCGCGCGCCGGTGTCTCTGGCCCGTGGGCCGGGCCTCGATAAGGAACGGGGCTTCTATGGGGCGGGCGGGGCGGCGTCAAGCGGCGGCGCAGCGCCCGGCAACAGTTCGTTGACCATGGCCGTCATAGGTTCGCCTTCAGAATCAATCAGAAGTGCCCTCATGAAGCGTTCGAACCTCCTTGGCGCGGCGTTGGCCGCGGCCCTCGTCACGGGCGCCGCGCCCGGGGTGCAGGCCCAGCAGCAGACCTACACGTTCACCTTCACGTCCTCCGGGGACGCCGCGTTCGACGCGTGGCGGGCGGGGTTCGCCCAGCGGGCGGTGGCGGCGGGGCGCAGCCCGGCCGTGCTGCAGCAGATGCTCGGCCCCCTGCGGCCGGACCCCTCCATCGTCACCCAGGACCAGAACCAGGCGGAATTCGTCCGCCCCGTGTGGGACTACATCAATCGCGCCGTGACGCCCGCGAAGATCGCCGAGGGCGTCCAGCGCCGGCAGGCCAACGCCCAGCTGTTCACCGACGTGGAGCGCCGCTTCGGCGTCGACGCCGACATCATCGCCGGCATCTGGGCGGTGGAGACCAACTACGGCACGTTCCCGCTCCCCCACGACGCCCCGCAGGCGCTGGCGACGCTGGCCGCGGACGGCCGCCGCCGGGCCCAGTTCGAGGGCTATCTGCTGGCGCTCATGGAGATGGTGGAGAAGGGCTATGTCGGCCCCGGCGAGATGAAGAGCTCCTGGGCCGGCGCGCTGGGCCAGCCGCAGTTCATGCCCGACATCTACCTCTCCACCTCCGTGGACTGGGACGGCGACGGCAAGCGCGACATCTGGAACAACACCGGCGACACGCTGGCCTCCATCGCCAACTACCTGGCCGCGCGCGGCTGGCGGCGCGGGGAGCCCGTGTATGACGAGGTCTATCTGCCGCAGTCCTTCGACTATGCGCTGGCGGACGGGACGGCGCGGCCGGTGTCGCAGTGGGTGGCGCTCGGCGCCCGTTCCACCAGCGGCTTCGGCTACATGGACCAGGTGATGGCCATGAATGCGCAGCTGTTCCTGCCGGCCGGCGCACAGGGGCCCGCGCTCCTGCTGTTTCCCAACTTCGCGGTGATCCGCGCCTACAACCCCTCGGACCGCTACGCACTGATCGTGTCGCTGCTGGCGCGCGCCTACGAGGGCGGCAACGGGCTGGTGAAGCCGTGGCCGGTGGAGATCGGCTCGCTCACGCGCGACCAGATGCTCGATCTGCAGGGCGCGCTCAACAAGCTGGGCTTCAGTTCGGGCACGCCGGACGGCATGTTCGGCAGCGCCACGCGCCGCGCCGTGCGCCAGTACCAGCAGTCCGTGGGCCTGCCGGCGGACGGCTACCCCACGCCCGCACTGCTGGACCGCGTCAAAGGCCGCTCCGCCGGGATCGATCGCGCCGCCGCGCAGAACGCTTCGCCCTCGCTGCGCACGCAGGCGGGCGTGCGTTCCCTGCAGCAGGCGCTGATCCGCATCGGCAAGCTCCGCGGCCGCGCCGACGGCGACGTGGGCCCCGCCACACGCCGCGCCATCGAGGCGTTCGAGCGGTCGATCGATCTTGAGGCCACGGGCCGCGCCACGCAGTTCATCCTCGATGAAGCGCGCAAGGCCGCTAACTCGGCTCCTGCCCGCCGGACGACGAAGAAACGCCGACGCTAGAGCGGATGCGCCGGCTGATGATGGCGAAGAAGCCCATCACCAGCAGGATGACGATGGCCAGCCAGAACGGCGCGTAGATGCCCGCCACGTCGTAGAGCGTGCCGCCGGCCAGCGGCGAGATCACGAAGCCCGCGCCCGCCACGGCGGTGACGAGCCCCGCGAGATTGCCCTGCTCCTCCGGCCGCACCGCAAGGGAGGCGCCGCTGGAAAACCCGGGCCGCGCAAGCCCGAACCCGATGCCCTGCAGCAGCTGCGCCAGCAGCAGCATGTTCAGCGTCGTCGACACGATCTGCACCAGCACGCCCAGCGCCAGGATCGCGGCCCCCAGCACCATCAGGCTGCGCCCGTTCAGCCGCAGCATGCGCAACAGGCCCATCTGCGTGCCCAGCAGCGCCAGCGCCCCCACCATCAGCCCGCTGGAGGCGTAGGCGATGGTGGTGGCCTCATCGAGGTTGAGGCGGTCCATCGTGTAGAACGTGAACGTCTGCTGCAGCATGCCGGTGACCACCGAAAGGCCGAGCCCGTAGAGCAGGTGGCCGGAGACGCGCCGGTCCGTGGCCAGCGTCCAGCTCCGCTCCTGCGGCCCGTCGAGGTCGAGCTGCGGCTCGCGCGATTCCGGCAGGTAGCGCATCACGGCAAGGGAGGCGGCCACCGCCAGCGCCGCCACCAGGAACATGGGCAGGATCGGGCCCGTCCGCGCCGCTATGGCGCCCGCCATGGCCGGCCCCAGTGCGGCGCCCAGCGCGAAGGCGGAGCCGAGCGAGGCGATCTCCTCGGTGCGCTCCTCGCGGGAGGTGCGGTCGGCGATGTAGGCCTGCGCCGCGGGGCTGGAGGCGGAGCCCACCGCCCCGAAGATCGCGCGCGACAGCAGCATGCAGATGAAGATGGCCGCCGGCCCCATCCAGCCCGCCAGACCGATCAGGCACACCAGCGCAAACACCGTCATCGACACCGCGTAGGCCGCAAAGCCCAGCGCGATGATCGGCTTGCGGCCGCGCTTGTCGCTCTCGCGCCCCCAGAACGAACTGGCGAACACCCAGATCAGCGCCGACAGCGAAAAGATCCAGCCCACGCTGGAGTCGGGCAGGTCCAGCCGGCGCGCCAGCGGCGGCAGCAGCGCCAGCAGCATCGTGTTGCCGAAGCCCACCACCAGCGTGCAGCAGAACAGCAGGATGAAACTGCGCCGCCGGTCGTCGGGGACCGGGGGGTGAGGTTCGGACATGGGTGGGGCTCGGGTGGCGTGCCCCCAACCTAGACCGCTTCACGGGGAATGGAACGGGGTGGGCACGCGCTCCTGCCCGCGACTTACGGTGTTTTCGACGGGATGGCGCACCCGCCCGGCAGGGGCTTCTGGCGGGCGTCTTCCCAGGCCAGGCACAGGCGCAGGAAGCGCTCATAGACCTGCGCGCGTTCGCGGCTGGCGTCCTCGTGGGCGGCGCCCAGCTGGCGGGTGGCGGCGTCCATGGGCGCGCCGGAGGCGAACAGGTCGCGGATGCGGCCGTCGATGCTGCGGTCGAGGCAGGCGAGGTGGGTGTCGGCGGCGGTGAAGAAGGCGTCGCGCGTGGCGCGCTGGGCGGTGAGGTCCGCCTCCGTCAGGGACGCGGCGGCGGCGGGCGCGGGGAAGGCGGGCGGCGCGGGGCGCAGGCACGCTTCCTGGGCGGCGGCCTCGCCGGCGAACATGAGGGCGGCGGCCAACACAAGGCGCTTCATCGGGCAGGGCTCCGGGTTCGGCTGCTGTGGTAACACTCAAGTCATTGAGGTTGAAGGCGGTTTCACCTTTCACGGGCGCCCGCCGCACACCCGGCATTAAGGCTGACGGGTCTAGAAGCGGGGCTCAGTCTCACGGGCAGAAGCCTTTCATGTTCCTCGTCATCGGCCTCCTGGTGGTCTTCGGCATGGTGTTCGGCGGCTTCGCGCTCGCCGGCGGCCACTTCGACGTGATCATTAAAGCTGCGCCCATGGAGTTCATGATGATCGGCGGCTCGGCGCTGGGCGCACTGATCATCGGCCAGGACATCAACACCATCAAGGCGCTGGGCCCGGCCTTCGGGAAGGCCGCCAGCGGCGCCAAGTGGAAGAAGCAGGACTACCAGGATCTCCTGTCGCTGCTGTTCCAGCTCACCAAGCTGATGAAGACGAAGGGCGTGGTGGCGCTGGAAGCGCACATCGAAAAGCCCGAAGAGAGCCCGATCTTCCAGAAGTACCCGCGCATCGCGAAGGACCATTTCGCCACGGACTTCATCTGCGACACGCTGCGCATGATGACCATGAACCTCGACGACGCCCACCAGGTCGAGGACTCCATGGAAAAGCAGCTGGAAAAGCACCACCACGAGGCGCTCCGCCCCGCCCACGCCATGCAGAACATGGCCGACGCGCTGCCGGCGCTGGGCATCGTGGCCGCCGTGCTTGGCATCGTGAAGACCATGGGCGCGATCAACGAGCCGCCCGAAGTGCTGGGCCTGATGATCGGCAAGGCGCTGGTGGGCACCTTCCTCGGCGTGTTCCTGGCCTACGGCATCGTCGGCCCCATCGCCTCGCGCATGTCCGGCGCCATCGACGAGGAGGGCCAGTTCTACCGCATCATCAAGGACGTGCTGGTGGCCCACCTGCACGGCAACGCGGCGCAGGTGTCGGTGGAGATCGGCCGCGGCTCGGTGCCCTCGACTCACCAGCCCAGCTTCGCGCAACTGGAAGAGGCGTTGACGGCGGCGGAGGCGGCTTAGCGGCCGGCCGGCGTGGCAGAAATGTCGATCTTTCGCCCATCCACCCGCGGGCCAGGGGCGTAACTGCAGACAACACTTGCAGACTCAGGGTGCGTTACGGCAAAAAAGCATGGCTTCGTCTCAAAAAGGCCGTGTTAAAGGTCATTTTGGCGCCCGCGTGCGGCAGGTGCTTGCATCCCCATGGGAAGGTTTATATGCGTCACCAGCGGCGACGAAAGAATCGCGCCGGGACGAGGGGTATTGACCTATGACGAAGACCAAGATGTTGCTGGCGGCCTCGGTCGCTGCTGTTCTCGCGTTCGGTGTTGCGGCCTGCGGCCCGACCGCTGAAACGCCCCCGGAAGAAGCGGCGCCTGCCGCCGTGACGGAACCGGCGCCGGTCGACCCGGCTGCGGTCGCCCCGCCGACCGACCCGGCCGCCGTGCCGGCCGATCCGGCTGCTGCGCCGCCGGCCCCGGCCCCGGCCGAACCGCCGAAGTAAATTCTTCGATCCTCGGATTGATGAAGTGCGCGGGCCGCCCGAAAGGGCGGCCCGTTTGCTTTTGGGGCCCGTTTGCAATTGGGCATCGGACACCGCATCACCCCGGGCATGACCCGCCTTCCGCCGCTCCCGGACCTCCACTGGACCGAAGAGGGCGCGCCCCGCTCCCGCACCGTCGATGACGTCTACTTCTCCCGCGCCGGCGGCCTGGAAGAGACCCGCGCCGTCTTCCACGCGGGCTGCGGCCTCCCGGAGGCCTGGGCGGGCAAGCGGCGCTTCACCATTGCGGAGCTCGGGTTCGGGGCCGGCCTCAATGCTCTGGCCACCTGGGCGGCTTGGGCGCGGGCCCGCCCGCCAGACGGCGTGCTGCACTACGTGTCCATCGAAGCCGCGCCGTTCGCCCGCGAAGACGCCGCACGCGCGCTCGCGCCGTTCGCCGGGATCGCCCCGTTCGCCGCGCGCCTGCTCGCCCGCTGGCCCGTGCGCGCGTGGGGCCCGCAGCGCCTGTGGTTTCCCGAGGATGGCTTTGCGCTCACCGTGATCCACGCGGACGTGGCCGATGCGCTGGCGGGGTTTGAGGGCGTCGTGGACGCCTGGTTCCTCGACGGCTTCGCCCCGTCCCGAAATCCCGCCATGTGGACGCAAGCGCTGATGTCCCGCATCGCGCAGCTCAGCGCGCCCGGCGCGCGGCTGGCCACCTACAGCGTCGCGGGCGGCGTGCGCCGCGCGCTCACGGCGGCGGGTTTCGTCGTGGAGAAAAAGCCCGGTTTCACAGGCAAACGGGAACGGCTTGAGGCGACGTTCAGTGGCGCAGGCGTGCACGCGGCGGCGGCGCCGGGGACGGTCGCCATCGTGGGCGCGGGGATCGCCGGCGCTTGCCTCGCGCACGCGCTGCAACGGCGCGGCGTGGCGGTGACGGTGCTTGAGGCGGGGCCCGCGCCGGGGTCAGCCGCCAGCGGCAATCCCGCCGCACTTGTCTCGCCGCGGCTGGACCGGGGCGCCACGGGCGTCGCGCGGCTGCATCTTGCGGGATATCTCGCCTGCCTCGACCTGTGGCGCGCGCTGGGCGCGTTTGAGTGCACTAGCCTGCGCCGAAGCGCGCGTGACGACGCCGAACGCGCCGCGCTGACGGATCTGCTGGCGGACCCGCCGCTGCCCCCCGGTCACATGGCCGCCGACGGCTGCGATGCCCTCTTTCCCGAGGCGGGCGTGGTGCGGCCCGGCCGCGCGATCGGCGCGCTGCTGGAGGGGGTGGCGGTGCGCTGCAACGCCCCCGTCGCCGCGATGTCCCGTCACGACCAGGTCTGGCGCCTGCACGATGCGACCGGCCATGAGATCGCGGCGGCCGAGGTGGTGATCCTTGCGTCCGGCGCGCATCTCGCCGCGTTCGCGCAGAGCGGCTGGGCGCCGATCCAGCCGTCGCGCGGGCAGCTGGAGTGGGGCCCGGGCGCCGCTCCGGACACGGCGCTGGAGGCGGGCGCCTACGCCGCGCCGTTCGAGGGCGGCGTGGTGTTCGGCGCCACGTTCGACAGGATGGAGTCCGCGGCGCCCGTGGCGGCGGACGGCGCATCGCGCATGCGCAATCTCGCGGCGCTTGCCGCACTGGCGCCCGGCCTGGCGGCCGCCGTCGATCACGACCGGCTGGAGTCACGCGCCGCGGTGCGGGCGTCGACGCCGGACCGGGCGCCGCTGGCGGGCCCCGCGCCGGACGCCGCCCTGTTCGACACGGACGCCGGCGCGGTCCACGCGGGGCTTTGGCTGCTGGGCGGCTTCGGCTCGCGCGGGTTCACGTTGGCGCCGCTCCTGGCGGAGGATCTCGCGGCGCGGATATGCGGAGAGCCCGGCGTGCTCGATGCGGAGATGCGCGCGGCCGTCGATCCCGCGCGCTTTCTGGCGCGCGCACAGCGGCGGCGGCGGCCGCTAGGGGCGTAGCGCCTCGCGCGCGGCGATCTCGCTGCGCAGACGTTCCTGGCGCGCCTCGTCGAGCGGATAGTTGAGCAGCGACGCGGCGGCGACCATGTTCAGCACGAACGGCAGGCCTGCATACAGCACCACCAGCGCCATCATGGCCTCGGGCGTGTTGTTGGCCCCGAGCCGTCCGTCATAGCCGAACTGGTCGAGCACGAAGTACGTCAGCGGCCCCACGGCGAGGCCGACCTTGCTGGTGGTGAGCAGCAGGCCGAAGAACAACCCGGAGCGCTGCCCGCCGGTGCGGGCGGTGTCTTCGTCGACCACGTCCGCCATCAGCGCGCGCATCAGCATGGTGCCGGCGCTCTGGGAAACGCCCGCGAAGGCAAACAGCCCCGCAGCGATCCAGAAGTCGCCCTTCGGCGCAAACGGGACCAGCGCCAGCATCACGCCCGTATGGATGCAGCCCACGATCAGCGCATTGTGCTTGCCGAAGCGCCGCCCCGCCCACGTCCAGATCGGAATGCCGAACAGGCCCGACAGGAAGTAGATCAGCAGCAGCGTGTTGGCCTGCGTCTCGAAGCCCAGATAGTCGCGCGCGAGAAACACGAAGAGGCCGCCGGTGACGCCGTAGCCCACGCCGATCAGGAAGTCTGGGATCAGCACGCGGCGCAGCGCCTCGTTGGTGCGCAGCGCGTCCATGGCCTCGCGGAAGCCCAGGTGCGGCTGCGGCGTGCTGGGCCGTTCCTTCACCGTGAGCACGCACCACGCCACCGTCAGCGGCAGCGCGATGAGCACGGCGTAGCCCATGGCGTGCACCGCATCGACGGCGTCGCCGAAGCCGCCCTGCAGCACGATCGCCGGCAGCAGCAGCATCAGCACGTACCCGATCATGCCCGCCACCTGCACCGCGCCCAGCGTCTGCGTGCGGCCGTGGTAGTCCGGCTGGAGCTCGCCGGCCCAGCTCAGGTGCGCGATCGTCATCGACGCGAACGCCCAGTACATCACCAGCACGCACACCGAGACGAGCCACGCCGGCACGCCCGGCGGCAGGCCGATGAACACGATCCAGATGATCGCCATCAGTACGGGTGTGGAAACCACCAGCCAGAAGCGCCGCCGCCCGAACGCAGGCGTGGTGCGATCCTGGAAGCCGCCGATCATGGGATCGACCACGATGTCGGCGACGCGCGCCAGCAGGAACAGGACCGACACCGCCGTGAGGCTGAGGCCGAGGTGGGAATTGAAGTAGGGGCCGAGGAAGATCAGCGACGGCAGCGACAGCGCCAGCAGCGGCGCCGAGGGCGACGCAAACGCCGCCATCTCCCACCACCGGACGCGGGCGGGTTGTGGCTTGGCCGGCTCAGCCATGGATCCTCCCTTTTCGCCACCGTGCCCGCCTGCGTCGGTGGGCGAAAGGGCCTTGTGCTGACGATGACGTGAGGCGCCTCAGCCGCGCACCACCTTCGTCATCAGCGGCAGCAGGCGTTCGTTGGTGGCGATGACGGAGCCCGTGTCCATGAAGTCGCCGCCGTCGATCTCGCGGGCGAAGCCGCCGGCCTCGCGGACCAGCAGTGCGCCGGCGGCGATGTCCCAGGCGCCGAGGTTGCGCTCCCAGTAGCCGTCGAAGCGGCCGGCCGCCACGTAGGCGAGATCGAGCGCTGCGGAGCCGAGGCGGCGCACGTCCGCGGCGGCGGCGATCATGCGGTCGTATTCCTGCAGGAACTGGCCCTTGCCGGCGCCCTGGCGGTTCTTCGCAGCGATGCCGGTGACGATCAGCGCCTCGCCCAGGCTCGTGCGGCCCGCCACGCGCAAGCGGCGATCGTTGAGATACGCGCCGCGGCCCTTCTCGGCGGTGAACATCTCGTTCTTGGCCACATCGTACACGACGGCGGCCACGAGCTCCTTCTCGCGCTCCAGCGCCACGGAGATGGAGAAGTGCGCAAAGCCGTGCAGGAAATTGGTGGTGCCATCGAGCGGATCGACGATCCAGCGGTGCGTCCTGTCGGTGCCCTCCACCACGCCGCGCTCCTCCATGAGGAAGCCGTAGCCGGGGCGGGCCTTCGCCAGTTCCTCGAACAGGGTCTGCTCGGCCTTGTGGTCGGCGGCGGAGACGAAATCCCCCGGGCCCTTCTTGGACACCTGCAGCTGCTCCACCTCGCCGAAGTCGCGGGAGAGCTGGCGGCCGGCCTTGCGCACGGCGGCCACCATCACGGTGAGGAGGGGGGAATACTGGGCCATGGGTGCTCTTTTCATGCCTTCTCCCGTTGTCACGGGAGAAGGGACGCTCGCCTAGTGGCCTTTCGCCGCCGGGGCAAGGTGGAACCCCCGGCGATCGGCGGCGTCAGGCCGCCCTGCGGCGCCAGACTTCCAGTGCGCCGTCGCAACGGCGGGCGTACAGGGTGTCGCCGTCTTCCGACAGCATGCCCTGGCACACGGGCGCGGACGGTCCGACATACGCGCCCAGGCGCGGCTCGCCGTTCCAGATGTAGAGCCGCTTGTCCTCGTTGAGGATCAGCACGCCGTCCTGCCCGCGCACATGCTGGATGGTCGCGCTGCGCGGCAGGCCGGCGAGCGTGCGGGTCACCACGCCGCGCGCCGCGGTCCAGACCTTCAGGTCCCCATCCACCGAGCGGGACATCATGTGTGCTGCGTCGAACGGAAAGACCTCCGTCACGAGCGCGCGATGGTGCCGATCCGTCCGCAGGACCCGGCATTGCCGGTCGTAGGCGACGATGGGACCGTCGCTGCCGGCCACGTGAAAACCGCCGAGATCGTTGAACGCCGCGTCCGTGAAGCCGCCGCCGACGCGACACGCGATCGTGCCGGCCTGTGCGGAGAGCAGCAGGACTTCAGAGGTTCTGTCTCCCCGGAAGTCGTGGTGCACGCCCGCGATGATGCGATCGGAAGCGTCGTCGCCGAACACCCAGTCGACCGTGCCTTCGCCGCAGGGGGCGTCGGCGGGAATCCAGCGTGCGCCTTTCGCGTCCGGACCGACGGCGCGGAAGGTGCGCAGGTCGAAGATGCCGAGCGTGCAGGACTCCGGGTAGCTGAACACCGCACGGGGGGACGCCCCGCGCACTTCGCGAAGAACCGGCGCCGTGCCGCCATGGTGCTGCAGCCGGCCCACCGTGGGCGCCCGGCCGTCCAGCGGCGTCACGGTGACGGGCGCGGGGCTGAAGATCGCCTCGAATTCAACCTCTCCCGACGCCACGAAAGCGGGTCCTTCGCTCCAAAGGCGGCCGTTGGGGTTTGCGAGGGGGATGGCGCGCTGCAAGGCTGCGCCGTTCGCGGCCCACACCCGCAGCTTGCCGTCATCGTCGAGCGTCACGAGGCCGGCGGAGGAGAGGGAGGTCCACTTGGTCACGCACTTCACGTCGCGGGTCTGGAAGCACGACGGATCGCTCACCCGTCGCGCGAACTCGAAATAGGCCGAAGGCCGCTCGCGCGTCGTGGCGGCGCCGCGCACGCGGCCCGCCGGGGCGGGCGCAAGCACCGTCTCCTGACCGGAAAGGCTTGCGGAGACGAACGGGCGCTGCTTTCCGCCGGTGGTGGCGGTGACGTCGTCGCGGATGCGGCCTGCAAGCAGCCGAAGGTCGACGTTCGACTCGCTCACCCAGCGCGCATAGCTTTGCGCAAACGGGCTGTTGCCGACGCCGTCGAGCGCGGTGGCCCCGACGCCCGCGGCGTAGATGATGACGTAGCCGTCCACCTCGACTTCCGCGAGGCCGCGATTGATCACGCCGCCTTCCGCCGCGCGCGCGGCGAACGGATTGTCCCTGCACGCGTCGAGCGCGACGAGCTTCACCCGGGCGCCGGAGAGGCTGCGCGCCACCGCCTCGAACGGCACGGCGGCGGTCTGCACATCGGCGCCGCCGCTTATGGCGGCGTCGACGGGCACAAGCCAGTTGCGGCCGCCGGTCTCGAAGCCGTGACCGGCGAAGTAGACCGCGGCGACATCGGCGACCTGCGCGTCGCGGGCGAAGTCGTCGAGCGCGGTTTCAAGCCCCGCCTTGTCGAGATCGAGGCCGAGCCGCACATCGAACCCTGCGCGGGCGAGCGCATCCGCCACCAGCCGTGCATCGGCGCCGGGGTTGGCGAGGGGAGACACCGTGCGGTAGGCGCTTTCGCCGATCACCAGCGCGACGCGCTTCGCTGGCGCCTGCGCCTGGGAGGCGGACATGCACGCGATGGCCAGCATTGTGCAGAGCTGCAGCACCCATCGCATCGGCGTCCCTCCCAAAGATCGACGCTAACGCGGCGGCCATCACCCGTAAACCGCGACCTCAGACGGCGGGCGCCGTCCTCATCGCTTCGTCCGCCACGCGGCCCTCCGCGATCAGCCGCGTGGTGTGGCCTTCCACGACGCGCTCCAGCCGCTCCATGAATTCCGCCTTCGGCAGACCGGCGGGGATGGGGTCGAGAAATTCGATCACGGCCACGCCCGGCGTCTTCTCCCAGTCCTCGCACTGCCAGCGCAGGCCGAGGTTTGTGGCCACCGGCACCACCGGCCAGCCGGACGCTTCCTGCATGTGCCAGACGCCCGAACGGTAGCGATGCTTCTCGCCCACACGGGCGAGGTGGCCTTCCGGGTAGATCAGCACGGGGCGAGCGTCCGCGGCGGCGGTCTTGAAGCTGTCGGACAGGTCCTTGCGCGCTTCGGGGCCGCCGCAGTTGTCGACGACGATGGCGCCCAGCTTTTTCAGCACGTTGGCCACGAAGGGGAAGCGCTCCAGGTGGTCGCCGGTGACGAAGGAGAGGTCATCGAACTGGCTCATCATCAGGAAGCCGTCGCCGTAACTGGAATGCTTGGCGGCGATCAGGAAGGGGCCCTTCGGCAGGCGCTCCATGCCGCGGGCCTCGGGCACGATCCCGCCCACGGTGCGCATCAGCCACACCATCCGGTGCACATATCGGCGCACGCCCCAGCGCACGGCGCCCCGTCCCGGCAGCAGGGCCAGCACCGCGCACATGAACACGTAGAGGCCGGAAACCAGCCAGAACAGCACGTTGAACGCCAGCGACCGCATCATGTCCTCCAGATCGGGTGGTGCACCCCAGATGGGGCCGCCCGGCTCGGTTTGCAAGTGAGCGCTTACTCACGTCGGCGGCCGGCTCCGCAGCACCGCCAGGATCGCGGCCGTGAAGGCCGGCGCATGGGCCGCCAGCGGCGGCTGGACCCGCCGGTAGGCGATGTTCAGCGCCGTCTGGGTAACGACCCCCAGCGCCATGGCGGCCAGCAGGGCAGGGTCTCCGGGCGGGATTTCGCCGGCGGCGATGGCCTCGGCCACGATCCGCTCCACGGCGGTGACGGGATCGCGGCGGCTTTCCTCCCAGAGCGGCAGGAAGCGGTGCAGGTTCAGGAGGTGGAAGGCGTAGCGCAGCCAGTCCTCGTCGGCGACGGCGCAGTAGGCGGCGACGGCCGCGCCCACCCGGGCCTCGATGCCCGCAGTCCCTGCGGCGGCGGTCTCGATCACCTCCGTCAAACGGCGGTGCACCCCCAGGAACAGCGCCCCCGCCAGCTCCTCCTTGCTGCGGAAGTGCCGGTAGATGGCGCCTTCGGAGATGCCCGCTTCGGCGGCGATCAGGCGGGTGGTGGCGGCGTCGTACCCCTCCCGCACGAAAAGGGTGAGCGCCGCGCGCTCGATAAGGGTGCGGGTGTCGGCGGCGGCCATGGCGGCCAACAAGATCGGCGTGCGCGGCTTTGTGCAAGCGCCGTGGTGTTCATCATGCTTCCAAACGGCGCCTTAACGGCGATGGGGCTATGGCTGGCGTCGGCCTGGAGAGCACCCCCGTGCGCGCTGAACGCAAGATTGAAGCCCCTGCAGACGCCTGGGTGGTGACCCACGGCTACGAGGGCCCGACCCGTCGCCGGCGCAACGCGTGGTTCGGCCGCAAGCAACGCCTCGACGATGCCGACGTGCGCGCGCTCGGCGCAGAAGCCGAATCCACCGCCACGCTGCTGCGCCGCGTGAGCCTGTGGGGCGGCCTCGCCAACGCCGCCCGCGATCAGCGCGCCGCCTTCGTGGTCAACCTTGAGGCGCTGGCCGCCAAGGGCCGTCGCGACCGCATGCCCATCTGGCCCGACATCGTCGCCGCCGCCGCCCGCTACGTGCGCGCGGTGGGCGCGCTTGGGCGGATCGACGATCCGCTGCTCAACGATGCGCTGCACGCCGCCCAGCGCGCCCATGCGGAAAGCCACGTCGCCGAGCCGCAGCCGGCGGTGCTCGATCGGCTGGAAGCGGCCGCGCGCGCGCCGCACTAGCGGCCGTTCGCCCGCTACGGATTGTCCTCGCTCACGTCGAGCACCGGGTCGGCGGTGTCCTTGGCGAGATTGTCGCGCACCCGCAGCAGCACGCGCCGCGTGATCGCGAGATCGCCGTCGCTGATGCCCTCCGTGGCGATCGCATTGACCTCGGCCACGGCCGGCATCAGCGCGCGCTGCAGGCGCCGGCCCTTGGCCGTGAGGTGGATGTGCACGCGGCGGCGGTCCTGCTCGCAGGGGACGCGGGTGACGAGATCGCTGCTTTCAAGGCTCTTCACCGCGCTGACGGTGGTCGGCTCGCGCAGGCCCACACGCAGGCTGAGCTCCCGTTGCGTAATGCCGTCCTCAAGCCACAGCGCGCGCAGGAACCGCCACTGTCCGCTCGAGATTCCGCGCACCAGCGTCCGCCGCTCCAGGGCGCGGGCGAAGGCGCGAAACGCCATGCGGGTGAGAAAACCCATGCTGTGCGACGGGTCCTCGTAGTTCGCGGGGTCCTTGCGGCCTTTTCCCATGAGCGCTCCGGACCTTCCCTGTTCGAGTGGAGTTGAATGCCTTGACAGGCGCCGCACCTGCACGCGTCGGATATTAGAATCCAGCGGTTTTTTGCCTATGGTTCATTCCGGAGGCCCCGGCCTCCGGTGCACACGCGCAGCAGAAATCCAACTTTAGGCAATTTACTAGGTAACCTTAGCGACACACAATTAGGTTACCGCTAATTCTTTGAGGCAACGATCTCCCCTGATGGTCAACACGAAATCGAGGCCGCATGCCGTGGCTTCGGGACCCAGAACCGGGAGTTCTCATGTCGCGCGCCGCCGCCCTGCAGGTGGATGATGAGTCCGCCACCGGACACGCCCAGTCCGATCTCGAGCTGATCCAGGAATTGCGCGGCCAGATCGCGGCGATCAACAAGTCTCAGGCCGTCATCGAGTTCACGCTGGACGGGCGCGTTCTGGACGCCAACGACAACTTCCTCAGCCTGCTCGGCTACTCCATCGGCGAAGTGCGCGGACAGCATCACGGGATGTTCGTGGACGCCGCGCACCGCCAGAGCCTCGAGTACCGGATGTTCTGGGAGAAGCTCGGCCGCGGCGAGTTCGACGCGGGCAAGTACAGGCGCCAGGCAAGAGACGGCCGCGAGCTGTGGATTCAGGCCAGCTACAACCCGATTCTCGATCTGCAGGGCCGGCCCATCAAGGTCGTGAAGTTCGCCACGGACATCACCGCCGCAGAGCATGCCGCCAACGAGGCGACGTTCAAGAGTTCGGCGTTTTCCGGCGCGTCCGTCGCGATGATGATGATCGACCGGGACCTCAACATCACCTACGTGAACGAAGCGACGCGCCGCCTGTTCGAGGAAAACAGGGAGGTCTTCCGCGAGGTCTGGCCCACATTCAATCCCGAGGCCATGGTCGGGTCCTGCATCGACATCTTCCACAAGAATCCCGCGCACCAGAGGCGCATCCTGGCCGATCCATCGCGCCTGCCGTGGCGCACGGACATCAGCATCGGCGAACTGAAGTTCGCCCTCAACGTCACCGGCGTGTTCGACGCCAAGCGCAACCACGTGGGCTGCACGCTGGAGTGGGCCAACGTCACCACGGTGCGTTCGGACGCGGGCAGCCTCGCGGCGCTCAACCGCTCGCAGGCCATCATCGAGTTCTCTCTCGACGGCCGCATCCTGCATGCCAACGAGAATTTCCTGAAGACGCTGGGCTACTCCCTCGCTGAGGTGAAGGGACAGCATCACTCGATCTTCGTGGAGCCGTCTTACCGGCAGTCCGTAGAGTACCGGATGTTCTGGGAAAAGCTCGGGCGCGGGGAGTTCGACGCCGGCCAGTACAAGCGCATCGGCCGTAACGGCCAGGAAATCTGGATCCAGGCCAGCTACAATCCCATCCTCGACGTCAACGGCCGCGCCTTCAAGGTGGTGAAGTTCGCCACCGACGTCACCGCCCAGCGCCGCGTGGTGGAGCGCGTGGAGGAAATCTCCCGGTTCGTCTCCGCCGCCGCCGTGCAGATGCGCTCGACGGCCGAAACCATGGCCGGCGCGGCGGAAGAAACCACCCAGCAGGCCTCGCGCGTCGCCAACGCGTCCGAGATCGCCTCCGCCAACGTGCAGACGGTGTCCGCCGCCGGTGAAGAACTGTCTGCCTCCATCGGCGAGATCGGCCGGCAGGTGACGGAGTCCACCGCCATCACGCAGAAGGCGGTGCATGAGGCCGACAGCGCGTCGGCATCCATCCAGACCCTGGCCGATGCGGCGCAGAAGATCGGCACCGTGGTGACGCTGATCAGCAACATCGCCGGCCAGACCAAGCTGCTCGCGCTCAACGCCACCATCGAGGCTGCGCGCGCGGGCGAAGCCGGCAAGGGGTTTGCGGTCGTCGCCTCCGAAGTGAAGAGCCTCAGCGACCAGACGGCGAAGGCCACCGAGGAGATCGCCTCGCAGGTGGCCGCCATGCAGTCCGCCACATCCACGTCGGTCGCAGCGATCCGCGGCATCGCCGACATCATCCGCACCGTGGCCGAGATCGCCGGCGCCATCGCCGGCGCGGTGGAGGAACAGTCCGCCGCCACCAAGGATATCGCCGCCAACGTCACCCAGGCTGCGCAGGGCACCCAGCAGGTGTCCAACAGCATCGGCGGCGTCACGGCCGCAGCTTCGCAGACCAGCCAGGCGTCCGCCGAACTGCTCGGCGCGTCCGGCGATCTTGCAAGCCAGGCGGAAGCTCTGCGCGAAGAGATGGCCCGGCTGCTGTCGGCCTGAGCGCGCAAGAGGGGAGGACGTCCATGTCAGCGCCAGCAGTGCGCGCCGGCGACCAGCCGGTCCGCGTGATGATCGTGGACGACTCCGCCGTGGTGCGGGGCGTGGTCACGCAGGTGCTGTCGGCGACGCCGGGCGTGGTGGTCGCCACCACCGCGTCGAACGGCGAAATGGCGTTGATGCAGTTGCGCTCCCATCCCGTCGACGTGATCGTGCTCGATATCGAGATGCCGGTGATGGACGGGCTCACGGCGCTGCCGCTGCTGGCGGCCCAGCAGCCGGGCGTCCGCATCATCATGGCGTCCACGCTGACGCGCCGCAATGCGGACATCACCCTGCGCGCGCTCAACCTCGGGGCTGCGGACTATGTGGCCAAGCCCGTGGACGGCCTGTCCGCCGCCGAGGATTTCAAGCGCGAGCTGGCCGGCAAGGTGCTCGCGCTCGGCCGCCCCGCCCCGCCATCCGCCACGCCGCTGCGCGCACCTGCGCCATCGGTCCGCTGGCGCGCCCGCAGCAAGCCGGCGATCGTCGCCATCGGCTGTTCCACCGGCGGTCCGCCCGCACTGGCGCGCGTCATGCCCGCGCTCGCGCGCGTAGAGCAGCCCGTGCTGATCACGCAGCACATGCCGGCGACCTTCACCGCCATGCTCGCCGAGCAGATCGAACGCTCCACGGGCCGTCCCTGCGCCGAAGGCAAGGACGGCGAGGTGATCAAGCCGGGGCGCACCTACATCGCTCCTGGCGGCTATCACATGCTGGTGGCCGGCGCCGCCGGCAGCGCTGTGCTGCGCATCACGCTCGATCCGCCGGAGAACTACTGCCGGCCTGCCGTCGATCCCATGCTGCGCAGCGTTGCGGAGGTGTACGGCGCAAGCGTCCTTGCAGTCGTGCTGACGGGCATGGGCAGCGACGGCGCCAAGGGCTGCGAGGCGGTGGCCGCCGCCGGCGGGCGGTTCATCGCCCAGGATGAGGCCACCAGCGTGGTGTGGGGGATGCCGGGCGCAGTTGCGCGCACCGGCCTTGCCGAAGAGATTTTGCCGATCGAAGCCATCGGCCCGTGGATTGCGCAGGTTGCAGGAGGCGTGACGTGAACGAACTCGATTACGCCCATTTCTGCACCCTGATGTTGCAGCGGTCCGGGCTCGTGCTCACGCCGGACAAGGTCTATCTCGTGCGCAGCCGCATCGACCCCGTAGCGGCGCAGTGCGGGATGGCGGATGCGGCGGCGGTTCTGCAGGCGATCCGGCTGCGCCCGGACGAGCGCCTCATCCGCCGCTGCGTGGACGCGATGGCCACGCACGAGTCCTACTTTTTTCGCGACGGCACGCCCTTCGAACAGCTCAAGACGCGTCTGCTCGGGCCGCTGATCGCCGCACGCACGGCGCGGCGGGCCCTGAGGATCTGGAGCTGCGCCTGCTCCAGCGGACAGGAAGCCTACTCCATCGCCATGCTGCTGAAGGAGTGGGGTCCCTCCATCGACGGCTGGCGCATCGAGATCGTCGCCACCGACATGTCGGAGCCGATCCTGGAGAAGGCCCGGTCCGGTCTCTACACGCAGTTCGAGGTGCAGCGCGGCCTCTCCACCGAGCGCCTGCTGCGGTGGTTCCGCAAGGTGGGGGATCAGTGGGAAGTGGCCCCGGCGCTGCGCGAGATCATCACCTTCCGCCGCCACAATCTCATGGAGGGCGTTTCCGGCATGGGCCAGTTCGATCTGGTGTTCTGCCGCAACGTGCTGATCTATTTCGACCGGCAGAAGAAGTCCGAGATCCTCGGGGCGATGGCCGGGGCCATGGCGCCGGACGCCGCGTTGTTTCTCGGCAGCGCCGAGACGGTGATCGGTCTCACCCAGGCGCTGGAGCCCGCGCCGGACCTGCGCGGGGTGTACCGCATGGCGGCCGCCCGCCCGGCGCTCGCCTCGGCGGTGTGAGTCCGCTCCCCGCCTGGCGGCGCGCTCAGGCCGCGAGGCTGGCGGGCGTGAGGCTCAGCACACGCTCCACGTTCAGCACCAGCAGAAGCTCCCGCTCGAGACGGTAGAGGCCGTCGCAGAGATCTCGCCACGCCGCCGTCAGGGTGACGGGGTTGGGCTCGTGCTCTGCCTGCGAGAGCCAGAGCACATCGCCCACGTCGTCGATCAGCAACGCGTAGAGTTCGCCGCCGCGTTCCACGATCACGCTCATGGCGGCCTGCGGGGTCTCGCGGTCGGGCATGCCGAGGCGCCGGCGCATGTCCACGGCGGTGACGATGCGGCCGCGCAGGTTCAGCGATCCCGCCACCTCCGGCGGCGCCAGCGGGACGCGATTGATCGGCGTGGGCGCGATCACATCCTGCACCTGCAGCACGGGCACGCCGAAGGCCTGGCCGTTCACGCGCACCGAGACAAGCCCGCAGCGGGCGCCATCGTCCATGGGAAGCGAAGCGTTGGTCATGCGGCGCCTTTCATCGGCTGGAGTGTTTCGCTGACGGCGGCGATCACGCCCGCGCCGTCGAAGGTTCCCCCGGCGGCGCCGAGCGCCAGCTGCACCAGCGGGGTATCGCGCCAGCGGTTGGCCTGACGGAACGCCGAGGCAAGGCGCTGGGCGTGTGCGGTCTGGGTGGAGATGTCGGCCATGATGAGGTCGAACGCGTCGCCGGCGGCGTGCAGCGCAAGCGCATCCTCCGGCGTCGCGCAAAGCGTCACGTCGTAGCCCGCGCGCGCCAGCAGCGGCTTGAGCAGGAGGGCGCAGAACGGGCTCTGGTCCACCACCAGCAGGCGGCGGCTTTGCTTCGCAGCCTCCTGGGCGGCGACGGCTTCGCCGAAGATGCGCCGCCAGAAATGGCCGATGTCCACCAGTTCCGTGGCCCTGCCCGCCACAGTCAGGCTGCCCAGCGAGCCGGCGCCGTTGGCGGCGAGGCTGGTGGCGACGTGGATCTCCACGATGTCCACGATCTCGTCCACGAGCAGGCCGATGTGGCGATCGTCACGGGCATACACAAGCAGGGGCTTCGCGCGCGCCTCCGTGGCGGGCTGTGCATTGGCGCCGTCGGCGCCGACGATAGGCATCAGGCCGCCGCGGTACTGCACGACCGTGCGGCCGTCCACGATCTCCACATCCTCAAGCCGCACTTCCTCGATGCGGGCGACGCTGGCGAGGCGTGCGGCCTTCGGCGCGCCCTGCGCGGTCTTGAACACAAGCAGCGCCTCAGGCACGCCCGCGACCGTGTCCGCCGCCGGCGCCCGCGCCTGCACGGCCGCCGCCACCTGGTCGACGCCGGCCTCGGCCGACATGCCCTTGAAGTCGAGGATCATGATCACCGACCCGTCGCCCACGATGGTGGCGCCGGAGTAGATGCGCAGGTGGCGCAGGATGCCCGACACCGGCTTGACGACGATCTCCTCGGTATCGAACACGCGGTCCACGATGACCCCGAAGGTGAATGCGCCCACCTCCGCCACCACGATGCACGCATCCCCCCGCCGCGCGTCCCGGGGCTGAAGGCCCAGCAGGGTCTGCAGGGAAATGAGCGGAAGCAGCCTGTCTCGCAGCCGCAGGACGGCCGCGCCGTTGATGTACTCGATGGAGCGGTTTGAGGAATCGTTGGCGCTGACCAGCTCCACCACGCCCGACTGCGGCATCGCAAAGCGAATGCCGCAGCATTCCACGATGAGCGCCTGGACGATCGAAAGCGTCAGCGGGATGCGGATCGTGAATTGCGTGCCGGCGCCTTCGGCGGAGTTGAGTTCGATGGCGCCGCCGATGCGCTCGATGTTGGTGCGCACCACATCCATGCCCACGCCACGGCCGGAGACGGCCGTCACCTGCGCGGCGGTGGAGAATCCCGCGCGGAAGATCAGCTGCAGGGCCTCTGCATCGGACATCGCCTCCGCCTGCGCGACGGTGGCGATGCCGGACGTGACCGCCTTGGAACGGATGCGCGCGGGCGACAGGCCGCGTCCGTCGTCGCCCACTTCGATGATGATGGCCCCGCCTTCATGGCGTGCGCTCAGGGTGATGCGGCCGGTTTCGGATTTGCCTGCGGCGCGGCGTTCGGCGGGCGTTTCAAGGCCGTGGTCGGCGGCGTTGCGGATCATGTGGGTGAGCGGATCCTTGATCAGCTCCAGCACCTGGCGATCCAGCTCCGTTTCCTGGCCGTGCTGCACGAGATCGATCTTCTTGCCGAGGTCGCGCGACAGGTCCCGCACCAGTCTCGGCATCTTGGCCCACGCGCCGGCGATGGGCTGCATGCGCGTGGTCATCACGCCTTCCTGCAGCTCGCTCGTCACCTGGTTGAGCCGGTTGAGCGGCGCAGCGAACGGGCTTTCCGGCTGCGCGCGCAGCGTCTGGATCAGCTGGTTGCGGATGAGGACGAGTTCGCTGACCACCGTCATGAGGTGTTCCAGCGAATCCACGTTCACGCGAATGGTCTGCGCGGCGGCTTCCGGCTCCGCGGCGGTCGGGGCCGCCGGGCTTGCATCGGCGGGTTTGGGCGGCGCGGGTGCGGCGGCGCTCAGCAGGGCGGTCACCGCGTCCTGTGGCGCGTCCAGATCCCCCAGTGCGGCCGCAAGGTGTGCGCGCAGCGTGGCGAGGCAGGCGGCGGAGAGCGGCGCCGACGCACACCGGCCGAGGGCGTCGGCGAGCAGGTCCGGCCCGCCGCTGCGGGCGCGCGTGCACAACGCGTCGCGCACCGCGCCCTGAAACACGTCGGGATCGGTGGCTTCGAACAGCGCGAGGAGGGCAGGGTCGCTCGCGATGCGCGCAAGCAGCACCTCTGCCGCTGCGTCCAGTGTGGCGTCGCCGCCCAAACGCTCCACCAGCGTGGCGCCCGCGGAGGGCGCCTTGACGGGCGCCGCTGCCGTCGGTGCCGCGAACACGGCTTCAAGCCGGCCGATGAGACGCGAATCGTCGCCCGCAGGCTCTGCGCCCGTGCGCGCCAGCGCATCGATGATGCCGCGGATGAGATCGACCGTCTCAAGGACTGCGGAGACGGCTTCCACCGAAACGCTCAGCGACCCGTCGCGGAAAGCGCCCAGCACGTTCTCCGCTGCGTGGGCCACGGTCTGCAGACGCATGAGGCCGAGAAACCCGCATGTGCCCTTGATGGTGTGAATGAGACGAAAGACGCCGCCGAGGATTTCAGGATCGTCGGGGTGCTGTTCGAAGCGCACAAGTTCGGAGTCGAGCGCCTCAAGTCCCTCGCGCGTCTCTGCGATGAATTCGCCGACGAGATCGTCCATTCCGCCCTCACTTCCCGACGCGGGTCACAGTGCAGGGCAGGGTGGCCGCCAACGCTTAATCGCTGGCTAATCCTGAATGGAAAGCGCGCCTACGTAGTGAATTTGGGCAATCTTCGTGAGCGCATGGGCAACAGAAAAAACCATGAAGCAACTTTTCTTCGGCTCAATTCGTCGCGCAGAAAAGAGGTTGCAATGCCCGTCGACAAAACCATGAACGTGCTTGTCGTAGACGACTACAAGACGATGATCCGCATCGTGCGCAGCCTTCTGCAGCAGTTGGGATTCTGCAACATCGACGATGCCGCGGACGGCGTGACCGCGCTGGAGCTGCTCAAGGGCAAGAGCTACGGCCTGGTCCTTTCGGACTGGAACATGCAGCCGATGAGCGGTCTCGAACTGCTCAAGGCGGTGCGCGCCGATGAGCGCACGAAATCCATACCCTTCATCATGGTGACGGCGGAGACGAAGACCGAGAACGTGGTGGCGGCGCGACAGGCGGGGGTGAACAACTACGTCATCAAGCCGTTCACCCTGGCGGTGCTGAAGCAGAAGCTGACGGCGGTTCTCGGTGAGCTCTGATCCCGGCATCGCCGCCGCGCTTGCGGAGCTTGCAGCGGTCCGCGCGGAGGTGGCCGCCGCAGTGGACGTGATTCTGGCGGCGAGCGAGGAGGGCCTGCTGCTTCTCACGGCGGGCGGACCGGCGGGGGAGGTGCTGCAGGGCAACTTCTGCACGATCTTGGAAGCCACATCGTTCCAGGACATCACCGGTCAACGTCTGACGCGGGTGGAATCGCTGCTGCGCGGCGCAGCACCCTCCCGGGACGGGCTGGAGAACGGTCCGGCCCTTGCCGGCGGCGGGCTTTCGCAGGATGCCGCGGATGCGCTGCTTTCCCGTTCCAGTGGTTGACGGGGTCACGGTCTCCGACAGATGAACCGCGCCCAGCCCCTCGTGAGCCTGCGACAGACGAAGATTCTCGTCATCGAGGACAATCCGCAGGCGCTGGAGATCCTGTCTCAGGTCCTCGTGGGCTTCGGCATCAGCGAATTCCGCAAGTGCGAATCGCTGCAGGATGCGCACACCGCCATCGACAAGTCCGAGTTCGACGTGATGATCGTCGACGGCGAGCTGGCCGGCGAAAGCGGATTTGAGTTCACGCGCTTCGTCCGCAGCCGGGTCGGGGCAAGCAATTTCACCACGCCCATCGTCATCATCACCGGCAGTCCCACCCGCGCCAAGGTGGTGGAGGCGCGCGACGGCGGCGCGAACTTCGTCATCGCCAAGCCCATCGTGCCGCGAACGCTGCTGGATCGCATCGTCTGGATCGCCCGAAACACGCGGGAGTTCATCGAAAGCGAGGACTACTGCGGCCCGGACCGCCGTTTCCGCAACGTGCCCTTGCCGTTCGGCATGGACGATCGGCGCGCGGATGCCGTCCGCCTCACCGCCACGCCGCAGCGCGATCTCTCGCAGGACGAGATCGACGCCCTTTTCTGATACGGAGCTTCCATGCCACGCGTGCGAATTTATATGCCGGAGAACTCCCTTGCCCGGATCCTAGGCGGAAAGGACGCCAAGTCGATGGACGATCTCGTTCGCGATGCGGAGCAGCGACTGGTCCAGCTTGCGCCCCGCATCGATG
>JAIYAO010000006.1 GCA_027488965.1 Alphaproteobacteria bacterium
GGAGACCACTGCGGGCGCGGTGTCGGCGGTCACGGGCGTCGCCACGAGAACAGCGGCGAGGCAGCCGAGGGCGGCGACGGCGGAGACGGACAAGCGCATGTGGGCATCCCTGAAACCGCCCTTCCTCTAACAACAACGCCAGCGGCGTGGAGGCCGCTGGCGCTTATGTGTCACGCAAGGCGTGCGGGGATCAGTGGAAGACCTCGAACAGGCCCGCTGCGCCCATGCCGCCGCCGATGCACATGGTGACCACCACGTGCTTGGCCTTGCGGCGACGGCCCTCCAGCAGCGCGTGGCCGGTGCAGCGGGCGCCCGTCATGCCGAAGGGGTGGCCGATGGCGATGGAGCCGCCGTTGACGTTGAACTTCTCGGGATCGATGCCGAGCTTGTCGCGCGAGTAGAGGCACTGGCTGGCGAACGCCTCGTTGAGCTCCCAGAGGTCGATGTCGTCGACCTTGA
This sequence comes from Alphaproteobacteria bacterium, assembly GCA_027488965.1. Taxonomy (GTDB): domain Bacteria; phylum Pseudomonadota; class Alphaproteobacteria; order Caulobacterales; family Aquidulcibacteraceae; genus VFBF01. The sequence goes on from JAIYAO010000006.1 coordinate 460, forward strand.
GGCCATGGCGCGCCAGCAGGCGCGGCACGGCGAACACCGGGCCGATGCCCATCTCGTCGGGGTTGCAGCCCGCGACGGCGAAACCACGGAACGCGCCCAGCGGCTTCAGCCCCCGCTTCTCGGCCTCCTTGGCCTCCATGACCACCACGGCGGCGGCGCCATCGGACAGCTGCGACGCATTGCCGGCGGTGATGAACTTGCCGGGGCCCTTGACCGGCTGCAGCGCGGCGAGGCCCTCCAGCGTGGTGTCGGCCCGGTTGCATTCGTCCTTGTCGACCACGTAGTCGACGATGGACTCCGCCTTGGTGGCCTTGTCGACGACCTTCATCTTCGTCTGCATCGGCACGATCTCGTCCTTGAAGAGACCCGCGGCCTGGGCGGCGGCGATGCGCTGCTGCGAGCGCAGCGCGTATGCGTCCTGGTACTCGCGGCTGACGTTGTAGCGCTCGGCCACGATGTCGGCGGTGTCGATCATCGGCATCCACAGATCCGGGCGGATCTGCATGAGCTTCTCCTCGGTCATCATGTACGTGTTCATCTTCCCGCTCATCTGAACGAGGCTGATGGACTCCACGCCGCCGCCGATCGCCGCCGTTGCGCCGTCGCGCACATACCCTGCGGCCATGGCGATGGCGTTGAGGCCGGACGAGCAGAAGCGGTTGATGGTGACGCCCGACGTGGTCACCGGCAGGCCGGCCCAGATGGCGGCGTTGCGCGCCACGTTGTGGCCGGTGGCGCCTTCGGGGCCGCCGCAGCCGAGGAACACGTCCTCGATGAAGTCCGCCTCCAAGCCCGACCGCTCCACGGCGTGCTGGATGGCGTGGCCGGCCATGGCCGCGCCATGGGTGTTGTTGAAGCCGCCGCGGCCGGACTTGGCGAGGCCCGTACGGGCGTAGGAAACGATGACGGCCTCGCGCATGGCGCACTCCTGTGGCGGCTTGAATTGCCCCTTACCCTAGGCGAGGCGGGGCCGCCGTGAAACCCCTGCCGCGCGCGGAAAGCCGCCTCCGCCGCTGCGCCGGACGCTCCTTCCCATCGCCGGCGCCGCCGCGTAACCAAGGCCATGACCAGCGACATCGACATCGCCCGCGCCATCCCCCGCGCGCCCATCGCGGCGGCCGCCGCAAAGCTTGCGATCCCGGCGGACGCGCTCATCCCCTACGGCTTCGACAAGGCCAAGATCACAGCGCCCTTCCTGCGGTCTCTTGACGACAGGCGCGACGGCGCGCTCGTGCTCGTCACCGCCATGAACCCGACGCCCGCCGGCGAGGGCAAGACCACCACCACCATCGGCCTCGGCGACGCCCTCAACCGCATCGGCAAGCGCACCGCCATCTGCCTGCGCGAGCCGTCGCTTGGCCCCTGCTTCGGCCAGAAGGGCGGCGCCACGGGCGGGGGCTACGCGCAGGTGACGCCGATGGAGGACATCAACCTCCACTTCACGGGCGACTTCCACGCCATCACCGCCGCGCACAACCTGCTCGCCGCGATGGTCGACAACCACCTGCACTGGGGCAATGCGCACGACATCGACCCGCGCCGCGTGGTGTGGCGCCGCGCCATGGACATGAACGACCGCGCGCTGCGCGAGATCGTCACCGGGCTCGGCGCCTGGGGCGGCCCCGCGGAGACCGGGTTCGACATCACAGTGGCGTCGGAAGTGATGGCGATCGTGTGCCTCGCCTCCGGCATTGAAGACCTGAGGGCGCGCCTTGGGCGGATCATCGTCGCGTACCGTCGCGACCGCAGCGCAGTGACCGCCGCAGACATCGGCGCCGACGGCGCGATGACGGCGCTGCTGAAGGACGCGATCCTGCCCAACCTCGTGCAGACGCTGGAAGGCAATCCCGCGTTCATCCACGGCGGGCCGTTCGCCAACATCGCGCACGGGTGCAACTCGGTGATCGCCACGAAGGCGGCCCTGAAGCTGGCGGACGTCGTCGTCACCGAAGCGGGCTTCGGCGCAGACCTCGGCGCGGAAAAATTCTTCGACATCAAGTGCCGGCTGGCCGGCCTTGCCCCGAAGGCGTGCGTGCTGGTGGCCACCGTGCGCTCTCTGAAGATGAACGGCGGCATGGCCAAGGGCGATCTCGCGCGCGAGGACCTGGCCGCGCTGGAGCGCGGCTGCGCCAATCTCGGCCGCCACGTGGAGAACCTGCGCCTGTTCGGCGTGCCGGTGGTGATTGCGCTCAACCACTTCGTGGCCGACACCGCCGCCGAACTCGCCACCGTGCAGGCCTACGCCCGGTCGCTCGGCGTTGAAGCGATCGTGTGCCGGCACTGGGCGGAAGGCTCCGCCGGCGCCGAAGATCTCGCGCGCCGCGTGGCGGGGCTCATCGACGACGACGGCGCGCACTTCGCGCCGCTGTACGGCGCCGACCTGCCGCTGCTGGAAAAAATCGAGACCGTGGCGCGGCGCATCTACCGCGCCGATGGGGTGATCGCGGAGAAGGTCGTGCGCGACCGGCTCGCGCGCTGGGAGCGGGAAGGCTTCGCCGCCCTGCCCGTCTGCATCGCCAAGACGCAGTACAGTTTCACGACGGACCCCACGCGCCTTGGCGCCCCCACGGGCCACGACCTGCGCATCCGCGATGTGCGCCTGTCGGCGGGCGCAGGCTTCGTGGTGGCCATCTGCGGCGACATCCTCACCATGCCCGGCCTGCCGAGATCGCCGGCCGCCGAGCGCATCGGCGTGGACGCCGACGGCGAGATTTTCGGGCTGTTCTGAGCGACGCCGGCCAGTATGGTCGGCCCATGCACAAGTCCCTGATCGCCCTCGCCTTCTTCGCCGTGTCCGCCGCACCCGCTGCGGCCGATCCGATCCCGCTCGCCGACATCGGCGCGCGCGTTGAGGCGCTCTCGCCGAAGGTCACCGCCTGGCGGCGCGACATCCATGCGCATCCCGAACTCGCCAACCGCGAGACGCGGACGGCGGCGCTGGTGGCGGCGCATCTGCGCAGGCTCGGCATCGAGGTGCGCACGGGCGTGGCGCGCACCGGCGTGGTGGGCGTGCTGCGCGGCGGGCGCCCCGGCCCCGTGGTGGCGCTGCGCACCGACATGGATGCCCTTCCCGTGCTGGAGGCCACAGGGCTGCCCTTCGCCTCGCGCGCCACCGGCACATACAATGGCCAGCCGACCCCGGTGACGCACGCGTGCGGGCACGATGCGCACATCGCCATGCTGATGGGCGCCGCCGAGGTGCTGGCCGGCATGCGCGCGCAGCTGCCGGGCACGGTGGTGTTCCTGTTCCAGCCCGCCGAGGAAGGCCCGCCCGCGGGCGAGACCGGGGGCGCGAGCCTGATGATCGCCGAAGGCGCGCTCGCCACCCCGGCGCCGGCTGCGATCTTCGGCCTGCACGTGGTGCCGGGCGCGCCGGGCACGGTGTTCTACCGCCCGACGGGGTTCATGGCGGCGGCGGACCAGATCTACATCGACCTCAAGGGCCGCCAGACGCACGGCGCATGGCCCTGGCAGGGCATCGACATCGTCTCGCTGCAGGCGGCGATCATCTCCGAGCTGAACACGGTGGCGGCGCGCACTGTCGATGTGACGGCGACGCCCACGGTGCTGACGATCGCGACGGTGCATGGAGGCGTGCGCTACAACATCATCCCCGAGGAGATGAAACTCACCGGCACGCTACGCACGTTCGATGCCGCGCAACGCGAGGCGATCAAGAAGCGCATCGAGGCGACGGTGCAGAATCTCGCCGCGAGCTACGGCGCCGAGGCGCAGGTGCGGTTCGTGCAGTCGGGCCCCGTCACCTACAACGATCCCGCCCTGTCGCGCGCCGTCTATCCCGCGCTTGTGGAAGCGGCCGGCGACGGCAAGGTCGACCAGAATGCGCGGCCCACCACGGTGTCGGAGGACTTCTCCTTCTACCAGGCGAAGATCCCGGGCGTGTTCTACCATCTGGGCGCCAGCGCCGACGGCGTCGATCCGAAAACCTCGCCGCCCAACCACTCCCCGCAGTTCGACGTGAACGAAAAGGTTCTCCCGCTCGGCGTGCGCACGCACGTGCTGAGCGCGGTGCGCTGGCTGGAGGCCAATGGGGGCGGGCGCTAGAGCGCCGGTCGGGTGCATCTTCCAGCGACGCACCGGCGCCCGCGTCGTCGGCGAACGCCTCAGCGGGCCATTTCGAAGGTGCCGGTCGCGCCTCCGGCGTCATAGACGCCGCGGATGCGTCGCCCGTTGGGCTCCAGCATGCCTCGGTAGGAAACGGTATGGGTCTGACCGCCTGAGCCGTCGTACGTCTTGATGAAGACGATGTTGCGCCCGGTGATGGCGCCAGTGACGGTCGAAGTCAGAAACAGCGCCCTGGTCTGATCGCCGAACGCGTTGGTCTCCACCATCGTGCCCGAAATGGTGGACCCAACCTGGACAAGCCGTGCGTCGAACGTGTTCACGTCGCTGGTGTCGGCGGAGATGTAGCCGCCCATCCACTCGCCGGTGAGACCGGCTGCAGCCTGCGCCGCCGCCGGCGTGCCCGCGACAAGAGTTGCACCGAGGGCGCCGCCTGCAACGATGGCGAAACCCGACACTGCAAGAGCGATGGACAAAAGTTGCTGGCGCACGGCGATTCTCCCATGTTCGCTTCGCCCCCACGGACAGATGCGGCCCGGTGCGAAACCGTCGAAGCGTTTGAACAAATCCATGTTGCGGCAGGACGCGGGCGTGGCAAGGGCCCTGCGCGCAAGCACGACGGCTGCGACGGCCATGGCCTCGCGCACCGCCCGGCCCGTTAACGCGATTTCGCTTGCCCGTCGCACCCTGAGACGCTTTCCTCTGCGGCGCGACGGGGGTGCTGGCCATGAAGAAAATCGCCATCTTCTGCGACGGGACCTGGAATACGCCCCAAAGCCAGACCAACGTCCACAAGCTGTTCAAGTCCACGCGCCTGCGCCCCGGCACCGAGCCCGGCGCCACGCCCGACGCAGCGCCGCTGGAGCCGGGTCAGACCGACCAGATCCGGGATTACTTCTACGGCGTCGGGACCGACGAGGAGAACGACATCTCCTGGTGGGACAAGGTCACCTGCGGCGCCTTCGGCAAGGGGCTCGATGGCATCGTCTCGCGCGCCTACGTCAGCATCTGCACGCACTACGAGCCGGGCGACCAGCTCTTCATCTTCGGTTTCAGCCGCGGCGCCTACACCGCCCGTTCGCTGATCGGGCTGATGCGCACCTGCGGGATCGTCGACAAGTCCCGCGCCAGCTTCAACGCCGACGTGACCGAGGCGATGCAGATCTACCGGAAACGCAACAGCGACACGGGGCCGGACTTTCCGCCGGCGGTGAAGTTCCGCAAGACGGAGGGCAAGGCCTGCGCCTGGGTGGATGGCGAGAGCACCGGCCGGACGGAGCGGCTCCATGGGCCCCTCGATCCGCGCGGGTGCCTGCGCTTCCGGTATCTGGGCGTATGGGACACGGTCGGCGCCCTCGGCATTCCCGAAAAGCTGCCCTTCTCGCGGCACGTGAACACCAAGTACCGCTTCCACGACTGCAACCTGTCCTCCACCGTCGAGTACGCCCGTCACGCGGTGGCCATCGACGAGTATCGCCACGCGTTCGAGCCGACGCTGTGGAGCTGCAAGAGCATCGAGGAGGTGAACCGGATGCACAAACCCGAGTTCCGGGTGGAGCAGGACTGGTTTCCCGGAGACCACGGCTCGGTGGGCGGCGGGGGCGACTACACCGCCCTGTCGGACGCAGCGCTCGACTGGATCGCGCAGGGCGCGGAGGCGGCGGGCCTGCTGTTCGACCGCGCGCCCGGCTCGGCGCTGCACGCCGCCACCCACAAGGACCTGGCGCAGAGCCCCTCGCTGGGGCCCGTGTTCGGCCCGCTGCGCAACACCGAAGACAAGCCCAACCCGCTCATGCACCTGCGCGGCCGGGGCGGGCGCTCCCCCCTGGACGCCAAGACCGGGGACGCCCGCTGCGTGCTGGGGCACGCCGCCGACCTGTCCCCGGGCGCGCTGGAACGGATGCGCCGGAACGCGGCCTACCTGACGCCGCAGGCGGACGACGACAACGAGGCACGCAAGACGCGGGGGTACCGCCTCAGGACGCTGTCGCAGGTGGTGGGAAAGGTCTGACCGGCCTCGCGGAGGACGGGACTAGCGGATGACGGGGCCGGCCACGGCCGCGTACTGGGCGCTGGCCGGCTCGGTGGTCATCAGGCCCACGCCGACGATGCCGCCCGTGACCAGGAAGAACGTCGACACGGCGACGACGACGGACATCAGTTTCTGGCGCACGGCAGTCAGGCTCCCCCGGGGATCAGGTCTCGGCGATCACAAGACCGCGATGAACCGCCCCGATGCGGCCAAGATGGGGCGATGGCCGGGCTGCGCAAGGGCAATCTATTGCATGTGCGAAATAATTTTGCTGCGGCCGCGAGATATGGGGGCGCCTGCGCGCGGCGCTACCAGAGTTTGATGGCCGCCGCGGCTTCGGAGGGAGAGCGCCTCACCCCGCCCGGGCGAGGGCCGCGTCCACCAGCGGCAGCGCGTCGTTGCCGAAGTAGAAGTCGTCCGGGGCCCCCGCCTGCACCACGAACATGGTGGGCGAACCGAAGCCGCCCCGCACAATGAGCTCGTCGGTGTTGGCGCGCAGCTTCGCCTTCATCTCGGGGGACCGCGCGGCGGCCAGCACGACCGCCGGATCGAGCCCCGCCCGGCGCGCGAGATCCTCCACCGCGGCGTCCGCCGAGATGTCCACGCCCTCGGCCCAGTAGGCCTCGAACGCGGCGCGCGAGAGGCGCACGAGATCGTCGCCCTCCAGCGCACAGAGCGCGCGCATGACGGTGACGCTGTTGACCGGAAACACCGCCGGCGGAAACCGGATCGTCAGCCCCGCCAGCCGCGCCCAGTCGGCCATCGACTTGCCATGCCAGCGCGCCTTCGCGGGGACCGGATTGGCGCGGTTCTCGTACACGCTCTGGTTCACCGCGTTGAACACCCCGCCGACGAGGATCGGGCGCCAGTCGATGACGACGCCGTGCCTCGCCGCCAGCGGCTGGACGTTATGGAACGCGAGGTAGGTCCAGGGGGACGAGACGTCGAAGTAGAAGTGGAGGTGGGGCATGGGGGGCGCATCAGGAAAGGCGACGAGCGCCAACTAGAAGGCGAATAGACGTGCCGTTCGAGGCACGGACGATGAAAATCGCCCGCCGCAGGCAAGTATAACCTTGCGTCGCACCCCGAGTGTATAGTCGCAACAAACGATTCGGGTGGGATACCGACAATGAACGCTGAGCAACTCAATGGAATTCTGACCCGCCTCGCGGGAAGCCACCGGGCGCTTCAAACGCCGGAGAAGCTAGCCACCTTCCGAGCCGCACTCGAAGCCATGGCGAACAACCCTACTGACGGAAACTTACAGACGCAGTTCGCGACCACTCAGGAAGCTCTAGTCACTGCACTTCAATCGCCAGCACTAAATCACTTCACGGTCCGGGAGGCCAAGCTCATCGACGATCTTGACCTTGACCTGCTCGTGGGCATTCGGATGCAGTCTGCGATACGCGAAGCTCTTACGGGGAGCGCTATCACGCCTAGGATCGCTTTCGACGCAGTCGTGAAGATACATGATCAGGCGACAAAGGATCTCAAAAAAATTCTGTCTGTCTCAACAGGTTTGAGCAACCTCGGCATTGAGCCCGGCGGCCCCGCACAAAACGAAGTAGAACTTGGTCTTTACATCCCGAGGTCTGGCGGCGACTTGAATCTCGAAGACTTGGTGGAACAAGGCGAGCAGCTCAATGATTTGTTGAAGCTCTCCAACGAGGTCGTCTTTGGGACCGCCGTTAGTCCAGACGTCACATACCTTACCTCATCAGACTATGGCTTCTTGCTTAAAGTCGCACCAGCAGTGGTGAAGTTCCTGCTCGATCTGATCGAAAGCGTGTTCAAGATTCGACGCCAGTTCGCAGAAGATCGCGAACTTTACAAACGCCTGCGAGAAGTAGGTCACGACGAAGAGGCCGTTCACGCACTCGAAAATGCGCAAAGCCAGAAGCGCGAGGCGGAGATCGACCAAGTCGTGCGACTGGCTATCAATCAACAAAACGGAATCGATGAGCATCGGAAGAATGAAATCGCAATTCCGTTGACTAAGGGAATACGGATTCTTGTCGAGCAAAGTGAGCGCGGCACATACATCGACGTTCGCGTAGGCGAGATAGACGATCCGAGCGAGGAGAACAACGAAAGCCAAGAGCTTCAGGCTTTGGAAAAGAAGGCGGCCTTGCTGCGAGAAATCGAAGCAGCATCGCACCGCATTCACGCGTTGGAGCAACGACAATCCGCACCGCCGAGCCTCCCAGCACCGGGCGGACCCGCTGCATGATCCCGGCGTCGTGTCGTTGCTAGGAGAGGAGATGGCGTGAGCGCCGCGCTTCATGCGGGACCGTCGTCGCCCTCGCCGGCAGCGGTGTTGCGGTTTGCGATGGCGGTGCGTGATCGGGCGACGTCATGCCGGCGAGGGCGCCGGCGGTCCTGCTCCGGCGGTTTTGGCAAGCCCCGTTGTTTGTGAGAGCGCCCTCTTCCCCCTGCATGGGGGAAGCCGGATGGGGGTTGGGGCGGCGGGGTGCGGTGTTGCGTGGTCTGCATCATCGCGCGCTGCGCCGCTTACCCCCTCCCTGCCCTCCCTCTTGCAGGGGGAGGAGATGTCGCGCGTCGCCCACTGGCGCTCCCCCGCTTCCGCCCCCATGCTCCGCGCGCGTCGCGTAAAGGACAACGCCTCCATGGACCTCATCCAGGTCATCTACAGCTCCCGCCCGTTCGGGTTCGACCAGGGCGTGCTCAACGCCATCCTCGTGCAGTCGCGCCGCAACAACGCGGCCTTCGGCATCACCGGCGCGCTGATCTGCCGGGCCGATCTCTACCTGCAGCTGCTGGAGGGCCCGCCGGCGGCGGTGGACGCCGCCTACCAGCGCATCGCCGTCGACAGCCGCCACGCCGACGTGACGCTCCACGTGCGCAAAACTGTGACCGAACGCCTGTTCGGCGCGTGGGCCATGCGCGACGATCCCGCGCGCTCGTGGCTGTGGACGCAAGGCGAGATCGCCGACGGCGCCCTCTCCCGCGCCAGCGACGCCGACATTGTCGCCGTGTTCACGCGGCTGGCGGCGGAGGCGGCGGCGGGCTGACGCCTGTTTCCCTGTCAGATGTCCCCCGGTCAGATATTGCCCGGGGAGACGGCGCGGGCGGTGCGGCGCCTTCCCCGGTTCGCCCTGCGCGCGCATCCCGTCGCACCTCCCTTGCGGGTGCGGAAAAGTCTGCCAGAACAGGGACTAACGGAGGGATCGATCATGCGTGCTCGTTGGGTTGTCTGCGCGGTTTTGGGCCTTTCGGCGCTGTCGGCGGCGCACGCGCAGCCGCGCCCGGACGCCGTGCCCGCGCCGGCGCTGCAGCGGCCGGTGACGTTCGCGGCGCAGGCCGCCCCGCCCGCCGGGGTGCTGGTGCTGCCGCTGGGCAAGGCGGCCGATCTCGCCGCCCGCGGCGCGGTGCTGGACGAGGCCGCGCGTGCGGCCGTGGCGCGGGCGCTGACGGCGGAGGACTTCAAGTACGGCGCGCGCAAGACCGTGTCGCTGCGCGGCGTGGGCCCGTGGGACCGCATCCTGATCGTGGGCCTGGGCGAGACGCCCGATGCGGCCGACTACCAGATGGCCGGCGCCGTGGCCGGGCGCACGCTCGCTACGGAGAAGACGCCGCTGACGCTGGCCGCCAAAGGCCTTCCCGCCGCCGCCGTGACCGAACTCGCCACCGGCCTCGGCATCGGGGAGTACCGCTCCGACATCTTCCAGGACGGCCGCCGCAAGGCCGCCGCGCCCGCCCCCGCCACCATCCTCGCCGATGCGCCTGCCGAGATCGAGACCGCGTTCCGCACCCGCGGCCGCGCGCTGGTGGACGCCATGGCGTGGACGCGCGACGTCTCCAACCATCCCGCCAACGTGGTCTATCCGGAATCCTTCGTCGCCAGCGCGCGGGCGCAGTTCGCGGGCCTGCGCGGGGTGACCTTCGAGGCGCTGGACGTGCCGGCGATGGAGCGCCTGAAGATGGGCGCGATCCTGGGCGTGGGGCGCGGGTCTGCGCGGCCGCCGCGCATGCTGATCGTGCGCTACCGCGGCGCGGGCGCACCGGCGGGCGGGCCGATCGTGCTGGCCGGCAAGGGCATCACCTTCGACAGCGGCGGCATCTCGCTGAAGGACCCGCCGAACATGGGCGCGATGCGCATGGACATGTCGGGCGCGGCGAGCGTGGTGGGCGCGGTGCTGGCGCTCGCGCGGGCGCAGGCGCCGGTGGACGTGGTGGCCATCGCGGCGCTGGCCGAGAACATGCCTGACGGGGCCGCCATCCGCCCGGGCGATGTGCTGACGGCCATGAACGGCAAGACCATCGAGATCGTGTCCACGGACGCCGAAGGCCGCCTCGTGCTGGCCGACGCCCTCGCCTACGCGGGCGCGCAGCTTCAGCCCGCGGCGGTGGTGGACCTGGCGACGCTGACGGGCGCGGTGCGCACCGCGCTGGGCGACGACTACGCGGGGCTGTTCTCGCGCCACGAGGCGCTGGCGGCCCAGCTCACCGCGGCCGCGGACGCGGTGGACGAGCCCGTCTGGCGCCTGCCGCTGCACGAGAGCTACGCCAAGGACACCTCCTCCACCTACGCCGACATCAAGAACAGCGGCGGCACGGAGTCCGGTGCGGGCGCGGGCGCCGGCGCGCACTTCATCGGCGAGTTCATCGGCCGCGAGGTGCCGTGGGCGCACCTCGACATCGCGGGCGTCGCCTATGGCCCCGCGGGCGACTGGAAGCCGGACGGCTCGGCCGGCTACGGCGTGCGCCTGCTGGAGCGCTTCGTGCGCGACTGGCGGCCGATCCCGCCGGCGGAAAAGAAGTAAGCCGCTACCGCGTCCGCTCGAACCGCACCACGCGGTCCTCCCGGTCGACCCAGGCCACGCGGTAGCCGGCGTCGGACCACGCACGGGCGTGGCTGTGGTGACCTTCGTTGTCGTTGGCCCAGAAGGCGCGGTGGCGCGTAGCACTCGGCGGCAACCCCGCCCCGAGGATCGCCTCGATGTCCTCGAACGTCAGAAGCTCCGGCCGCCCGTCGCGGCGCTCGAGGTGCTGCTTGAGGGGGGCGTATTTGGCGCGCATGGCGGCTGACCCGTTGACGGTGGGAGAGGCTCCAAGGCTCAGCGATTTTTGGTTAACGCGGAGTTGATGCGCCCGGGCGCGCGGGATTACCTTTCCGTAGGCGCAACAAGCGGGGGCTGACATGGCGTTGACGGGCGCGCAGAAGGAACAGCTTCACAACCTCTACAGGAAGCAGGACGCCTTCCGGAAACTCGTCGACTGGGCCGAGCATCGCGGCATCAACGCCCGCGTCACGCCGGTGACGACAATCGAAAGCCACTCAGGCCTGAACCGCGCCAGCGCCATCGACCTGATGCAGGAGATCGCGAAGACCGGGACCGCCGACTTTCATCGCGGCGCCGTCGGAAGCGTGAGCGAGTTGGAGTGGAAGCACGATATCCGGGAGATCGGGAAGGCGGCTCGGGAGAGGTTGTGGGGGTGAGTGCCTAGCCCTGCACAAACCCATTCCCTAGCTAGCGCTCAGGCCAAGGCA
>JAIYAO010000179.1 GCA_027488965.1 Alphaproteobacteria bacterium
CCAGGCCCAGGATGGCTGTGCCGTTGGAGATGACGGCCACCATGTTGCCCTTGGAGGTGTAGTCGTAGGCGAGGTCCGGATCGGCGGCGATGGCCTTCACGGGCACGGCCACGCCCGGCGAATAGGCGAGCGAGAGGTCCCGCTGCGTCGCCATGGGCTTGGTGGGCAGGATCGAAAGCTTGCCCGGCGGGTGCTGGCGATGGAAGGCCAGCGCCTCCTCGTCGGTGAAGGTGCGTTTTTCGTCGGACATGGGCGCGGGGTACCTGGGAACGGGGAGCGCGCACCGTAGCGGCGGCGGGGGAGGCGTCAATTCTCGTCGAGGCGCCGGAAGACGGAAGTTGGGCTGGATGCTTACCCTTCGTCGACCCAAGCTCACGGATCGCACAAGCCCGCTCGTGCGGCAGGCCCGGGGCTTGTACAACGCGTCGATGGCTGATTCCGCCGCCTCCGCGCCCGTCCCGCCTGCACCGGTCCCCAAGGCCGAGCACGTCACCCCGTTCATGGCGCAATACCTCGCAGCCAAGGACAAGCACCCCGATGCGCTGCTGTTCTTCCGGATGGGGGATTTCTATGAGCTTTTCTTTGACGACGCCGTCGCCGCCGCAGCCACGCTCGCCATCACGCTCACCAAGCGCGGGCTCCACAAGGGCGAGGATATTCCCATGTGCGGCGTGCCTGTGCATGCCGCCGACAACTACCTCCTGCGCCTGATCCGCGCCGGCCACCGCGTGGCCGTGTGCGAGCAGATGGAGGATCCCGCGGAGGCGAAGAAGCGCGGCTCCAAATCGCTCGTCCGCCGGGACGTGGTGCGCGTGGTGACGCCCGGCACCATCACCGAAGAAACCCTGCTTGAGTCGCGCGCTGCCAACCGGCTCGCGGCGCTGGTCTGTGCGGGGGAGAGCGGGGCGCTGGCGTGGGCGGATGTCTCCACCGGCGCGTTCGCCGTGCAGCCTGTGCGGGCGGGCGGCGTGGAGGAGGCGCTCGCGGCGCTCGGCCCCGCGGAGGTGCTCCTCACGGAAGCGGAGAATGCGCGCTTTGGCGCGCTCGTGCCGCTGGTGGGTGCGGCACTCACATTGCGGCCCGGCCCCAAGGCCGATGCGCGCGCGGGGGAACGCCGCCTGATGGCGCTCTACGAGGTGTCCACGCTCGACGGGTTCGGCGCGTTCACGTCGCCCGAGCTCGGCGCCATGGGCTTGCTGCTCGACTACGTGGAACTGACGCAGGCGGGCATGGCGCCGCGGCTGGCCGCACCGCAGCGACGTGCAGGTGCTGCGTCCATGGCCATCGATCCCGCCACGCGGGCCTCCCTCGAGATCGAGCGTACGCAGCGCGGCCAGCGCGAAGGGTCCTTGGTGCACGCGGTGGATCGTACCGTGACGCCCGCAGGCGGGCGCCTGCTGGCCGACCGCATTGGCCATCCGCTTACTGAAGTGGCCGCCATCCAGGCCCGGCTGGATGCGGTAACGTGGTTCATGGACGCCGACAGGCGGTGCGGTGTGCGCGCGGCGCTGAAGGGCGGGGCGGACGTGGCGCGGGCGCTGCAACGTCTCGCGCTTGGCCGCGGCAGTCCGCGCGACCTCGGCGCGTTGCGCGATGGCCTGCTTGCCGGCGATGCCGCAGCCAGTGCCGCAAGCGGTGAGGCGGCGCCGACGCCGGTGGTTGCCGCGGTGCACGCGCTGACGCTCGCCCGCCAGCCGGACCTCGCCGCCTTTGCCACGGAGATGACGCGCGCGCTCGGGCCGGACCTGCCGCCTTCGGCGCAGGAGGGCGGTTTCATCGCGCCGGGCGTGGACGTCGATCTCGATGCCGCGCGTGCGCTGCGCGACGACAGCCGCCGCGTGGTGGCGGGCCTGCAGGCCACGTACGCGGACGAAACCGGCATGCCCCTGAAAGTGCGCCACAACAACGTGCTGGGCTACCACATCGACGCCACGACGAAGCAGGCCGAAACGCTGCTGAAGCAGGCCGACCGCTTCATCCATCGCCAGACCACGGCCACAAGCATCCGGTTCACGACGACGGTGCTCGCCGATCTCGATGCGCGCATCGCGCGGGCGGGGGAGGAGGCGCTGGCGCGGGAGCGGGCGCTGTTCTCGGCGTTTGCGGCGCGGGCGTCGTCTCTCGCCGATCCGGTGCGCGCCGCGGCGCAGGCGCTGGCGGAGCTCGATGTGGCGGCGGCGTCTGCGGAGTGGGCGGTGGAGTGGGACGCCGTGCGCCCCGAGATCGACGAGAGCAGCGCGCTGCTCGCGGAGGGCGGCCGCCACCCCGTGGTGGAGCAGGCGCTGCGCAAACAGGGGCTCGGCTTCACGCCCAACGATTGCCGCCTCGACGGGGACGGTCAGGCGGGCGCGCGGCTGCTGGTCGTCACAGGCCCCAACATGGCCGGCAAGAGCACCTATCTGCGCCAGACAGCGCTGCTGGCGATCCTCGCGCAGGCGGGGTTCTTCGTGCCGGCGCGACGGCTGCGGCTCGGCATCGCAGACCGCGTGTTCTCCCGCGTCGGCGCCACCGACGACCTCGCGCGGGGCCGATCCACGTTCATGACGGAAATGGTGGAGACGGCGGCGATCCTCAATCAGGCCGGGCCGCGCGCGCTGGTGATCCTCGACGAGATCGGCCGCGGCACGGCGACGTTCGATGGCCTCGCCATCGCCTGGGCGTGCGCGGAACACCTGCATGACGCCAACCGCTGCCGTGCGGTGTTCGCCACCCACTACCATGAGCTGACAGCGCTCGCCGACCGCCTGCCGGCCGGGGCCAACGCCAATCTCCGCGCGAGGGAGTGGAAAGGCGATCTGGTGTTCCTGCACGAAGTGAAGCCGGGCCCGGCGGATCGCAGCTATGGCGTGCAGGTGGCGAAGCTGGCGGGGCTGCCGGCGGCGGCGGTGAAGCGGGCGG
>JAIYAO010000049.1 GCA_027488965.1 Alphaproteobacteria bacterium
GCACCGCGCGGATCTCGATGGAGAACGCGATGAGGTCTGCGGCGGTGCGGGTGAAGGTGAAGGCGTGTGTCATGGGCGGAGCATGACACGGGGTTTTCACCCCCCGGATTGGCGGGCTTAGAAAAAGTGGGCGGCATGGACCGCCGGCGCCCTCGCCCGCCAAGGGGCGCAAGCGGAACCACCGCATGCCGGCGAGGGCGCCGGCGGTCCTCATCGCCGCATAAAGAGGGATAGCGCCTGTCGCTATCCCCCTATTTCGCGCCCGCTACAGCCCCGCCAGCGCGTCGCGCACCTGCGCGCGTTCGGGCGCGTTGGCGGGCAGCGCGCGTTCCAGCGCCTGCCAGCGGCGGCGCGCCTCGGCCTTGTCGCCCCGCGACTGGGCGTAGAGGCCGAGCTGCCAGAGCGCGTTGGGATCGTTGGGCGCGAGCGCCAGGACCCGCTCATGCGCGCGCGCGGCGTCAGGCCCGCGGCCGAGCACGTCGTAGGCGCGGGCGAGCCGGCGCCAGCCCTCCACGTCGCCGGGCGTCTCCTTCAGGCGGCCGGCGAGCTGGGCCACCATGCCTTCGATCATGGCGGTGCGTTCGGCGTCGCTCATCTGGCCGGCGGCCTGCACATCGGCGGCGGTGGGCCCGCGACCGCCGGACGGCGTGGGCGGCGGCGGCGCGGTGAGCGGCGGCGGGCCGCCGCTGGCTTCGGCGATGCGCGCCTCCAGCGTGGGGCGCCACGGCGCGTCGAGGGGGCTGTCGGACAGCAGCGCGCGCCAGTCGGCGAGGCCGCCGGCGGCGTCGCCGCGCTGGGTCTTGGCGAGCGCGAGATAGAACCGCGCCTGCGGCGCGCCCGGCTCCTCACGCAGCATGCGCGCGAAGATGCCTTCCGCCTCGGCGTCGACCACGCCGTCGTTGGCGATGATGCGCATCTCGGCGTACTCGGCCATCAGCGCGCCGTCGGCGCCTTTGGTGAGGCTCACCGCGCGCTGGTAGGCGGCGAGCGCATCGGCGTTGCGTTCCAGCCGCGCGAGGCTGCGCGCCATCAGCGCCCAGCCCTGCGGGTCTTCGGGATTTTCCTTGAGCTTGGCGTCGAGCTTGCGGACCAGATCGTCCATCTCGCCGTGCATGGCGTCGCCGCCGGCGATGGCGGTTTCGGCGTCCGCGCGGGCGCGCAGCGGCTGGTCCGGCGCAGCGGGGGCGCCGATGAGGAGATAGACGCCCGCGGCGGCGGCGATGACGCTTCCGGCCACGAGGCCTGCCGCGAGTTTCGAGACGCCGGCGGCGGTGGACGTGCCGGTCTCCCCGGCCGCCTTCTCGGTCGCCTTCTCGGTCGCCTTCTGGGCCGCGGCCAGCAGGCGGCGCTCCACTTCGGTGCGGGCGGCGTCGGCTTCAGCCTCCCCCAGCGTGCCGCGGGCCACGTCGCGGGCAATCTCGTCGAGCTGGTCGCGGTAGACGGCGGCGTTGTAGGCGCCCGCCTCCGCCGGCGCATCGAGGCGGGCGAGCAGCGGGCGGGCCAGCGCCCAGACGACGGCGGCCGTGATGAGGGCGGCGAACATGAACAACAGCATGGCCGGCTGGCTTACCCCCAAAGGCCCGCATCCCGAAAGAGCGGCGCCGCACGCGCCATCGTCACACCCCGGCCCGGAAGGCCGCGGTCACGGCGGCCCAGGTCACACACAAGGTCACCCCCCGAGGTCAAACCCCAATGTCAGACCACCGTGTAGACCGGGATCGGCTGCGGCACGCCTTTGAGGTTGATTTCGCCCAGGTTGCGCACCTCGCCCGGCCGGGTGGCGCGCGACAGCGTGGCCTCGCTGAACAGCACCGTGGTGTCGTATTCCTTGTTGGCGGCTTCCAGCCGCGCGGCGATCACCACCACCTGGCCGTAGGCGGTGTAGTTGAACCGCTTTTCGCCGCCGAAGTTGCCCACCAGGCCCTCCCCCGTGTGGATGCCCACGCGCGTGCGGCCGAAGTTGATCCCGAAACGGGCCTTCACTTCCTTGCGGTACTGCTCGGAGAAGATCTGCATGTCGCGCGCGCACGCGATCGCCTTGTCGGCGTGGTCCGGGAAGGCCACGGGCGCGCCGAACAGCACGATGACGCCGTCCCCGGTGAGCTTGTCGAGCATGGCCTCATGCTTCCACAGCACCTCGTAGAGGCCGTCGAAGTAGCCGTTGATGATGAGCGCGAACTCCTGCATCGGCGTGGTGGCCACCAGGGTGGAGCTGTCCTCCAGGTCGGTGACCAGCACCGTGATCGGGCGCATCTGCGCGCCGATCTGCACGGGTTCGCTGCCGTCCTCGATGCGCTTGATCACCTGCGGCGCGAGGTAACGCTCCAGCGCGGTGGAGTAGAGCTTGCGCTCGTCCTGCAGCTGCGTGGCGGCCAGCCGGCTCTGGATGAAGAAGCACAGGCCGAACGCGGTGAGCGGCGCCAGCATCGGCGCCATGAAGCTGTAGCTGGTCAGCGCCGTGAACGTGGCGAAGACGGCCGCGGCCAGCGCCCCCACCACGATGATGGTGGCCACCCACCAGCGGAACGTGGACCGGCCGAGGGCTGCCCCGCCCAGCGCCGCCAGGAACACAGTGATCGCCAGCATCAGCAGCGTGGGCCGGCGCACCTCGTCGCCGTCCAGCATCTGCGACAGCGCATGCGCGTGGACCTCCACGCCCGGCGTGCCGTCGTAGTGGCCCGACAGGAAGCGCAGCGGCGTGTTGTGCATGTCCTCCAGGATGCCGGACTCGCCTTCCGCGAAGCGCGTCACCCGGCCGATCATCACCGTCTTGCCGGCGAAGAGATCGGCCGGCAGGTCCTTGACGATGGAGGCGGGGAACGAGGGGGCCAGCGCGCCGCGGTTCTCGCCCGTGGTCTCCCTGCCGGCGCGGTAGCGCATGATGAATTCGCCGGTGGGCGGGGTGGCGCCGTCGATGCGCGCAAGCTCTGCGGCGATGGAGTTCAGGCCGTTGGGCGTGGGGTCATAGACCCGCACCACGTCGTCCTCCCGCACCACCAGCGCATTGGGATTGGCCAGCCGCAGGTTGGGGACCGTGAGATAGTCCGTGCCGGGCGTCAGCGCCGGATCGACGGCGACGACGATGGGCGTCTTGATGTCCTTGGTGCGTTCGACGAACGCGGCGTACTCCTCCGGCGTGCGCCAGGCGGAGAACAGCACGTCGACCGCGATGGCGCGGGCGCCCTTGGCGGAGATGTCGGCGATGATGTCGGCCAGCCAGACCTTGTCCACCGGCGAGAGGCAGTGACATTCCGACTGCGCCTGCATGGCCAGCATGGAGGCGTCGTCCATCTTGACGATGACGATGTCGTCGCGCGGCGCGGGCGCGGCCAGCGACATGCGCATGTCGTAGGTGAGGTTCTCGATGAACCGCGCGGGGATGGTGAAATCCCACAGCAGCGTGACGAGCGTGACCACGAGCGCGATGCCCACCGTCACCAGCGGCGAGATCAGCGCCTGCAGGAAGAGCTGGAAGCCCGACTTCTCGGCCCCGTCGCCGCTCCGGTTCGCGTTCGCCATGGCTCACCCCCGCACGGAAGCGCCGGAACCGCCCCGGCCCCCGCTTCCCGGCGCGGAACTTAGCACACGGCGGGCGGCGGGGAAGGAAGTTCGCACCATCCCGTAACGCCGGCCCGCGCTTTCGCGTATAACGCAGCGGGCGAGCGCGGACACGAGGGGCCGATGATGCAGGAAAACGCGGCGGGTCTCGCATGGGCGGTCGTCGGCGGCTACGCGGCGATCGGCGCGTGCGTCTGGCTGGCGCTGCTGGCGGGCGCGTTTGCGCGCATCGATGCGGCCGCACAGGCGGCGCCGCTGCGGGTGAAGGCTCTGCTGCTGGCGGGCGCGCTGGCGCTTTGGCCGGTGCTGCTGGTGCGCCTCGCCGGCGTCCGGCCCCGGGAAGACCAGCCATGAACCGCGGCCAGCGCCGGCTCCATGCACGCCTCTGGCCGGTGCTTGCGGTGCTGATCGGCGTCACCATCGCCGCCGCCCTGGCGGTGCGCTGATGGCGGCGGGCTACCGCATCGTCACCTGGACGCCGTACAAGGCGCTGTACGACGGCGCGCTGGCGCTGGGCTGCACCGCGTTCGTGGGGGCGTTCATCGGCGTGGCGCTGGCGACGACGCCGGAGGGCCAGCGCCTTAGCGAAGTGCAGCTGCTGATCCGCGCGTCCGGCGCGTGCGCGTTTGCGCTGCTGACGCTTATCCTCGCCATCGGGCCGCTGGCGCGACTGTCCCCGCGGTTCCTGCCGCTGCTGTACAACCGCCGCCATCTCGGCGTGACGTGCTTTCTGATCGCCAGCGTCCACGGCGGCCTGACGCTGCTGTGGTACCACGGCTTCTCCGACCTCAATCCCCTCATCTCCCTGCTCGTCTCCAACCCGCGCTACGGGTCGATCCAGGGCTTTCCGTTTGAATCGCTGGGCCTTGCGGCGTGGTTCGTGCTGTTTGCGATGGCGGCCACGAGCCACGATTTCTGGAACGCGGTGCTTGGCCCCGCGGTGTGGAAGGCGCTGCACATGGCGGTGTACGTCGCCTACGCGCTGATCGTGGGGCACGTGATGCTGGGCGCGGTGCAGGGCGAGAAGGGTCTTGTGTATTCGCTGGCGGTGGGCGCGGGCGCAGCGGCGCTGGCGGCGCTGCACATCTTCGCCGGCGGGCGCGAGGCGCGGCGCGACGCGGACGCTGCAACGCCCGACGCCGGCTGGTTGCGCGTGGGCCCCGGCGCCGACATCCCCGACGCCTGCGCCCGCATCGTCACCCCGCCCCAGGGCGAAAAGATCGCGGTGTTCCGCGACGGCGACGCCATCTTCGCGGTGAGCAACGTGTGCCGCCACCAGGGCGGCCCGCTGGGCGAGGGCCGCCTCGTGGACGGCTGCGTGACGTGCCCGTGGCACGGCTTCCAGTACCGCCCGCAGGACGGCCGCGCGCCCGCGCCCTACACCGAAAAGATCGCCACCTACCGCACGCGCGTGGAGGACGGCATCGTGTTCGTGCATGAGACGCCCATGGCCCCCGGCGCCGAGACGCCGCCATCAACGCTGGCGAGACCCGCATGACGACGCCGGAGAAACCGATGTTCATCGGCTGGGCGACGCCATCGGCCGCCACACGCCGCGGCGTCCTGTTCGGCGGGATCGCGGCAGCGCTGGGCGCCGCCGGGATCGCCGGCACGCTCGCCGCCACGCAAGGGCCGCCCGGCGATGGCGCATGGGACCAGAGCGCCGTGCGGGACTGGGACGGCCTGCTGGTGCGCGCGCCCTACCCCATGCTGCGCACGCGCGCGCTGGGCGAGGGCGTCCGCACCGCGTTCCTCGGCGGCTCCGGAAAACTTTCGGTGGCGGGCCGGCTGCCGGCGGGACTGGACGGCCCCGTCACCGTGCGCGCCAGCCTCATCGCGCGCGGCGACCACGCCATGCTGGCGGCGGTGGACGATGACGCGTGGATCCGGCCCGCCGCCGCGCAGGGCGACGACCTTGCGTTCCCGGCCCCCGTCGATCTCGGCGAGGCCGCGCTGCAGGGCGAGATCCTCGATGCGAAATGCTGGTTCGGCGCCATGCGGCCGGGCTACGGCAAGACGCACAAGGCGTGCGCGGCGCTCTGCGCGCGCGGGCGCCTGCCGCTGGCCTTCTGCCAGACCGGCGCGTGCATCACGGGCGGCGAGGCGCCGCTTTTCCTCGATGCCGACGGCGCCCCGCATACGCGGGCGATCCTGCCGCTGGTGGCCGATCCCGTGCTGGCGCGCGGGCGGCTGGTGCAGGTGGGCGATGTGCTGCAGTTCCGCGTGGCGCCTGACGCCATCGTGCGGCTGTAGCCGCTCTCAGGCCTTCACGAACGGGAAGTTGTATTGCACCGCGGGCGGGAACGCCGGCGCCACGGCCACGTGTGTGGTCAGCACGTTGTTGTCCCACATGTGCAGGGAGAAGCCTGCGGGCTCCTCCACGAGGATCTCGCGCCCGTCGGGCACCTTGAGATCGACCTCGGTGAGATTGAGCGTGAGCTGGATCGACGTGGCCGGGGACGCGGCCACCACCTGCCCCGCAAAACTTGCATGAAACGCCCGGTGCAGGTGGCCGCACATCATGGTGCGCACCTGCTTGCGGTTCTTCACGGCGTCCGCGAGGCGCTTCTGCCAGGTGTAGTCCTCGCGCGCGTCCATCCAGTAGATGCCGCTGCGCACCGGGGGATGATGCAGCGCGAGCATCGTGCGCATCTGGGAGTTCCGGCCCAGCGTGCGGTTCAGCCAGCTTGCGCGCTTGGCGCAGAAGGCGCCGTTTTCCTGGTGCTTGCCGTCGCGCTCGTCGAGCGTGTCGATCATCACGAGGCGGAGGCCATCGAACTGGTGTTCGTACTGGACGAAGCCGTTCTTGTCCGTGTCGTAGTGGAGGAGGGACTGACCGCCCTTCGGGAAGACTTCCTGGAACGGCCCGCGCAGATCGTGGTTGCCCATGCCCGCGAAGATCGGGATGCCCTGGAAATCCATCAGCAGCTTGCGCAGTTCATCGTACTCGCGCGCTTCGCCGCGATCGACGAGATCGCCCGACGCGATGATGGCCACGGGGCGCGGTTTCAGGTTGTAGATGGTGGTGAGCACGTCGCGCAGGCGCGCATCGTTGCGCTCCTTGCTTTTGTAGGGGTCATCCAGCGTGGTGATGTGCAGATCGGTGATTTGCGCAAAGGTGATCATCGGTCACTACCAGCCCCAGCATGCCTGCCCCGCGTCCTGGCGTGTCCGCGCGCCCCGACGCCCCTTAACCATGGCACGAAAAGTGCGCCCCTTTCTACCGCCTTGGCAAGTCTGCACAAACCACGCGCTCGGCCTGCTGCATTGCAAAATGACATGCGTATTGACAGTTGGTCGCCCGGCCCGGCGACGAAGCCTCGGAAAAACTCAGGCGGGACGCCAGAGGGACCGCCGCGACGGGGGGGCCAGGTAGTGGAAGCGGATGCGCGTGACAACCCCGCCATATTCCGCCAGCGGGCGCTGGTAGATGCCTTCCAGATGCGCCGTGAGCGCCGCGACATCGCACACATCGGGCGAGCATCCGGCGAAATCCTCCGGGCCGAGGGACGCCGCCTCCAGCAGCGCCACATCGTGGATGCGGATAGGCACGCGCACCTCGTTGAACACGGGCGGCACGCCCAGCGCGTCCGACCCGACCCGCGCGATCACCCGCGCCGTCACCGCCTCCCCCGGCGCATAGCCCCGCCAGGCGGGGAAGCGGCGATCCCCCGGGCGGAAGACGGCGGTGATCTCCTGGGCCAGCAGCAGGCGCTGATAGACCTTGCGGAACGCCATCTCGTCGCGCGGCAGGTCCACGGGGCGTCCCGCGGCCTCCGGCGCCGACGCGCGGGCCTTGCGCCCGAACACCATCAGGCCAGCGCCGCGCGCATCAGCTTCAGCAGGACCTTGTCGGGCTTGTTGACGCCCGTGAGGATCTTGAAGGCAGGCGCCGCCTGGAACAGGTTCATGTGCCGGCCGCTGTGCGTGCGGCAGCCGTGTTCGCCGGCGAGCTTGAGCGTGAGCGGCAGATCCTCCAGCAGGATGTCGGCCACGATCGCCTTCTTCGGCAGGCGCGCGAGATTGGCCATGGACACCGCCATGTCCGCCTCCACGTTGCCCGTCATCGGCGCGAAGGCGCTGAACTTCTCGTTGGGCTGTGCGCCCTTGTTGGACGTGTTGACGACGACGCCGGCGCCGTCGAGCTCGTCGCCGATCACGTCCTCGCCCACCGCGCGGGCCTTGCAGAACGGCTCGATGAGCTTCGCGATCTGTTCGGCCTTCGCCACCGTGCGGTTGGAGATGACCACCTCGCGCGGCTTCACCTTCGCGATCTCGTAGCTGATCGGCAGCGCCGTGCCGCCGGCGCCAAGGATTACCACCTTCTGGCCGGCGATGCAGTTGGGATACTCGTCCAGCAGGCCGCGCACGAACCCGATGCCGTCGGTGTTGTGGCCCACGAACGCGCGCCCGTCGCGTCCGACGACGTTGACCGAGCCGATGGTCTCGGCCGACCTGTCGAGCCGGTCGAGGTGCGGGCCGATCTTGTCCTTGAAGCCGGAGCCCGCGCCCCCGCCCGCCCAGCGCGGATCGGTGCGCAGCCCGGCGACAATGGCGCCCACCTGCGCGGGGTCCCCGATCATGAAGCAGCTGCGGTACGGCAGGTTGAATTTCGCGAACACCGCGTTGTGCATCGCCGCCGAGCCGCCGGGATAATCGTGGTCGATGAGGAAGACGTAGATGCGCTTGAGCCGGCGGTTGTTCAGGTCGAGGGCGTTGTTGCGCGGTTGCGCCGCCACCTGAAGCTGGCCGCTGGCCAGCAACCCTGCGATGCCTGTGGGCGCACTCTCGCTGCGCCGTCTGAACCAGCCGAACATGCCCGCCCCTCCTTCTGGTCGACCGCCCCCGGCCGCCACGCCCATGACCCCCGGTGCGCGCAAGACCGCGCCCACCGGCGGTTCGGGGCGGACGCTAACTTGGAATGGGCTCTCTTTTCCAGAGAATGTGGAGCCGGGGTGCGACTTTGTGGCGAAATATCCGCCGGGCCGCCGCAAATCCGTCCGATCCGCTGCGTTACCACTGCAATTGCCACTTGCACTTTTCGGATCGCCTGTCCGGCGATTGCGTTTTGGGCGGGGTTGGCGTACGGTTCGGGGCCCGCGAATCCGTTGGATTCGGTAGGGGCGACGGGAGGGTTTTGTGCGCAAGGTTCTGTTCGCTGCCACGGTCGGTCTGCTGATCGGCGGCGTCGCTTATGCCGAAGATTTCATGGTGGTCGGCTCCACCGACCCACGCATTCCGAAAGGCGCCGTCTACAGCTCCGGCGAGCGGATCTACCTCGCCAGCGGCGCCACGCTCACGCTGGTGAACAGCGCCGGCAGCATCACGCCGATCACCGGCCGCACCGGCGGCGTGGTCCTGCCGTCCACCGCCCGGCCCGCGGGCCAGACGGACCTGTTCGCCTCGCTGCGCGCCATGATCGAGCGTCCGCAGGCGCGGCGCACCTTCGGGGCCATGCGCGGCGGCCGCTATGACGACGCCGAGGGCTGCCCGGCCGTGACGGAACTGACCTCGCTCGAGGCCATCGCCGCCGCGGACAAGGACGGTTGCTCCGACGTGGCCGGCAAGGCGCTGGAAGCGTTCGTCGCCGGCAGCGCCACCACCGTGGCTGCGCCCGTCGAAACCAAGTAAATTCAACGCCCCGAGGGGCGGGTTCCAGAAGAAAGCCGCCGGTCCACAGGGGATCGGCGGCTTTTTCTTTGGGCGTCGCCGCCCCGCCGGAACGGCCGGCGGCGCGGAGCGCCCGCCGGCCAGGGCGCTTACGCCGGCGGCGGGGTCGCGGCGCCCACCTTCAGGGACTTGGAGCCGTCGCCGATGAACACGAAGGGCGCCCAGAAGATCGGGTTCGAGTAGTCCGGATCGTCCATCAGGCGCCGCTGCGCGGCCTGGACCGAGTCCGCCTTGGCGGCGCCGCCGGCGGCGGTCTCGAAGAAGGTGTTCATGAACCGGTTGGTGGCCTCGTTCTCCACCGCCCAGTAGGTGGCTAGCACGGACCGCGCCCCCGCCACGAAGAAGCTGCCCGCGAAGTTGCCGATCACGCCGCCGCCGGACAGGCCGGTGAGGCGGGTGAGCCGGGCGGCCTCCGCGCTGGACATGCCCGCGCCCTCCTTGATCCGCCGCATCCCAACGGTCTCGCAGGCGGCCAGGACCACGAGGTCGGCGTTCAGCGACAGGCGCTGGATCTCGCTGGTGTCGAGCATGCCGTCCCCTAGCGTGTCCTCGCCCGGCGCCGGCGGGGCCGCCACCGCCTGCGGCGTGGGCGTGGTCGTCACCAGCAGCGCTTCCTGCACGCACTTGTTGGAGCCAGGGTGCTGCCCGTGGGAGCCGAAGTAGAGCACGCGGTAGTCGTCGAGATCGCCGGGGCGGCCCGAGCCTTCGGCGTACTTCGCAAAGTTGCGGATGTTCTGGTCGGTGAAATCCGTTCCCGAAACAATGCGATAGCCGGAAGCGTCGCCCCCGGTGAGCAGGCGGCTAGCCGAAAGCGCGGACTCATAGGAGCCCTCGAGGCCGGCATACGCGTAGATTTCCTCAAGCTCCGCCTCGCAGTCGGCGCGCTGGTAGCGGGGCCGCGTCTGGTGGACGAGCTTGGCCACCTGCGGCGCGAACTGCGGCCGCTGGGCCTCGTTTGGCAGCGGCGGCGCCGCAAACGCAAGGATCGGATTGGCGGCGGTGGAGCCCGCCTCGTCCTCGCGCTGCGCCTTGAAGGACACAGCGCTCGCCACCATCGAGATCGACCGGTCGCGGCCCAGCCAGGGCACGCCCGTGAAGTCGCGCCCGAAGCTGCGGCCCACGCGCTCGGTAAGGCCCGCCATCTCGTCGGCGGTCATGGGGCGCGCCACCAGCAGCGCGAACGGGATGTTGGCGGCGGCGCCCGTGGCGTCGATGATCAGACGCTTGGACTCCGTGGTCATGTCGTTGATGGGGCCGAACAGGTCGTTGTAGGCGCCCGACGCATCGTCGATCACGTCGAGCATGCGCTCGGGCCGGTCGCGGCGCAGGCCGTAGAGCACGCCTTCCTGGATCGCCTGCAGGCGCGTCTGCAGGCCGTCGGCGTCGGCC
>JAIYAO010000056.1 GCA_027488965.1 Alphaproteobacteria bacterium
AGGTTTGACGCGGCGTTCGGGCGCGACGATCCAGCCCACGCGCCAGCCCGTCATCGCCCAGTACTTGGAGAAGCTGTTGATGACGATGGCGTCGGGGTCGTGCGCGAGCGCGGTCGTCGCCGCCGTCCCGTAGGTGAGGCCGTGGTAGATCTCGTCGGAGATGAGCGGCACGCCGCGCGCGCGCGCGGCCGCGCACAGTGCGCCCAGCGCGGCATCCGGCAGCATGGCGCCGGTGGGATTGGCGGGGCTAGCCACCAGCACGCCATCGATCTTTTCCAGCGCAGCACAGACGCCTAGCAAATCCGCCGTCATCTGCAATCCGGCTTGCGCGTTCGCTTCCGCCACCACTGCGCGCATGCCGAGCGCCTTGAGGATGTGCCGGTACGGCGGATAGCCCGGGCTGGCGAGGGCCACGCCCGCGTCATCATCGAACAACGCAAGGAACACGAGCGCGAACGCGCCCGATGCACCCGTGGTGACGATCACCCGCCCCGGATCGATCTCAAGCCCGTAAGCGCGCCCGTACCACCCGGCGATGCCCCGCCGCAGCGCCATGGACCCAAGGCCGTCGGTGTAACCGAGCGGCTCGCGCCGCATGGCCGCCTCCGCCGCCCGCAGCGCGGATTCCGGCGCGCCGAACTGCGGCTGTCCCACATCGAACCGGGAGATGGACTGGCCGGCCGCCTGCCGCGCGGACGCCTCGCGCGCGACTTCCATGGCGATGAACGGCGCGATGTCTGCGCGCGCGCTCATGCGTCGAGCGCGTCGGCGATCCTGGAGACGAGCTCGGGCCCGAGCGGCGCCGCCGAGGACGGGAACGTGCCCGCAATCTGCCCGTCCTTTCCGATGAGGTACTTGTGGAAATTCCACTTCGGCAGCGCATCCTCGCCCAGCTCGGTGCGCACCCATTCATAGAACGGGTGGCGGCCCGCGCCCACGATCTCGATCTTGCCCGTCATGGGGAAGGTGACGCCATAATTGGCGGTGCAGAATGCGGCGATCTCCGCTTCCGTGCCGCTCTCCTGGCGACCGAAATCGTTGCTCGGCGCACCGAGCACGACGAGGCCCTTGGCCGCGCGCGCCTCCGACAATTGTTGCAAGGCGCGATACTGCGGCGTGAACCCGCACGCGCTGGCGACATTGACCAGCAGCACGGCCTTGCCGGCGAATTCCTTCATGGCGATGGGGGCGCCGCCGCCGAGGCGGGGGAACGTGAAATCGTGTGCGCTGGCCACTGGCTCTCCTTCGCGGGCTACGCGGCGACGACCGCGAGGTCGGATACGTAGGGATTGCATTTGCGTTCCCAACCGAACGTCGAAAGATCGCCATGGCCGGGCACGAACTGGATGTCGTCGCCGAGCGGAAACAACTTGTCGCGGATGGACGACACGAGATCGGCATGGCTGCCGCGCTCGAAATCGCTGCGCCCGACGGAACCGCGGAAAAGCACATCGCCCACGAAGGCGAAGCGCGCGTCCGGCTGGACGAACACCACGTGGCCCGGCGTGTGGCCCGGGCAATGGACCACGTCGAAGCGCGCTTCGCCCACGGTCACGGCGTCGCCGTCGTCGAGCCAGCGGTCGGGCGTACAGGCGCGGGCGCCGGCCATGCCGTAGCGGGCCGCTTGCTCGGGGATCTTCGCCAGGAGCCAGTCCTCGTCCCGGTGCGGGCCTTCGATGGGGACGCCGTAGTGTGCGGCGAGTTCGGCGGCGGCCCCGGCATGGTCGAGATGGCCGTGGGTGAGCAGGATGTTCTCCACCGTGACGCCGCGCTCCGCCGCGGCGGCCACGAGCTTTTCCACCTCCCCGCCGGGGTCCACGAAGGCGGCCTTCAGGGTGCGGGCGCACCAGACCAGCGAGGTGTTCTGCCGGAACGGCGTGACCGGGATGATGACGACCTGGATCGGAAGCATGCCTCCGCTTAGCGGAGCCGGCGCGGCTGCGCCACTGGCGACACTTGGCGGCGGACGGGCGGGGTGACGGGCGCGGCGGGCGTCGCTACATCCGGGGCAGAAGGAATGCGCCCATGTCCATCGCCGCCCGAACCGTCGCCCCCGCCGCGCCCGAAGCCCTCACCGCCGTCTCGCTGACGGCGGCCGCCCGGGACCCGGACGCCTTCGCCGCCGCGCTGGGCGCGAGCTTCGAGCGCACCGGCTTCGCCATCGTGTCGGACCATGGGCTTGATCCCGCGCTGCTGGCGCGCGCGCACGAGCGCATCAAGGCGTTCTTCGCGCTCCCGGACGACGTGAAGCGCCGCTACCACGTCAAGGGCGGCGGCGGGCAGCGCGGCTACACGCCCTTCGGCGTGGAAGCGGCCAAGGGCGCAGCGCTCGTCGACCTCAAGGAGTTCTGGCACGTGGCGCGGGACCTGCCCGAAGGCCACCGCTTCGCCGGCCAGATGGCGCCGAACGTCTGGCCCGAAGAAGTCCCCGGATTCCGCGAGGATCTCTCGGCGCTCTTCGCTGCGTTCGATGCGCTGGGCGCGAAAGTTCTGGCGGCGATCGCGCGCCATCTGGGGCAGGCGGACGACTTCTTCGCCGCGAGCGTGAAGGACGGCAACTCCATCCTGCGCCTGCTGCACTACCCGCCCGTGCCCGCCAACCCTCTTGGCCTGCGCGCGGAGGCGCACGAGGACATCAACACCATCACGCTGCTGCTAGGCGCCGAGGAAGCCGGCCTGCAGCTGAAGACCCGCGACGGCCAGTGGCTCGACATCAATCCGCCGCCGGACGCGGTGGTGATCAACATCGGCGACATGCTGGCGCGGCTGACCAACAACGTGCTGCCGTCCACCACCCACCGCGTGGTCAATCCGTCCGCAGAACGCGCCCACCTGCCGCGCTATTCGATCCCCTTCTTCCTGCACTTCGCGCCGGATTTCCTGATCGAGACGATGGCAAGCTGCATCACGCCGGAGCGGCCGAACCAGTATCCGGAGCCGATCACGGCGCAGGGATACCTTGAGGAGCGGCTGCGGGAGATCCGGCTGGCGTAGGTTTTCCGCACGCGGAAGTTGTGCTATCTCCGTAAGTCATGAACGCGCCCGTCCTCCCGCCGCCGCCGCGCCGCTACACGGCCGAGGACATCTTCTATCTGATCGACACAGGCCTGGTGGATCGCCACGCGCGCTTCGAGCTGATCGACGGAGCCCTGATCCCCATGGCGCCCAAAGGCCGCCACCACGAAATCATGCGCGAGCGCATCGCCGAGTGGTTGCTGACGGTGTCCGGGCTTGGTTTCCGCACCCTGCAAGAACACACACTGCAACTTGCGGACGGCCTGATGCTGGAGCCGGATTTCGTCGTCTATGACGCCGCGCGCCGCATCGCGGACGCCAACCTCAAGGGTGGCGACCTTCGCCTCGTCATCGAGGTCGCCGACAGCTCGCTGGCCTACGATTTGAACACAAAGGCCCCGCTCTAAGCCGCACAGGGCGTGCAGGAATACTGGGTCATCGACGCGGTGCGCCGCACCGCACGCGTTCATCGCGGCGCGAGTGATGCAGGCTGGGCGGCGGTTAAGGACGTTGCTGCCAGCGAGCCGATCGACGCGCTTTGCGCACCGGGTGCGCCGCTCTGGCTGGGCTCCGTTGCGTCCGAATAGCCGGCGGCAAGGTGCGTCGGGCCATCAATCGTGATAGTCACCGCGCCATGAACGCGATTTACCCGACTCCCGGCCTGAAGGACCGGCGCTTCACCGTCGCCGATATCCAGGCGCTGGTCGAGAAAGGTGTGGTCGTCGAAGACGCGAAATTCGAGCTCGTGGGCGGGGAAATCGTACCGATGTCGCCGAAGGGACCGCTGCACGAGGATGTGCGGATCGCCGTCAATGACTGGCTGAGGGCGCTGCCTCACAGTCTGGTCTGGCTGGCCGAGACGACGCTCTACCTCGATGAAAACACCTACATCGAGCCGGACTATGCGGTATTCGACCGGTCAGTGTCGATCCGTGACCTGAAGCCATCCGACGTGTTGCTGGCAATCGAGGTCGGCGATGCGTCGTGGCGCTACGACAGCGAGACGAAGGCGAAGCTCTACGCAGCGCACGGCGTGCAGGAATACTGGGCCATCCACGCGCCAACGCGCATGGTGCGCGTGCACCGCGGGCCGGGTGCGAATGGGTGGAGTGAGGTGCGGGATTTGGCGGTCGGCGATTGCGTGGCGCCCAATTTCCTACAGAGCATACCGTTCGCGCTGGGTGCCTGAGTATCCCGCTCACTGGTCAATGCTAAGGCCGCTCAGGAAACGGTCAAATCCGGGAAGGGCGGTTTCGCACTGTACGCCTGCGCAGGCGGTGGTGACTGAGACAATCACGCCGTTCGACCAGGCGAATGCTTTCCTGTAGATTGCAGATCTGCCCGCGTGG
This sequence comes from Alphaproteobacteria bacterium, assembly GCA_027488965.1. GTDB lineage: Bacteria > Pseudomonadota > Alphaproteobacteria > Caulobacterales > Aquidulcibacteraceae > VFBF01. Next base: position 4,365 of record JAIYAO010000056.1, read on the forward strand.
GTGAAATGGATCTCGCAAACGAGCGTGGATGCAAAGCCACCACTCGACGTGCGCGCGTTGCAGAAACTCTGGTCCCCGCCCACGCCGAAGATTTGCCCCGCCTCGTTTCGAAGGTTGCGATCGGCGAACGCGAGGAAACCTTCCTGTGTCTGCGCTTCCTCGCGCGTGGCGATCAAATTGAGATACCCGAGCGTCTGTGGCGGATCGCACAGGTACGCTGTCCTGATTCCGTTCAGGTTCCTGTTCGACATGAGCGCCAAGCGGCAAGCATTGAAGTTTACAGGAAAGCGGATGCCCAGGGGTGTGAACGTAAATACATCGCGGCTGGTCTGGAGACTCTGGAAGACATCGGTCCCCGCCGTGCTGATCTGACCGTCTGGACGCGCCGTCGGCCGCAAGAGCGCATTGTCGATCCACTCCTCTTGGCCAAATAGCCGCGCGCGTAGTTCAACAGGGTCCGGGCGCTGCGCAGCCGCCGTCTGCACGACGAAGGCGTACAGCAGCATTATCGCTAGATTCTTCCTGCTGATGCCCACCCGAAACCCCTCACTCTAGTTTTTGTCCTTGTCCACCAGCTTGTTCTTCCCGATCCACGGCATCATCGCGCGCAGCGTGCCGCCGACTTCCTCGATCTGGTGTTCGGCCACCATGCGCCGTCGCGCCTTGAAGCTGGGCTGGCCGACCTTGTTTTCCAGCATCCAGTCGCGCGCGAACTTGCCGGTCTGGATGTCGTCGAGCACCCGCTTCATCTCGGCCTTCGTTTCCGCCGTCACGATGCGCGGGCCGGTGACGTATTCGCCGTACTCGGCGGTGTTGGAGATCGAATAGTTCATGTTGGCGATGCCGCCTTCGTAGATCAGGTCCACGATCAGCTTCACTTCGTGCAGGCACTCGAAGTACGCCATCTCCGGCGCGTAGCCCGCTTCCACAAGCGTCTCGAAACCGGCGCGGATGAGTTCGACCAGGCCGCCGCACAGTACGGCCTGTTCGCCGAACAGGTCGGTCTCGCACTCTTCGCGGAACGTCGTCTCGATGACGCCCGAACGCCCTGCGCCCATGGCGCTCGCATAGGCCAGCGCCAGCTCCAGCGCCTTGCCCGACGGGTTCTGGTGCACGGCCACAAGCGCCGGCACGCCGCCGCCCTTCTGGTATTCGCTGCGCACCGTGTGGCCCGGGCCCTTCGGCGCGATCATCGCCACGTCCACGTCCGCCGGCGCCTCGATCAGCTTGAAGTGGATGTTGAAGCCGTGGCCGAACAGCAGCGTCTTGCCGGCCTTCAGGTGCGGGGCGATGTCGGCCTGGTAGATCTCGGCCTGCGTCTCGTCGGGCGCGAGGATCATGATCACGTCGGCGGCTTTCGCGGCCTCCGCTACCGTCATCACCGTGAGCTTTTCCGCTTGCGCCTTCTTCGCCGACGCCGAGCCCGCCTTCAGCGCCACGATGACGTTGGGGACGCCGGAGTCCTTCAGGTTGAGCGCATGCGCGTGGCCCTGGCTGCCGTAGCCCACCACCGCCACCGTCTTCGACTTGATCAGGGCGAGATCGGCATCCCGATCATAGTAAACGCGCATTATTGTTGCTCCGGACACCTACTTTAGACGCGGCTTCGTGTTCCGCGACGCAGTTTCAGGCCGGTAAGCAACGGTTTTTTGCACGAAGGTCAAGCGGACGTATCCGGCAGTCGTCCAGGATAGCGCCACATCGGCTCACGACGGTAGAATTGTTGGAGGTTAAGCTCTTTCCCCTGGAACCATGGGAGCGGGCGATCCAAGCAATGGGGGAGCCGAAATGAAAGTCAGAGATTTGTACAGATTTGGCTTTGGAGGCCAACGTATTCGTCTCAGCTATGCATTTGTACTCGAGTCGGACTCAGAATACTCTGACAGCAGTAAACAGTATTCATCGATTTTTCAGGATAGATTCACAGAAGACCTTCGGGTCGCCTTTCCGGACGCGAGAGTTATTGTTGAAGTTGGGCCAACCCGCCCTGGCTCGGAGATAATCGTTGGGTCGGTTTTGATAGTAGCTGCGTACAAGATAACGAAAAATTCCACCGAGATCGTAGAGCACGTTCACCGACTTGGAGAGTTCATTTTGGGAGTTGGTCGAAACATTTGGCGCTCCACGACCAATGCTCGATCAGCAACGGGAACTATTGTTGCGACGCGAATACCCGATAGCATTCATAAAGCTTCCCGTTTCGGCTTATCGATGCTCGTTGGAGGGCTTGCCATCATTGCTATAGCGGCCACCCTAGGTTTTTTTGTGAA
>JAIYAO010000098.1 GCA_027488965.1 Alphaproteobacteria bacterium
CCACCTCCCCCGCAAGCGGGGGAGGAAACACAAGCGCCCATCAGCCACCGCGCCAGCGCGGGCGGGTCCGCCACCGTCGCCGACAGGCCCACGCGCCGCAGGCCCGACGCCCAGGCCGCGATCCGCGCCATGGCGAGGGCGAGCAGGTCGCCGCGCTTCGTCGGCGCCAGCGCGTGCGCCTCGTCCACCACGATCACGCGCACATCCTCGAAGAACGCGCGCGCGTGGTCGGATGCGATGAGCAGACAGAGCTGTTCTGGCGTGGTGAGCAGGATGTCGGGCGGGTGGGCGCGCTGGCGCTGGCGCTTCGACGGCGGGGTATCGCCCGTGCGCGTCTCGATGCGCAGCGACAGCCCCATCTCCGCCGCCGGCGTTTCAAGATTGCGCAGCACATCGGCCGCGAGCGCCTTCAGCGGCGAGACGTAGATGGTGTGCAGCCGGTGCGGCCGCGTCTTGTCGCCCGACAGCGGGGCAAGCTCCACCAGGCTCGGCAGGAAGCCCGCCAGCGTCTTGCCCGCGCCGGTGGGCGCGATCAGCAGGGTGGACTGTCCCGCCAGCCCGCGCTCCAGCAGCGTGCGCTGGTGGGGCCGGATGGCCCAGCCGCGCCCGGCGAACCAGTGGGCGAACGGCGCTGGCAGCGGCGCTTCTCTCGGTTTTCCGGCGGGTTTCGGCATCGGCCGCACGCTATCTTAACCGAACGCTCAGGGCGATGCGGTAGGCAGACGCCTCCGAAACGCCGGCGCAGAAGCGACCCGGCCGTTCCCGTCAACGAGGCCTTTACGATGTTCCTTCGCGCCCGCCCGCTTGCGGCCCTGACCGTTGCGGCCCTCGCCCTCGCCGCCTGCGGCAAGAGCGCCGAGACCCCGCATGCGGCGGAGGATCCCGCAGCGCCGCACGCAGTGGTGGTGGCACCGGGCGCCAACCTGCCCGCCAAGCGCGAGATCGCCGCCCTGTTCGACGACTGGAACGAGACGCTGCGCACCGGCGGCCCGCACGACATGGCGCTGCTCTATGCGGAGAACGGCGTGCTGTTGCCCACCGTCTCCAACGACGTGCGCTCCAACCGCGTGGAGATCGCCGACTACTTCGAGCATTTCCTGCAAATGCACCCGCGCGGCACGATCAACGAGCAGCACATCGACGTGCTGGATTCCAACACCGCGGTGAACTCCGGCGTCTACACCTTCGATGTGATCAAGGAAGGCCAGCCCACGTACATGGTGGCGCGCTACAGCTTCCTCTACGAGAAGATCGGCGGCAAATGGCTGATCATGAGCCACCACTCCTCGGCGATGCCCGAGGCCGTGGCTGCGCGCCCCGCGCCGCTCGCCCAGGTGCTGGCCTCCAACGAAGCGGCCCTGCCCGCGCCTGCGGACGTCCATGCCCCGGCGGCCCACAAGCCGGCCGCCGACGCCCACGCGACCCCCGCCCCGGCAGCCCACAAGCCCGCCGCGGCGCACCACTGACAACGGCGTCCTTCCCCGCAAGGGGAAGGTGGCTCGACGCAGAGCGGCGAGACGGATGGGGCGAGGTCGATCGACTGGGCGCACCCCATCGGTCGCGCCGTTCCGTCGCGACAGCTTCCCCTCGCGGGGAAGCACGGGTGTCACTACCTGTACGTGGATGATCCGCCCGTCCGACCTCCTTAGCCCGAAGCCCGCGGGCCTCTACTGCGCGCCGGGGGATTTCTACATCGATCCCGTGCGCCCGGTGACGCGCGCGGTGATCACCCATGGCCATTCCGACCACGCACGCGCCGGCCACGGCGCCGTGCTCGCCACGCCGGAGACGCTGGCCATCATGGGCGAGCGCTACGGTGAAAACTTCACCGGCATGCAGCAGCCGTCGCGCTACGGCGAGACCACGCGCATCGGCGGCGTGGACGTGACGCTGCGGCCCGCAGGCCACGTGCTGGGCTCCGCGCAGGCCGTGGTGGAGCACAAGGGCACGCGCATCGTCGTCTCCGGCGACTACAAGCGCAGGCGCGACCTCACGTGCGCGCCGTTCGAGGCCGTGCCCTGCGACGTGTTCGTCTCGGAGGCCACCTTCGCGCTGCCGGTGTTCCGCCATCCGGACGATGGCGGCGAAATCGAAAAGCTGCTGCGTTCCGTGGCGCTGTTTCCCGAACGCACGCACCTTGTGGGCGCCTACTCCCTCGGCAAGGCGCAGCGCGTGATCGCGCTGCTGCGCGCAGCGGGGTGGGAGCGGCCCATCTACATCCACGGCGCCATGGAGAAGCTCTGCGCGCTCTACGAAGCGCACGGCGTCCGGCTGGGCGCCCTGCTGCCCGCCACCGTGGGGCGCACGGAGAAGTTCGCCGGCGAGATCGTGATCGCGCCGCCGTCGGCCGTGCAGGACCGCTGGTCGCGCCGCTTCGCCGATCCGGTGGACTGCTTCGCCTCCGGCTGGATGGGCGTGCGCCAGCGCGCCAAGCAGCGCGGCGTGGAGCTGCCGCTGGTGATCTCCGATCACGCCGACTGGGACGAACTCACCACCACCATCGCCGAGGTGGCGCCGGGCGAACTGTGGATCACCCACGGCCGCGACGATGCGCTGGCGCGATGGGCCACGCTGAACGGCATCAGTGCGCGCCCGCTGCGGCTGGTGGGCTACGAGGACGAGAACGAGTAGGCGCGCAGCGCTGCGGCATCCCTCATCCTGAGCGTGTCGAAGGATGAGCATTCCCAACGGGGCACATGACGGACGCGCAAAAACCGCCTACCTGACCCCCATGCCCTACCGCGCCATCCGCCCCGACAGCGTCATCGCCACCATCGACCGCCTCGCGCTGCGCATCAACGAGCGCTTCGCGGACCGGGGGCTGGCGCAGGTGTGTGCGGAGCTGGCCGAGATCGCGCGGCGCGACCGGGACCGGGTGGCGCTGCTGAAGCGGCCCAATCTCGTCGTGCGGGCGGGCGTGATCTCCATCGCGCTGCTGCTGGCGGCGTCGCTGTTCGTGCTGGTGCGGGAGGTGAAGCTGCCGGGCCTGCTGCAGCTGCTGGCGCCGGGGGAGGACCCGGGCGCGATGCTGGCGCTGTTCCAGGGCATCGATTCCGCCGTGAACATCGGCCTCATCTGCGGCGCTGGCCTCTTCTTCCTGCTGCGTCACGAGGAGCGCGAGAAGCGGCGCATGGCGCTGGACGATCTCTACGAGCTGCGCTCGCTGGCCCACGTGATCGACATGCACCAGCTGACCAAGGACCCCACCACCATGCTGGCGCCGGCGCAGCGCACGCCCTCCTCCCCGCGCGACGCCATGAGCCCGTTCGAGCTGGCGCGCTACCTCGACTACTGCTCGGAAATGCTGTCGCTGGTGGCGAAGATCGCCGCACTCTATGCGCAGGACATGCGCGATCCCGTGGTGATCGAGAGCGTGAGCGATCTTGAATCCATGACCACCAATCTCTCGCGCAAGATCTGGCAGAAGATCATGATCGTGGAACAGGCGGCCCCTGCCGCCGCGCGTGCGCCGTGAGCGAAGACGACATCACCGAGGACAACGACACCGAGGGCGCCGCCGCGCCGCACGTGCTCAACGCCGTGTGCACGCCGGCGCACGCGGGCGAGCGCATCGACGCGTGGCTGGCGAAGCTGTGGCCGGATCTCTCCCGCGCGCGCATCCAGGGGCTGATCGGACAGGGCAAGCTGACGGTCGACGGCGCGCCGGTGAAGCTCTCCAGCGAGAAGGCGCGCGCGGGCGCTGCGTATGTGCTGGAGCTGCCGCCGCCCACGCCCGCCGCGCCGCTGCCGGAGGCGATCCCCATCGTCATCGTTTACGAGGACGACGACCTCCTCGTGATCGACAAGGCCGCGGGCATGGCCATGCATCCCGCGCCCGGCTCCATGACGGGCACGCTGGTCAACGCCGTGCTTGCGCACTGCGCCGACACGCTTTCCGGCGTCGGCGGCGTGGCGCGGCCGGGCATCGTCCATCGCATCGACAAGGACACCACAGGGCTCGTGGTGGTGGCCAAGACCGACGTCGCCCACCAGGGCCTCGCGCGCCAGTTCGCCAAGCACACCATCGAGCGCGTATACTACGCCGTCACCCGCGGGGCGCCGCAGCCGCGCAACGGCGTGATCGACACCCGCCTCGCCCGCTCTCCGGATGACCGGCGCAAGTTCGCGGTGGTGCGCAACGCCGAGAGCACCCTGGGAAAGCGCGCCATCACCCACTACTGGACCATGGAGACGTTCGGGCAGGTGGCGGGGGCGTCGGCCGGGCGGCCCGCCGCGGCGCTGGTGGAGTGCCGGCTGGAGACCGGGCGCACGCACCAGATCCGCGCCCACCTCGCCCACGTGGCGGCGCCGCTGCTGGGCGATCCGGTGTACGGCAAGTTCCGCGGCCTGAAGGCCGAAGGCGCCGGCGACGCCCACGATGCGGCCGAGGCGGCGGCGCGGGACTTCTCCCGCCAGGCCCTGCACGCGGCGGTGCTGGGGTTCCGCCACCCGGTGACCGGGATCGACCACCGCTTTGAATCGCCGCTGCCCGCGGACATGGCCGCCCTGCTGGACGCGCTGCGCCGGGCCGGCTGAGGCGCACTCGCCCCACAGGCGTAAGTCTTGCAACGCCGCCCCGACACCCCGGGAGCCGGCCGTCCATGCGCGTAACCCTGTTCGTATTCGGCACGATCATCGCCGCCGCCGTCGTCGTGCTGCTGCTGTGGCGTCCGGCCATGACGCTGGCGCTGGCGGTGCTGGGCGCGGCCATCAGCCTGTGGCGCATGAAGCGGCCGGTGAAGGCTGGCGCCCGGGTCGCCGCCGCCCCGCCCCGCCGGGCCGCCGCGCCGGCGCCGGACCCGACGCCCGCCCCCTTACCGCCCACCGCCGAAGGTGACATGGACGCCGCCGTCCGCGCGCGCCTGGCCGCCGCCGGCTGGACGGTGGAGCCCGCCGTGGCCGGGACACCCTGGCTGGTGGCCGTGCAGGACAGCGTCCGGGTGGCCCTGCGCACCTCTCCCCGCGGGCCCCGGGTGACCGGCGACGACATCACCGACGCCGTGGCCGCCAAGGCGCGCGAGAACGCGGGCTACGCCGCCGTCATCAGCGTGAACCGCCCCGCGGACCTGATCGTGGAGGAGGCCAAGGAGGCCCGGGTGCAGCTGATCAATCTCGACCGCCTCGAGGCGTACCTGGCGCTCGCGGGCGCCTTCAACGCCCCCGCCCCGCCTGCCCGCCGGGTCCAGGCGTGAGCACCGCGCGGCGGGGCGTCGTCGCGAGGTAATCCCAGAGTTAAGTCCGCGCGCCTTCTTTCCGCCCCGGACGGGCCTTAACAGTTCCCATCCTGTTCCTTCCGGGACTTTAACTTCCTTGGGCGACGCCCATATGCGTCGTCGGGAAATCGAGACCTCGGAACCGGACCGGCGCTCGCTCATTGGAGGAGGGCCGGCCTCCGCGACGAGGGGCTTAAAGGGGAAACACCATGGCTGACGCCGCCCTCACCAACACCAAAGTGTCCGTCGCGCTCTCGCCGGAAATCGGCCTCTCGCGCTACCTTCAGGAAATCCGCAAGTTTCCGATGCTGGAGAAGCAGCAGGAATACATGCTCGCCAAGCGCTGGCGCGAGGAAGGCGACACCGAGGCCGCGCACACGCTCGTCACCAGCCACCTGCGCCTCGTGGCCAAGATCGCCATGGGCTACCGCGGCTACGGCCTGCCCATCGGGGAAGTGATCTCCGAAGGCAACGTGGGCCTCATGCAGTCGGTGAAGAAGTTCGAGCCCGAGAAGGGCTTCCGTCTCGCCACCTACGCCATGTGGTGGATCCGCGCCGCGATCCAGGAGTACATCCTGCGCTCGTGGAGCCTCGTGAAGATGGGCACCACCGCAGCCCAGAAGAAGCTGTTCTTCAACCTGCGCCGCATGAAGGGCGAAATCTCCGCGCTCGAAGAGGGCGACCTGAAGCCCGAGCACGTGGCGACCATCGCGCACAAGCTGGCGGTGACGGAGGACGAAGTCATCTCCATGAACCGCCGCCTCTCCGGCGGCGACGCCAGCCTCAACGCGCCCATCGCCTCGGAAAGCGAAGCGGAGTGGCAGGACTGGCTGGCCGACGACAACTACGTGAGCGCCGAGACCACGCTCGCCAACTCCGAGGAGTTCGGCCAGCGCATGGACCTGCTGCAGGACGCCATGAGTACGCTGTCGGAGCGTGAGCGCCACATCATCGAGGAGCGCCGCCTCAAGGAAGAACCCGCCACCCTGGAGGACCTCTCCAAGGAATACGGCGTCTCCCGCGAGCGCGTCCGCCAGATCGAGGTGCGCGCCTTCGAGAAGCTGCAGAAGGCGATGAAGGCCGCAGCGCTGGAGCGCGGCCTGCTGGAAGAGGTGGACGCGTAACGGCGCCCGTACCGCCGGCTTCAGCCGGCAAACGTCCGTCAGAAAAAGATGCCGGCTGAAGCCGGCGGTACGGGGCATCCATGTACGGCCACCCCAGTCACCTGCTTTCCGAAACTGACGCCCGCGCCGCCATGGCCGCGTACGATCGCGCGTCCCTGCTGGTCACGCCCGATCTCGCCGCCACCCACCTGCCCCTGTTCCTCGACGGGGACCGGCTCATCGGCCATGTGGCGCGGGCCAATCCGCAGTGGCAGGCGGCGCCGTGCGATGCGCTGGTGGTGATGGCGGGGCCGGAGGCCTACGTCTCGCCCAACTGGTATCCGTCGAAGGCCGCCCACGGCCGCGCGGTGCCCACCTGGAACTACGTCACCGTGCACGTGCGCGGCCGGCTTGAAATCATCGACGATCCCGCAGCCCTCGAAGACATCGTGGCGCGCCTGTCTGCACGCCACGAGGCGGCGCAGGCGAAGCCCTGGACCATCGAGGAAGCGCCGCGCGACTACATCGACCGGCTCATGGCCGGCATCGTGGGCGTGGCGCTGCGCATCGACACCGTGCACGGCAAGCGCAAGCTCAGCCAGGACAAGGGCGCCGACGACCAGGCCGGCGTCATCGCGGGGCTGCGCGGCATGGACGATCCGCGCGAAAGCGCGCTGGCGGACGAGATGCGCGCGACTCCCGGCGAGTAGGACCGCCGGCGCCCTCGCCGGCCAGGTCTCGCAGGACGCAACACCGTATGCCGGCGAGGGCGCCGGCGGTCCTGCTCGCGGTCCATCGCGCAGTTACCCCGCGCGCTTCTTCGGCTTGGCGCCGTCGTCCTCGATGGCCAGCGTCAGTTGCCGCGGCGTGGACTCGATCTGCGGCACCGCGGCGATATCGTCCTCGCCCACGCCGAACTCGCGGAAGCGGCGCGCGGCGGGCAGCACGCGGGTTTCGGTGCTGGCCACCATCTCGTTGTAGGCGCGCACGGACTTGTCCATCGCGCCGCCGAGATCGCTCATCTTGCGCGACATCACATCGAGGCGAGCGTAGATGTCGGCGCCGAGCTTGGCGATCTGCTCGGCGTTCTTGGCCACCTCCTCCTGGCGCCAGCCGTAGGAGATGGATTTCGCCAGCGCCAGCAGCGAGGACGGCCCCACGATGATGACACGCAGTTCGCTCGCGTCGCGGAACAGCTCGGGATCGTGCTCGAACGCCGCGGAGAGGAAGTTGTCCCCCGGCACGAACATCACCACGAAATCGGCCGTCGCCGCCACCGCCTTGGCGTAATCCTTCGACGCAAGCTGGCGCATGTGCGTGCGCATTTCCTGCGCATGCTTCTTCAGGAACGCGTCGCGGGCGATGTCGTCGGTGGCCTCCACCGCATCGAGATAGCCCGACAGCGCCACCTTGGAATCCACCACGATGCAGCGGCCGCCGGGCAGGCGGATGATCACGTCGGGGCGCAGCTTGCCGCCGTCGCCGTCGTGCGAGGACTGCTCGGTGAAATCGATGTGCGCGGAGAGGCCGGAGAGTTCGAGCACGTTGCGCAGCGTCTCCTCGCCCCAGCGGCCGCGCGCCTTGGGCGCCGCGCGCAGGGCGTTGACGAGCTTGCCGGTGGCGCTCTGCGTCTGCGTCAGCGTCTCCGACACCTGGCGCATCTGCTCGAACAGCGCCGACTTGTCCTCCGTGCGCGCCTTGTCCAGCGCGGCGATGGTTTCGGTGAGCTGCTTGAACTGTTCGGCGACGGGCCCCACCACTTCCTTCACGCCGCCGGCCGCGGCGGTCTTGTGGGTCTCGAAGGTGGCGTTGGCGAGCGAGAGGAAGCGCTGCTCGTTGGCGCTGAGCGCCTGCTGGGCGAGCGCGAGGAAACTCTTCTCCACCTCCGCCTTCATGGCGATGAGCGCCTCTTCGCGTTCGCGTGCGGCGGCGGTGCGGGCGTCGGAGCCGCCGCGTTCGGCGGCGAGATCGGCGGCGAGCAGGGCTGCGCGCGCCGTCGCTTCGTCACGCACGGCGACGGCGGCGTCGCGCTCCGCGCGCAGGGCCTCAAGCTGCTCGAGCTTGGCGCCGGCAGCGGCGAGATTTCGTTCGGCGTCAGCCCGCGCGTCGGCGGCCCGGCGCCACTCCCAGGCGGCGTAGGCGGCGGCGACCGCAAGCGCGATCAGCAGGAAGAGGACGAGCGGCGGGAGCGTCTGTGATTCGGCCATGGCGGCAGTCTACCCCATGGCGGTCGGCAAGGCTGGGCCTACGCGTCCTCGCCGGCGGCGAGCTTCTCGGCCCTGGCCAGGATGAGGCGGGCGCGTTCGTCGATGGCGTCGCACTGGACGGCCACGATGTCGCGGATGTTGCGGGAGAGTTCCGCGGCCATCCGCCGCCCGTCGGCGCTCACTTCGAGCAGGTCTTCCACAAGCTGACGCACATCGGCGCCGACCGCGGCGTTGGTGTTCTGGTTGTTCAAGGCGTGGCCTCCGGCCCCGCACGTCCCTGTGGGAGCATTTCGCCGGTGCACATATGGTTTCCGGCGAACATGTTCAACGAAGCGATGCAGCAGGGCAGCCCCGCGTCAGTGCAACGCTGGCCCGCGGCGACGCACAGGCGTAGGAACAGGTCCCATGAACGCTCTTTTCTCCGCCCTCATCCCCATCGCCGTCGGCGTGGTGTTCGTGGTGCTGGCCATCGGCATCTACACCATGTTCCGCGGCGGGGCCGTCAGCGCAAGCTGGTCCAACAAGATGATGCGCCTGCGGGTGGTGGCCCAGTTCGCGGCGGTGCTGGTGCTGTGCGGGGCGCTGTACGTAAAGACGCATTTCGCCAACTAGGCCCCGGGCGCACCCGGGCCGACGGACAGGATCCGCCATGGTCAAGCTCGACAAGATCTACACGCGCGCCGGCGACGGCGGCCGCACGCGGCTGGCCACGGGCGAGGAAGTGCCCAAGCACAGCGCCCGCGTGGCGGCCTACGGCGCGGTGGACGAAGCCAACGCCGCCCTTGGCGTGGCGCGCCTGCATGCGGCGGCCGCGCCGGACCTCGACGCCATGCTGGTGCGAATCCAGAACGATTTGTTCGATCTCGGCGCCGATCTCGCCACGCCCGAGCGCGAGACGCCGCTGCCGTTCACGGCCCTGCGCATTGTGGAGAGCCAGGTGGCGCGGCTGGAGGCCGACATCGACACGCTGAACGCGGCGCTGGCGCCGCTCACGTCTTTCATCCTGCCGGCCGGTTGCGCGCTTTCGGCGCACCTGCACGTGGCGCGCACCATCGCCCGCCGCGCCGAGCGCGACATTGCAGCCCTGATGGACGATCCCGCCGAACGCGTCTCGCCGGAGGCGCTCAAGTACGCCAACCGACTGTCGGACTTCCTGTTCGTGGCCGCCCGCTGGGCCAACCGCGCGGATGGCGACGTGCTGTGGGTTCCCGGCGCGACGCGCTAAAGCATTTTCCGACGAAGTGGACGCCGTTTCGTCGCAAGAAAATGCGACGAAGCAAGGGTCTAGAGCCCCGACAGCGCCAGCTCCACGCGCGAGATCTGCGCGGCCACCTGCGCGTTGGGCGTGGGCGCTTCCGGCGCCTGCACCGTGGGCCACAGCGCCAAGAGACGCTCCAGTTCGGCCTTCGCTTCGGCCGCGCGCGCGGCGTTCTTCGCCTTCAGCGCCGGCTCCGCGCGCGCGAACGCATCCTGCGCCGCAAGCGCTGCGCCGAGGCTGTGCTGGTACTCGATGGGATCGACTGCGCCATCGACGACGACGATGCGATACAGCCCGCCCGCGATGGACAGCATGCGCCGCACCGTCTCCAAATCGCCCGCCTGCTTCGCGCCGATCGCGGCGAGGCCCGCATCGAGCGCGGCAGCGCCCGCGGGCTTTGCGTCCATCAGGTCCGCCGCGGCGGCGTTGAGCGGGCCCGCCTCGAAGCCGGCGAACGCCGCCGGCGCGGGCGTGTAGACTTCGAGCACCCCCTGCCCCACCAGCGCGCCCGCCTCCGGCGCGCGGCCGGCGTCGAGCTCCCGCTTCGCGATCAGCAGGAAGCCTTTCAGATGGGCGAGGCGCACCTGCGTGGCTGTCGCGGCATCGAGCCCGGCATAGGCGCTTGCGGCCCCCGCTTCGCCGCCCTCGCCGCCCGCCTCGCCGGCAGCGGACTCGCCCGCCTCGCCGCCGCCTGCGCCCTTCGCGGCCTCACCGGCCTCTCCATGCTGGGCCGCCTCCCCGCCCTCGCCGCCCGGAGAGCAGGCCACGAGGCCCAAGCCCCCCGCCACCAGTGCGGCGACGCCGACGCCGCGCCAGAGTTTCGCCTTGAACTCGATCATGGTGAGGTCGTCTCCGCTGCTGCCGGGGGTCGTTCGTACCGTCTGGCTGGGCTAATGCAAACGAATTGCAACTGGAGACCCCCGCGTCATGATGGTCCTTCTGGAAGGCGTGCTCGGCCCTGAGGACGTGGACCGGGTCACCCGCGGGCTCGAGGCCGCGCCGTGGCAGGACGGCCGGGCCACGGCCGGGCGGGCGGCGCGCGAGGTGAAGCGCAACCAGCAGGCCGTGGGCGACGACCCGGAGGTGCAGGCGCTGGGCCGCTTCGTCACCGACGCCCTGCGCCGCCATCCGCTGTTCGATCTCGCCGTACGCCCGCAGCGGATCTCGCGGCTGCTGTTCTCCCGCTACACCGGGGGCGAGGCGTATGGCGCCCATACCGACGATGCGCTGATGGGCGACCCGCCCCTGCGCAGCGACGTGGCGTTCACGCTCTTCCTGGCCGATCCCGCCGCCTACGAGGGCGGCGCGCTGACGGCGTCCACGGCGTTGGGGGAGCAGGCCATCCGGCTGGCCGCCGGCGACGCCGTGATCTACCCCGCGGGCACCGTGCACTGGGTGGCGCCGGTGACGGCAGGCGCGCGGCTGGCCGCGGTGGGATGGGCCCAGAGCCTTGTGCGCGACCCGGCGCAGCGGGACCTGCTGTTCGATCTCGCCAACGCCCGGGCGCAGTGCGCCGCGGCGGGCCTGCCGCGCGAGACGATGCTGCTGCTCGACCGCACGCAATCCAACCTGCTGCGGATGTGGGCCGAGCCCTAGCGGACGCGTTCTACGCAGAGCGCCAGCGCCGCCGCCGCGCCGCACACGCCGCCCACGCCGCCCGCCACGCCGCCGGCCACCGCATCGAGGGTCATGGCCGAAAGGGTCGACAGGAATTGCGGGACGTCGGCCACGTCGCCGTAAGCGATGGCCGGGACGATCTGCAGCAGCGGCCATGCCGCGCCGAAGAACGCCCAGATCCCCGCCGTGCGCAGCACCAGACTGAGCTGGTTGCGTTCCTTGAAGCGGCGCAGCCGGCCGCCGAAGGCGAGCGCAGTGACCGCCGTGGCCGCCAGCGCGGGTGCGGCGAGCATGTGGGCCATGGTGGCCGCGGCGCCCGTCATCCCGGCCATGGCCGACAGCATGCCCATCAGGCCCGTGGCGCACA
>JAIYAO010000044.1 GCA_027488965.1 Alphaproteobacteria bacterium
CACCGCGTTCGCCCACCTCGGCGCCCTCATCGACGCCAAGCGCGGCGGCGGCGCCTCATGAGCCGCACCGAAGAACGCTGCCGCCTGGACGTGTGGCTGTGGCGCGCCCGCTTCTTCAAGACGCGGAGCCTGGCGGCGGCGGCGGTGGAGGGGGGCGGGGGGCTGTTTCTGGAACGCAACGGCCAGAGCCGCTCCGTGGCCAAGGCCGCCACCCGCGTTCAGCCGGGGGACGGGGTGTCTTTCCGGCTGGGGCCGGCGGTGCGGACCGTGCGGGTGGTGGCGGTGGGGGCCCGGCGCGGTCCTGCGGCCGAAGCGCGCGCGCTTTACGCCGAAATCGACCCCGCGCTTGACGGATCGGATGGCTCCGCTCATTTCGAGGCCGCCGCGGACGGCGCCCCAGAGGAACCCGACCCACGATGACCTACATCGTCACCGACGCCTGCGTGAAGTGCAAGTTCATGGACTGCATCGAGGTGTGCCCCGTCGACTGCTTCTACGAAGGGGAAAACTTCCTCGTCATCCACCCGGATGAGTGCATCGACTGCGGCGTGTGCGAGCCGGAATGCCCCGTGGACGCCATCAAGCCCGACACCGAGGACACGCCCGACGGGAAGTGGCTGAAGATCAACACGGATTTCGCAAAGATCTGGCCCAACATCACCCACAAGGGCGAACCGCCGGCGGACGCGGACGATTTCCGCGACGAGAAGGACAAGTTCGAGAAGTATTTCTCGGACAAGCCCGGCAAGGGCTGACGAGGCCCCGATCCCGATCCCGGTCCGGGCGCCGGCGCTGCGGGTGCAGGGCCGCTGCGGCGCTCAGTCGCCTATGTCCCGGCGGTCTTCCAAAGATGAAGAAACTGTGATACCCATAATCGTTCACGGCGCGCGACAGCGCTGATCAGGGCCAGCCGTTCATCATTGATGCGTCAGGGGCGAGAGGTGCTTCAAGCCCTCCTTTTGCGTCGATGGATCGTGCGGGCCGCGTTGGGAATGGAGCTGACGACCTCATGACCTCGAACACAGCGGCTGCGCCGCAATCCTTCAAGCCGGGCGACCACATCGTTTACCCCGCCCACGGCGTCGGCCGTGTCACCGGGCTGGAACGGCAGACGGTGGCGGGCACGGAACTGGAAGTGTTCGTGATCTCGTTCGAGCAGGACAAGATGACCCTGCGCGTGCCCACCGCGAAGGCGCGCTCGTGCGGCATGCGCCCGCTTGCGTCCTCCAAGCAGGTCGATGAGGCGCTGAAGACGCTGTCGGGCCGCGCCCGCATCAAGCGCACCATGTGGTCGCGCCGCGCCCAGGAATACGAAGCGAAGATCAACTCCGGGGATCTGATCTCCATCGCGGAAGTCGTGCGCGACCTCCACCGCGGCGGCGACCAGCCGGAGCAGTCCTACTCGGAGCGCCAACTGTACGAATCCGCGCTCGACCGCATGGTCCGCGAACTGGCTGCCGTGGAGAACACCGACCGCGACACCGCGATGGCCCGCATGAGCCAGTCGCTGGCGAGCAAGAAGGCGGTCGCGGCCTAAGCGCCACGGAGCATGGACGCCCCCGTCCATGCGCTTTTCGCCATCTTGCGCGGACGAGGTCGTCCGCGCTCCGCAACAACGAAGGGCTGGTGCGAGAGCGCCGGCCCTTTTGCTTTTGAGTCTGGCGTTCACGTCATGCGCGTCAGGCGCACATCCACCTCGCGGTCCACAAACGTCCACTCCTCGCTGGCGCGCATGCGGGCCAGCATGTGGTCGAAGGCCGCTTCGTGCTCGGGCGCGAACTCGAACCAGGTGAGAAAGTCGAACGGGCCGCCGAGGTCGCGGCTGTGATGCAGGCGGCGCGCAATGCGGGGGAGGTAGTCCATCCCGATGGTGGTGTGGCGGGACCGCTCCTCGTAGATTGCGCGCCGGTCGTCCTGCGCGAGCGCCCACCAGGTGGGGGACTTGCCGATGGGAATGAGGGCGGCGCGGGTGGCCGCGGATCGGCCCAGCGGCGGCTGCACGGCGCGCAGCTTCAAGGCCTCGGCGGTGGTGGTGTAGCGCATGTGGCTGGTGACGCCGTCGAGCGTCCACGCGCCGGCGCGCGGTGTGGCGGCGCCCTCCGCCATGTGCAGCCGCGGCGCGGCGGCGAGCGACACGGCGCCCGCGATCGGTGTGATCGACCGGATCGCCCAGGCGCCGTCCTCTCCGCCCGTGAAGTGCACGCGCAGGCTCTCGCTGTAGGGGGACAAGCGCGGACCTCGCGGGCTGGAAGACACCCGCTGATACGCCGCCCCGATGCGCCCGTTACGGCGCCAGCACTTCGATCTGCTCGGCGTGGTCCACGCGCATCAGCGGCTTGCCGCAACGGGCCACGTCGCCGCGCACGCGCACGCTCTTGCCCTCCAGCGCTTTCAGCGCCTCAACCCCGCCGGGCCACGCCTCCAGCGTCTCGCCCGCCGCCATCACGCCGAAGTCGCGGGTGATGTCGGCCCCGAAGTTCAGGAACACCGCCCGCTCGCGTTCGGCCACGGACACGATGCGTCCCTCCACGATCTGGAAGTCGCGCGCGCGGCGCGGCCGGCGGGGGCGCTCCGCTTCCGCGGGGTCTGCATCCTTGGCCTGTGTCGCGGCGGCCGTCTTCGGTGCGCCCGTGACTTCTGCCGTACGCGCGCTCCGCGCCGCCTCAAGCGCCTCCCGTTCGGCGGCGCAGACGGGGTCGGCGGCGATGTCGGCTTCGCCCTTCGCCAGCGCCGACGCGGGCTTCACGGCGAAGTAGGGGTCTGCCCACAGGCCCCGGCGCACCTTGCGGGCGGCCTCCTCGGCGGTGCGCATCTCGGCCAGGCGCGCCACGTTCTCGCGCCGTGTGTGCACGCGCGTGTCGCCCGCCAGCAGCAGCGCCTGCTGCACCCACACCCAGCGCCCGCCCTCGGTGCGTGCAAATACGTGCGCCACCGCCGCATCGCGCACGCGCTTCTGGCCGCCGTACGCCAGCTGCACGTCGCGGTGGACCACAAGCTTCTCCAGCGCTGCGCGGGCTTCCTTCGCGCGCGGCTGGTCTCCCCGCGGCGCCTCCACGCCGGACAGGTGGACCACCAAGCCGTCGGCCATCACCAGAGTGTCGCCGTCGCGCACTTCGGCGGCCTTGCCGGTCTCGCCCTTTTCCAGTCCGTCCAGCTTCGGCCCGCACGCCGCAAGCGCTGCCGCCACAAGCACAAACGTTATAGCCCGCCCACCGGCGCGGGCGCCCATCACCACATCCATCTGCCCCTCCCAGCCGGCGCGGAGGTCGACGTGACGCCCGCGATCCGTCATAACCGCGCCCGTGTGGCGCCGTAGCTCAGCTGGAAGAGCGGGTCCGTCCTAAGGACAAGGTCGGGGGTTCGATTCCCTCCGGCGTCGCCATGTGGCCCGCAACGCGGAAACCCCATCGCGACGCGCTGCGTCCTGTCCGTCCCCTGCGCGTCCACCAAAAGCCCGCCGCAAAGGAGCGCGCCGGCCTCGCCCCGTCAAGCGGGGCCAGCGAGCGGGATGATGAACCTGCGCCGCGGCGCGATGGTTCAGGTTCCGACCTTGCCGCCGTCCTTCTTCGTGACGACCACCACCGCAGCGCGCGGCCAGCCGCCGTCGGGGAACGTGGACGGGGGCTTCTGACCCTTGCTCCACCGCAGCTCGGAGATCGGCATGCCGGACGGATCGTTCTCGCCGGGGTGCTGGATGGCGCAGAAGAACGCCTTCTCGTCCGGCGACAGCAACGGGCCGCAGATTTCGGCGCCCATCGGCCCGACCATGAACCGCTTGGTGGGCCGCGCGCCCGTGGCGACGAGCGGCGTGACGATCACGGCGTCGTTGCAGTCGGCGAACACCGCGTCGGATCCATCGGTGGAGATCCACACGTTGAGGCTGCTGTCGAAGCAGATGTTGTCGGGGCACGCGAAGCGGTCGCCGCTGATGGTGGCGCGGCCGTCCAGCGTCGTGGCGACGGCGGCGCGCGTGCCGGCCTGCGTGGTGGCGAAGCCGGTCTCGGAGTTGGGATCGCCGGCGAGCAGGAAGATGTCCCAGCGGAAGCGCCGCGCCGCGCAGTCGCCGCCCTGTTCGTCGAGGCGCACGATGTGGCCCGGCATGTTGGATTGCGCGGCGTTGGGCTTGGCTGCGTCCGGCCGGCGGGGATTGCCGGGGTGGGCGAAGCCCTGCTGCGTGTTCTTGGTGCACACGATCAGCACGGGGCCGGCGCCGCGCCACTGCGCGTCGGTGACCGCCTCCACATCCTCCGGCCGGTCCATCGGCGTCGCGCCGAGAAGGCGCGCAGCGTCGCGGGCGCGGATCATGAGGTCGCCTTCGTCGCGGAAGAGGTTGGGGTATCCCGCCTCTCGCGCCGCGGCATTGGCGGTGGCCACCGTGAGCGCGATCCATTCGCCCGTGCCGTCCTCGTCGAGGCGCGCCACGTAGAGCTGGCCGTCGTTCAGCAGATCGCGGTTCGCGGCGCGGTCGGCTGGATTGAAGCGGCCGCGCGAGACGAACTTGTAGACGTACTCATCGATCTGATCGTCGCCGGAATAGACGACCACGCGACCATCCCTCGACAGCGCCGTGGTGGCGCACTCGCCCTTACGGCGGCCGAGCGCGGTGCGCTTCCGCGGCGCCCAGGCGGGGTCATAGGGGTCGATCTCCACCACCCAGCCGTAGAGCGCGGGGCCCGTCGGGTTCCGCGCCAGATCGTACTGGGCCGGCGCCGTGGGTGGCGTGGGGAAGAACGCGGGGTAGCCGAAGTTCGCGGCGTCCAGTTCGTAGGCGCCTTCCGCGCGGGCGGCCTTCAGCGCCGGCGCGTTGGGATTGCTGTTGTAGAAGTAGCCGTTGAAGTTTTCTTCCGACGTCAGGTACGTGCCCCACGGCGTGACGCCGCCGGCGCAGTTGGCCAGCGTGCCGCACGCGATGGCGCCCGCCGGAGCGCCGGTCTCGGCGGCGTTGACGACGGCGCCGGCCGCCACGATCCACGGGTGCGCCTTCGCAGGGCCGTCGAACACGACAGGCGTGAACGGCGTGATCCGGCGGTTGATCCTGCCGTCGTCGCGCACCATCGCCCACGTCCCGTCGGCCGCCTTCTCCACCTGCACCACGCTTGCGCCCATGGCGGCGAACATCGCCTGCACATGATCGGGCGTGAATTCGGCGGGGCTCTTCACGCCGGGATACATGAGCGCGGGCTCCACGTACTCGTGGTTGGCGCACATGAGGTGGCGCGCCTGGTCGGTGGGCCATGGAAACGCGTACCGTGCGGGAAACAGCGCCAGCATGTCGTTGTTCTGGCCGAAGCGTTTTTCCTGGTCGGCGCGGGTGAGCTTGTCGGGATCGAACGCGGGCAGGCCGTCCACCAGCGCATCGCCCCACGCGATGAGCGTGCGCGCCTCGTAGCCCTCCGGCACGGTGACGGCGTCGGCCACGGTGGCCGCCACGGACGTGAAGCCCGGCGCGGGGCCCGGCCGCAGCGCCTTCGCGGCGGCGGTGTCGTGCAGCGACAGCAGCGGGGCCGCCGCCATGGCGCCGAGCACGGCGCGGCGCGACAGACGCGTGGCGATCAGGTCGCGCAGGTGCGGGGCGGCGGGAGTATCGGCCATGAGTCGGTCCTTCGTGCGGTTTCGGTCGGCTTAGCGGCTGCCCGTGACACTTACGTGTCGGCGCGCGGCGCGGCTCCGGCCGCCGCCAGCGGCGGCATGTCGCGGCCCCATGCGGGCGCGAGATCGAGCGCTGCGCGCAGGGCGTCGATCGCCGCAATCTTGCGGTCGAAGGCCGACCAGTCGTCGCCCGCCGCGATGGGCGCCCAAAGGGATTCCACTTCGTCGATAACCAGCGTGGGCGGCGCGGCCGCGTGGAACAGGGGATGGTTGAGACGTTCGGGGCGCACGGGCGTGCGCGCCATCAGGCCCGCGCGGGTGGCGGCGAAACCGGCGTGCGCGTAGTGGTCGGCGGCGGGGCTCGCGCCGGCGCGGGCTTCGCTGGCGGGACCGGCGAACCAGTCGTGGAACACCTGCGCCCACGGGGCGCCGCTGTCGGTCATCCAGCGGAAGAGTTCGGCGAGGAACGTGATGTCGTCGGCGGCGTCGCCGGGCGCCAGCGCAAGCCGGGCGAACATCGCGTCGCGCAGGGCGTGCTGGTAGGCCGGCGCATACCGCTGCAACGCCGCCTCCAGCGGCGCGGCGTCGCACACGGCCGTCAGCGCGGTGGCGAGCTGCGCGAGGTTCCAGCCCGTGGCGTGCGGCTGGCGGCCGAAGGCATAGCGGCCCTGTTCGTCGAAGTAGGCGGCGGTGAAGCCCGGATCGCTCGTCGCCAGGAACCGCCACGGGCCGTAGTCGAAGCTTTCGCCGGTGATGTTCATGTTGTCGGTGTTCAGCACGCCGTGCACGAAGCCCGCCGCCATCCATGTGGCGCACAGGTGCGCGCTGGTGGCGATGGCGTGCAGCAGCAGGCCTTCGGCCTGCGCTTCGGGCGCAAGGTCCAGCAGGTCGGGATAGTAGGCCTCCGCACAGTGCTGCAGCAGCGCCCGCATGTGGTCCGGCTGCTCGAGATACGCCAGGCGCTGGAACGTGCCGAAGCGGATGTGGCTGTGGCCAAGGCGCGTCAGCACCGCCGCGCGGGTGGGGGAGGGCTCGTCATTGCGCTGCAACGCCTCGCCCGTCTCGAACACCGCAAACGGCTTCGATGTATAGACGCCCTGCGCCTCCAGCATCTGCGCCGCAAGGATCTCGCGCACCGCGCCCTTCAGCGTGAGGCGCCCGTCGCCGCGGCGCGACCACGGCGTGCGCCCGGAGCCCTTCGTGGCCAGATCCAGCAGGCGGCCCGCATCGTCGCGCACTTGCGCGAACAGGAACCCGCGCCCGTCGCCGAGATCGGGATTGTACACGCCGAACTGGTGGCCGTGGTACCGCATGGCCAGTGGCGTGGGCATGTTGCCCGGCAGCGGCGCAAAGCGCGCGAAGTGATCGGCGAACGCCGCGTCGTCCAGATGACCGAGCCCGATCCGGCCCGCCCAGCGGTCGTTGCGCCAGCGCAGCGTCGCTTGCGGGAACGCCGCCGGCGCCACGGGATCGGAGAATGCGGGGCCGAGGGCGGCGAAGGGGAGTGCGTCATGCGCCATGGGTTTGACGTGGACCCCGGATATGGTCTTTGAGCAACCCCGCGCTGGACGCATGGGAGGAGGATGAGATGGCCGGGACTGTTCCGCCACGGACCGCGCAAGGGCGCACCCTGCCCATGGCTGCGCTGGGCCTCGCGCTGGCGCTTGCGCTGGCCGCCTGCGGCGACCGCAAAGACGCCGAAGGGGAGCTTGGCCCCGGCAACGCCGCCGAATCCGCCCAGTCCATCGTGGAGGCCGCCGCCGATCCCTGCACCGCCACCGCCGGCGCTTTCGGCCAGGCCCTGTGCGGCGATCCCGACCTGCAGCCGCTGATCGGCAAGATCCGGGACAACCTCGTGGAGGCCGCGGGCGTCGTCGCCTCCACCGAAGGCGCCCAGCAGATGGCGCAGGGCCAGACCCAGTGGCTGGAATCCACCCGCGTCACCTGCGGCATCGGCGACGGCAAGATTCCGCTCACCGCGGAGCAGGAAGCCTGCCTCAAGAGTCAGCTCGAAGCGCGCGCCCGCACGGCGGCCGCCACGGTCCAGAAGGACGGCGGCTACGTGTTCCAGACGGTGGAGATCAACCGCGCCGTGGCGCTGCCGGCCGATGCGCCGGAAGTGTCCGATTTCGGCGTCTTCGCCATCACCAAGGAAATCCGCTATCCGCGCCTCGAAGGCGATACGCCCCAGATCAAGCGGTTCAACGAGCTGATGCTGCAGCGGCCGCTGCGCGGCATCCAGGACCAGACCAGCGAGGTCGTCGACTACAAGATCGCCTACGCCGGGCCCGATCTCGTCAGCGTGCGCTTTGCGATGATGGAAAACTCGCTCGGCTCCGCCCACCCCAGCGACAGCGAGAAGGTGGTCACCGTGGTGATGGCCACGGGCGAGCCGCTGAAGGAGACCGACGTGTTCGCCGCCCCACCCGCGCGCTGGCGCGCCGAACTCGTGCGCCGGGCGCGCGCGGACCTACTGAAACAGATCGTCGAACGGGGCGGGGCGCCGGAACTGCCGGATGCGGAACTGGCCGACACCGCGGTGAAGACGAAGAACTGGGCGATCACCGAGGACGCGCTGGTGCTGGTGTTCCCGAGCGAGAGCATCGGGCCGCGGGTGCTGGGCTCGTTCGAGGTGAAGATCCCGTGGAAGGACCTTGCGCCGCTGCTGAACCCGGACGCGCCGGCGCCGATCAAGAGAACCTGAGGGAGTCCGGGAGCGGCGCCTAAGCGCGCCCGCTCTCGCCCGTCAGCATGCTGGGGTCGATGCCGAGGCCGCGGATGGCGCGGGTCCATTTCTTGTCGTGGGCGTCGTCGAAGATGATGCCGCGCTCAAGATCGCCCACAAGCCAGACGTTGTTGTGCAGTTCGCTTTCCAGCTGCCCTGCGCTCCAGCCCGCGTACCCTAGCGCCAGCACGTAGCGCTGCGGCGGCGCGCCGGTCTCGGCTAGCGCCTCCAGCACGTCGCGGGTGGCGGTCAGCGAGAGCTCCGGCGAGACGATCTGAGTGGCGTCGCCGGCGTCGAAGTCCGGCGTGTGCAGCACGTAGCCGCGGTCCGGCTTCACGGGGCCGCCCTCCAGCACCGGGCGGCTGGCGATGGGATCGGGCGCCTCGACGCCGAGATGCTCCAGCACGTCGCCCAAGGTGATCTCTTCCTTCACCTTGTTGACCACGAGCCCCATCGCGGCCTCCGGCGTGTGCATGCACATCACGATCACGGACCGTTCGAAGCGCGGGTCGCCGATGCCGGGCATCGCGATCAGGATCTTGCCGGTGAGGGAGCCGTCCATACCCCCATGCATAGCGGCGCACGCGGGGGCCGCAAGGGCTATTGTTCCGCCTTGGGTCCCCGCACCCAAGCGTGTAGAAGCGCCGGCGAAACACGTCAGGAGACAGCAATGATCAAGGTCGGCGACAGATTGCCCGAGGCGTCCTTTGTGGCGGCGACGAAGGATGGCCCGCGGCCGATGACCGGCGCGGAGGTGTTCGAGGGCAAGACCGTGGCGCTGTTCGCCGTGCCCGGCGCGTTCACGCCCACCTGCTCGGCCAAGCACCTGCCGGGCTTCCGCGACAAGGCCGCGGAGCTGTCCGCCAAGGGCGTCGACAGGATCGTGTGCACCAGCGTCAACGACGCGTTCGTGATGAAAGCCTGGGGCGAGAGCCAGAACGTGGGCGAGGACATCCTCATGCTGGCGGACGGCAACGGCGCCTTTGCGAAGGCCCTCGGCCTTGAGCTGGACGCCTCCGGCTTCGGCATGGGCACGCGCTCGAAGCGCTACTCCATGCTGGTGAAGAACGGGGTCGTCGAACAGCTGAACGTGGAAGAGGGCGGCGAGTTCAAGGTGTCGAGCGCGGACTACCTGCTCGGCCAGCTCTAGCCCACGGCGAATTCGCGCCGGGCGTAGCCCTGGAAGAACAGCGCCGTCTCCAGCGAGGTGTGCGCGATAGCGCAGTCCGCTTCGGCGGCCACCACGGGCTTGGCGCGGTACGCCACGCCAAGCCCGGCGGCGGCGATCATCGCGAGATCGTTGGCGCCGTCGCCGATGGCGACCGCTGCCGCCGCATCGATGCCCAGCCCGGCAGCCTCTTCCTGCAGCGCCGAAAGCTTCGCTGCGCGCCCGAGAATGGGCTGGCCCACCGCGCCCGTTAGCGCCGCGCCATCGTCCAGCAGCGCGTTGGCCCGCTGCGCATCGAACCCCGCAAGCGCCGCCACGCGCGACGTGAAGAACGTGAAGCCGCCGCTCACCAGCACACAGCGCGCGCCGTGCGCGGCCATGGTGGCCACCAGCGTGCGCGCGCCGGGGTTCAGCCGCACCCGGTCATCGAAGCAGCGCTGCAAGGCATCGAGCGGCAGGCCCTTGAGCATGGCGACGCGTTCGGTCAGCGCCGCCTCGAAATCCAGTTCGCCGCGCATGGCGCGTTCGGTGATGGCGCTGATCTCTGCCTTCTTCCCCGCGAAGTCCGCCAGTTCATCGATGCATTCGCAGCCTATGATGGTGGAATCCATGTCCGCCACGAGGAGCTTCTTGCGCCGGTTGTCCGCCGGCAGCAGCGCCCAGTCGGCGGCCACATCGTCCATCCAGCTGGCGATGATGTCGCGGGCGTCGGAGGGCGGGGCGGGTATGTCCCACTCGCACGCTTCCCACGGGGACAGCACCCGCGGCGGCACCGCGCCCCAGGCGCCGATGGTGCGCCCCACCACGCCCAGCGCCGCGGCATAGCCGTCCCGGTCCGGCGCGACGACGACGAGGACGTGGGTCAAATCTTCGCTCCGGTGAAGCCTCTCCCCCTGCGGGGAGGGGAGGCGTAACGTCCCCCCGATGACTCGCGCGCTGCTTATCATGGGCCCGACCGCCAGCGGCAAGTCCGCGCTGGCGCTGGCGCTAGCCGCGCGGCTGGGCGGGGAGATCATCAACGCCGATTCCATGCAGGTGTACGCAGACCTGCGCGTGCTCACCGCGCGCCCCAGTCCTGCAGAGGAGGCGCAGGCGCCCCACCATCTCTACGGCGGCGTCGACGCCGCGACGCGGTTCTCCACCGGCGCCTGGCTGCGCGCGGCGCACGCGAAGCTGGCCGAGATCGCCGAGCGCGGCGCCACGCCGATCGTGGTGGGCGGGACGGGGCTCTACTTCCGGGCGCTGACCCATGGCCTGGTGGACATCCCCGAGCCGCCGCCGAAGCTGCGCGAGGCGCTGGAGGCCGATCTCGCCGCCGAAGGGCCGGAGATCCAGCACGCGCACCTCACGGCGCTGGACCCGCTCGCCGCCGCCGCCATCAGCCCGCGCGACGGGCAGCGCATCCTGCGCGCGCTGGCGGTACGGCTGACCACGGGGGTCTCCATCGTCGACTGGTGGCGCGGCACGCGGCCGATCCTGCCCGCCGGCGGGTGGCTGGGGGTGGCGCTGCATCCGCCGCGGCCGGCGCTCTATGACGCCATCGACCGCCGGTTCGAGCAGATGGTGGCCGCCGGCGCCCTGGAGGAGGCCGAACGGCTGCTGGCGCGGGGCTTAGATCCCGGGCTGCCGGCCATGAAGGCGCACGGCATGCCGTGGCTGGCGGCCCACCTGCGCGGGGAAATGATGCTGGAGGAGGCGGCGGCGTTCTCCGCCCGCGACACCCGCCGCTACGCCAAGCGCCAGTTCACCTGGATCGCCCACCAGGCGGAGGACTGGCCGGTCGTGGCCGAGCGGGACCTCGAGGGGCGGATCGCGCATGTTTGTGCCTTGTGGAACGCGCTTGACGGCCGGCCAGAGGCAAATTAGTTGTCCGGATCATAAGGGAAAGAAATGCCCGTCCAATCCGCACCTTACCTTGTAGACAGTTCGCGCCGCGACGGGCCCTGAAGAAGGCCTGCGCCGGCGCACGTGACACGAGGGGCCTCCCAAGGGCCCCTTTTTCTTTTTGTTTCACCCCGGGGGCGTAGGGTCCCCCGCGCCCCCACGGAGATCCGTCATGGACGGCAACGCACCCCAGGCCGATGCCCGCCTCCAGATGAGCGGCGCCGAGATCGTCGTGCGCGCGCTGCTGGACCAGGGCGTCACCGACCTGTTCGGCTATCCCGGCGGCGCCGTGCTGCCGATCTACGATGCGCTGTTCAACGAGCCGAAGCTGCGCCACATCCTGGTGCGCCACGAACAGGGCGCGGGCCATGCTGCGGAAGGCTACGCCCGCTCCACCGGCCGGCCGGGCGTGGTGCTGGTGACGAGCGGCCCGGGCGCCACCAACGTGGTGACGCCGCTCGCGGACGCGCTGCTCGATTCCATTCCGCTGGTGGTGATCACGGGGCAGGTGGCCACGCACCTGATCGGCTCCGACGCGTTCCAGGAGTGCGACACCGTCGGCATCACGCGCTCGTGCACCAAGCACAACTATCTCGTGAAGGACGTGAACGATCTCGCGCGCGTCATCCATGAGGCGTTCCACGTCGCCACCAGCGGCAGGCCCGGGCCCGTGGTCATCGACATCCCCAAGGACGTGCAGTTCATGACCGGGACCTACGTGGGCCCGGAGGGCGTGCGCCCGAAGACGTATCATCCCGCCCGCGCCGCCGATCCCGGCAAGATCGAGCAGGCGGTGGACCTGATGATGAAGGCGCGCCGGCCCGTGTTCTACACCGGCGGCGGCGTCATCAACGCGGGGCCGGCGGCGAGCGCCAGCCTGCGCGCCCTCGTGGCGGAGACGAACTTCCCCGTCACCTCCACGCTGCTGGGTCTGGGCGCGTTTCCGTCCACGGCGCCGCAGTGGCTCGGCATGCTGGGCATGCACGGCAGCTGGGAAGCCAACCATGTGATGCACGACTGCGACCTGATGATCTGCGTCGGCGCGCGCTTCGACGATCGCGTGACGGGGCGCCTCGATGCGTTCTCGCCGGGCTCCACCAAGATCCACATCGATGTGGATCCCTCGTCGATCAACAAGAACGTGCTGGTGGACGTGGGGATCGTCGCCGATGCGGGCGTGGCGCTGGAGGCGCTGCTGGCGGCGTGGCGCAAGCGGCGCGCGAAACCCCCGCAAGGGGCGCTCAACGAATGGTGGGAGCAGATCGCCCAGTGGCGCGCGCGGAAGTGCTTCGCCTACCGGCAGGACGGAAACATCATCAAGCCGCAGTATGCCGTGGAGCGGCTGCACGCGCTGACGAAGGACCGCGACGTCTACATCACCACCGAGGTGGGCCAGCACCAGATGTGGGCGGCGCAGTATTTCCACTTCAACGAGCCGAACCGCTGGATGACGTCCGGCGGCCTCGGCACCATGGGCTACGGGCTTCCCGCCGCCGTCGGCGTGCAGGTGGCGCATCCCGATGCGCTGGTGATCGACATCGCGGGCGAGGCCAGCGTGCAGATGACCATGCAGGAGATGAGCACGGCGGTGCAGTACGGCCTGCCGATCAAGATCTTCATCCTCAACAACGAGTGGATGGGCATGGTGCGCCAGTGGCAGCAGCTGCTGCACGGGGAGCGCTATTCGCAGTCATACTCCGAGGCGCTGCCCGATTTCGTGAAGCTCGCGGAGGCCTACGGCGGCGTCGGCCTGCGCGCCGACACGCCCGGCGAACTCGACGGCAAGATCCTCGAGATGATCAACACGCCGAAGCCCGTGATCTTCGACTGCCGCGTGGCGAAGGCGGAAAACTGCTTCCCGATGATCCCGTCCGGCAAGGCCCACAACGAGATGATCCTGGGCGACGCGCAGGTGGACGGCGCGATCGACGAGGAAGGCAAGATGCTGGTGTAGGACTCCAATACCTCTCACCCGCGAGGGAGAGACGGCGAGCGCAGCGAGGGTGAGGGGCGTGGCGCAGAAGGGAGCTCAGCTCCCCCGCTGCTCCCGCCGCGACAGGAACGCGAGCCGCTCGAACAGCTGGATGTCCGCTTCGTTCTTCAGCAGCGCGCCGTGCAGGGGCGGGATGAGCTTCGTCGGGTCCTTGTTCTTGAGGATCTCCGGGTCGATGTCGTCGGTCATCAGGAGCTTGAGCCAGTCGAGCAGTTCGCTCGTGCTCGGCTTTTTCTTCAGGCCCGGCACCTTGCGCATGTCGTAGAAGATCTTCAGCGCCTCGCCGACGAGGCGGCTTTTGATCTTGGGGAAGTGGACGTCGATGATCGCCTTCATCGTCTCGTCGTCGGGGAAGCGGATGTAGTGGAAGAAGCAGCGGCGCAGGAACGCGTCCGGCAGCTCCTTCTCGTTGTTGGAGGTGATGATGACGAGCGGGCGGACCTTCGCCTTGATCGTCTCGTTGGTCTCGTAGACGTAGAACTCCATGCGATCGAGCTCCTGCAGGAGGTCGTTCGGGAATTCGATGTCGGCCTTGTCGACCTCGTCGATCAGCAGCACGGGGCGCACGTCGGAGGTGAACGCCTCCCAGAGCTTGCCCCGCTTGATGTAGTTGCGGATGTCGGCGGCGCGCGCGTCGCCCAGCTGGCTGTCGCGCAGGCGCATCACGGCGTCGTACTCGTAGAGGCCCTGGTTGGCCTTGGTGGTGGACTTGATGTGCCACTCGATCAGGGGGGCATCGAGCGCCTTGGCCACTTCCACCGCCAGCACGGTCTTGCCGGTGCCGGGCTCGCCCTTCACCAGCAGGGGGCGCTCCAGCGTCAGCGCGGCGTTGACGGCCACTTTGAGGTCCTCGGTGGCGACGTAATTGGTGGTGCCTTCGAAACGCATGGACCCCTCGACGCTGTCTGCAGTGACGTTCCCGTCACCGTAAACGGGCCGACGCCGGGTGCAAGCCATGCTCCTGCGGCGGGCTGGGGCCCGGTGTGGGGAGGGCGCGGGGAGTGGCGGCGGCGGGACTGGCCGGTCCGGCGGGGCGGCGGCCTGTCCATGCGGCTTGCGCTGACGGTGAGGGTCATGCACAGCCTGTGACTCGCGCGAAAAGGGTGAGTCGGCTCCGGCGGTCGCCATGCAGGCGGTGCGCCGCCCGGTCTGCACCGCCCCCTTCGCCAATGAAAAAGCAGGTCTTTTCGTTCCGGATCGGAGGCTGGGGCGTGAAGGTTTGCTTAAACGTAAGACTTACACGCTAGACGGCGCGTGGAGCGCGTCTGGCGGAAATCGAGAGGGTCAATGTTCGGGAATTTCTTCGGTCTCGTCGCCCCGGATCTGGCCATCGACCTCGGCACGGCCAACACCCTGATCTACGTCAAGAACCGCGGCATCGTGCTGAACGAGCCGTCCGTGGTCGCCTACGTCACCGAGGGCGGGCGCAAGGTCGTCCACGCCGTGGGGGCCGAGGCCAAGAGCATGCTCGGCAAGACGCACCGCATGATGGAGGTGATCCGCCCCCTGCGGGACGGGGTCATCGCCGACTTCGACGTCGCCGAGGAGATGATCAAGCAGTTCATCAAGAAGGTCATGCCGCGCCCGACCCTGATCAGCCCGCGGATCGTGATCTGCGTGCCCACGGGGGCCACCCCGGTGGAGCGGCGCGCGATCCTTGAGAGCGCCCAAGCCGCCGGCGCCCGGGATGTGAAGCTCATCGAGGAGCCGGTGGCGGCAGCCGTTGGGGCAGGGCTCCAGATCGACAACCCGTCCGGGTGCATGGTCGTCGACATCGGCGGCGGCACCACGGAAATCGCCGTGCTTTCGCTGGGCGGCGTCGTCTGGTCGCGCTCGCTGCGGGTGGCGGGCGACAAGATGGACGAAGCCATCATCCAGTACCTGCGCCGCACAGAGAACCTGCTGATCGGCGACAGCACCGCCGAGCGGATCAAGAAGGAAATCGGCACCGCCAAGGCGCCGGACGAGGGCCACGGCCTCACCCTGATGATCAAGGGCCGCGACAACATCGGCGGTACGCCGAAAGAAGTGGCGGTGACGGAAGCCATGGTCGCCGAGGCGCTGACCAGCCCGGTGGGCGACATCGTCGATGCGGTGAAGCAGGCGTTCGACAACATGCCTCCGGAACTTGCCGCCGACATTTACGACGTGGGCATCATGCTGACGGGTGGCGGGGCGCTGCTGCGCAATCTCGACACGGTGATCACCGAACGGATCTCGATCCGCGTCTCGATCGCCGACGATCCGCTGGCCTGCGTCGTGCTGGGCTGCGGCAAGGCGCTCGACCACATCAACACGCCCGAAGGCAAGCGACTGCTCACGCCTGACGTGTAGCGTGGCTGCGGCTAGAATGCGGGCTGCAACCTCAAGGATCGAGAGCCGTGGCCAGACGTAGAGGCAGCACACGCCGCGCGGGACTGCAGGTCACGGTCGGCGTCATCACCGCGCTTGCGCTGGCGGGGGCCGGGGTCGGCGCGCTCGTCATGCGGGGCGACGGGTCTGGCGCGGCCGGCGTGGACGACGGGTCGGCCGATGGCCTGCGCGCCGGGGCGGGCCCTGCGGCCGCCACCGGCCGCTTCTTCAAGCGCGTCGGCGATGCGTGGGCGGCGGCTGAGAAGATCGAAAGGCTCGAGAAGGAAAACCAGCAGCTGCGCCAGTGGCGCGAGACCGCGCTGGCGCTCGCCGAACGGATGGAGCGCTACGAGGCGCTACTGCGCATGCCGCCGGACACCTTCGGCGCGGTGGCCACGGCCGAGGACTCCGTCTCCGCCCGGCTCATCCTGGACGCCGCCGGCCCCTTCAAGCGCACGCTGCTGGCCAACGCCGGCGCCGATCACGGCGTTCGCAAGGGCTACATCGCGGTCAACGAGAACGGCCTCGTGGGCCGCGTCGTGTCGCTGGGCAGGAATTCTTCGCGGGTGCTGCTCCTTGACGATTTCAACTCCCGCATACCCGTGATGGGCCTCCAGAGCCGGGTGCGCGCCATGCTGTCCGGCGACGCCTCCACCACGCCGAAGATGGAGACCGGGCAGGTGACGCTCACCGCGCCGCGGCTCGATCACCAGGCGCCGTCCAACACGCTGCGGCAGGGCGAGCGGATCGTCACCTCGGGTGACGGCGGCGTCTTCCCGCGCGGCCTGCTGGTGGGCACAGCGGAGCGGCAGGACGACGGGGTGTGGCGGGTCCGCCTCGCCGCCGCCAGCGCCGCCATCGACTATGTCCGGCTCATCCCGTTCGCGCCGGTGGTCCCGCCGGAACTGGCGCCGGTGGAGGCCGAGGAGCCGCCGCTGCCGGGCTTCGCCCCGGCCGGCCCGCAGGTCCCGCTCGCGGTGGCCGCCACGGCCACGCTGCAGAAGCGCCGGCCGATCATCGCTGCGCCCACGCCCGCCCCGCCGGGGTCGGCCGACGACGATGCCGCTCCGCCGACACCCGACATCGGCCCACCGCCCCCGCCGCCCGCCAACGCCGGCCCGCCCCAATGAGCTGGTACCAGTGAGAGCGCTCACGTTC
The DNA here is from genome assembly GCA_027488965.1 of Alphaproteobacteria bacterium. GTDB lineage: Bacteria > Pseudomonadota > Alphaproteobacteria > Caulobacterales > Aquidulcibacteraceae > VFBF01. The sequence goes on from JAIYAO010000044.1 coordinate 16,870, forward strand.
CTCACGCCCGACACGAAGCGGGGCGGCCTGCGGCTGATCGGCCTCATGGTCGCGGTGGCGAGCGTGATCGTGCCGGCGTTTCCGCTCGGGCCCGCCGCGGCCCACCCGTGGACGCCGATGGCGGTGCTGTGGGCGGCCTACGGCTGGGCGTCGGAAGTGGAGGATACGGAGCGGGTCAACGCCATCCGCGGGGCCCGGGCGCCGCTGACGCTGGCGGCGCTGGGCCTCTTGCAGGACCAGCTGGCGGGCGGGCCGCTCGGTCTCTTCATGCTGCTGTATCTGGGAGCCTACCTCATCGGCTGGATCGCGGCGCGAGCCATGCGGTCGCCGAACATCTGGTCGCTGTGGGCGGGCTTCATCGCCATGTGCGTGGGCCTGTGCGGGGTTGCGGCGCTCGTGGCGCCGTGGGCCCTCGGCGGCGCCTACAAGCTCGCGCCGTTTGCGCAGGCGTGCGCAGTGACGGCGGCGCTGTTTCCCTTCGTTCGCCCGCTCTATATGGAAACGAGCACGGTCTGACATGTCCACAGCCAAACGCGATCTCCACAGCGTGTTCAGCCGCCGGGCGCTTCTCGTGTCGGGGGGCGCCACGGTGATGATGGGCGCCATCGTCAGCCGCCTCGCCTACCTGCAGGCGGAGAACGCCGCCACCAGCTTCGCGCGGGAACGCCGCTTCGGCGCCGGCGTCTACGACGAGGGCGCGCGCGACAACCGCTTCGACCAGCGCATCATCGCCCCGCCGCGGGGCGTGCTGTACGACCGCTTCGGCGAAGCGCTGGCGGTGACCAGCCCGGACTACCGCGTGACGCTGGTGCCCGAGCAGGTGGGACGCAAGAACCTGGAGAAGGTCATCGCCCAGGTGGGCGAGATCCTCGCGATGCAGCCCGAGACGGTGGCCCGCAAGACCCGCGAGGCGCTGGCGGCCAAGCAGTCGGATGTGGTCATCATCCGGCAGGGGCTGCGCTGGGACGAGTTCAGCGCCATCAACGTGCGCCTGCCGGAACTGCCCGGCGTCCGCGCGGAATCGAGCCTTGTGCGCCGCTATCCGCAGGACATCGCATTCGCCCATCCCATCGGCTACGTGCAGAAGCCCAATCAGCGCGAGATCGACACGGTGCTCGCCGCGGGCGACCAGCGGCGCGCGGTCTATCTGCGCAACCCGGATGTCCGTGTCGGCAAGTCCGGCCTTGAGGCCTCTCTAGAGAACGACATCCACGGTGAAGCCGGCTGGCGGATGGTGGAGGTCAATGCGGCCGGTCGCGTGGTCAACGAACTCGGCGGCGAGACGCGCGATCCCAAGCCCGGCCGCGGCGTGGTGCTGACCATCGACGCCGAGGTGCAGCGCGCCGCCATGGAACGGATGGCGGGGCTGTCGGGCGCTTGCGTGGTGATGGACGTGCTGACAGGCGATCTCATCGCCATGGCGTCCTCGCCCGGCTTCAACCCCAACGAGTTCGTCAACGGCATCTCCACCGCTCGGTTCAAGGAGCTGAACGAGGATCCCTACAAGCCGCTCTTCCACAAGGCGGTGACAGGCGCGTACTCGCCGGGCTCCACCTTCAAGATCTGCACCGGGATCGCCGCTCTCGATGCGGGCGTGCCCACCAGCTACCGCGTCAACTGCCCCGGCTACTTCCCGTTCGGCGGGCGCAATTTCCACTGCTGGCAGCGCAAGGGCCACGGCTCAGTGGACATGCACGCCGCCATGAAGGGCTCGTGCGACTGCTACTTCTACCAGGTGGCGCTGCGCGCCGGTCAGCAGTCGCTGGCCGATCATGCGCGCATGCTGGGCCTGGGCGTGAAGTACGACATCGGCGTGCCCTCGGTCTCGCCCGGCGTGGTGCCCGACAAGGCGTGGTGGGAATCCAAGCGCCGCGATCCCATGCCGGCGGGCATCGTGCTCAACACGGCCATCGGACAGGGCGACCTGCTCGCCAGCCCGCTGCAACTCGCGGTGATGATGGCGCGCGTCGCCAACGGCGGGCTTGAAGTGAAGCCGCGGCTGGTGCGAGAGGGGCCCGGCGTCGGCCCCTTGGAAAAGCCGCGCCAGTTGCCGATCAACCAGGAGGCGCTGAAGGCGGTGCTGTTCGGCTGCTTCGGCGTCGCCAGCGAACCGGGCGGCACGTCCTACCGCTCCACCGGCAACCTCGGCCTCTGGTACGATCCCGCCACCAACGCGGTCACGGAATCGCCCACGCAGCCGCCCGGCCTCCTGCAGGTGCAGATGGGCGGCAAGACGGGCACTGCCCAGGTCCGCGCCATTACGGCGGCGGAGCGCGCGCGCGGCGTGAAAAGCAATAACAAGCTGGAATGGCGCATGCGCGACCACGCGCTCTATGTCTGCTACGGCCCGGTCCACAAGCCGCGCTATGCCTGCGCCATCGTGATCGAACACGGCGGCAGCGACGAGGTCCGCTTCCCGGGCACCGCGGGCTACATCGGCGGCGGCTCGGCGGCGGCGGCGCCCATCGCGGCGGACGTGATGCGCCTCGTCATGCTGAAGGATCCCTCAAGCCGCGCCGTCGCCAGCGTGCGGTCGCTCGAGGCGCGCAACGATCCCACGCCCCAGAAGCCGGACCGGAGCCCTGCATGACGATGATGTCCTCCGCCGGGCGTCCGCGCGGCGTCAGCGAGAAGCTCTCGCGCCTCAACTGGACGATCATCACCCTGCTGTGCGCGTTGGCGGTCACGGGCGTGATCATGCACTTCTCGGTGGCGGAGGGCTCGTGGGCGGGCCGCCCGCTGGCGCACGGGTCGCGCTTTGCGCTCGTGCTCGGCGCGGTGATCGCCATTTCGCTGCTCGATGCGCGGGTGTGGCTTGCGATCGCGTATCCCGTCTACTTCGGCACGTTGCTGCTGCTGGTGGGGGTGGAGTTCTTCGGCGAGACGCGGATGGGGGCCACCCGATGGCTCGATCTCGGCCCCGTTTCGCTGCAGCCCTCGGAGATCATGAAGATCGGCATCGTGCTGGCGCTTGCGCGCTACTTCCAGAACCTGGAGCCGCGCCACGCGGGCACGCTGCTGTGGTCGATCCCGCCGCTGCTGATGATCGGCGCGCCCGTGGCGCTGGTGATGAAGCAGCCGGATCTCGGCACGGCGCTGATGATCACCTTCGCCGGCGTCGGCATCATGTTCCTGGCGGGGCTCCGCTGGCGCTACATCATCCCGGCGGCGGGCGCGGCCATCGGCGGGGCGGTGGCGGCCTATTTCTTCGTGCTGCACCAGTACCAGCGGGACCGCATCAACACCTTCATCAACCCCGACGCCGACCCCCTCGGCACCGGCTACCACGTCTCGCAGTCCAAGATCGCCATCGGGTCGGCGGGGCTGTTCGGGAAGGGCTACCTGCAAGGATCCCAGAGCCAGCTGGACTTCCTGCCGGAAAAGCACACGGACTTCATCTTCACCATGATCGGCGAGGAGTTCGGCCTGATGGGCGCGATCGCCGTGCTCGGGCTCTACTTCGCGCTGTTTCTGCTCACCATGGCCGTGGCCATGCGGGCGCGCACCATGTTCGGCCGCCTCGCCGCCGCGGGCATCGCCGTGACGCTGGGGCTCTACGTGATCATCAACACGTCCATGGTGATCGGGCTCATGCCCGTGGTGGGCATTCCGCTGCCGCTGATCTCGTTCGGCGGCACAGCCATGCTTACGCTGATGGCCGGCTACGCCATCGTGCTCAGCATCGACCTGCACAGGGACCAGGCCGCCACCCGCGGCCTGCTGTGGTGAGCGCCTAGTTGGCCGGCGGCGCCGGCGTCGGCGGGAAGAACCCGCCGGCCACGCCCGGATAGACGATGGGGCTCTCGAACCCGTCTGCGGACACCGCAGAGACGCCGAAGAACCAGTCGTCGATCACGGTGTTCTTCAGCGTCGCCTCGGCCACGTCGCCCACCCGGCGGCTGAAACGCCACTGCGGATCGGTGGTGGCGCGCCACCATACGCGATACCCCGTGGCGCCCGGTGCGGGCTTCCAGCGCAGCGTTGTGTCGGCCGAGACCTGCCCGGACAGCTCCACGCCGCTCGGCGGCGGCGGGGCGGATGCGAGCGCCGCCATCGCCACCACGTTCAGCCGCGTCACTTGCGCCAGATAGGGGAAGTCAATCCCGTCGAGCGTGTCGCCGTAGCGGATGCCGTTCTCCACCCGCAGGTCCTGGTGCTGGCGCGTGTAGTTCTCCTGCGCCTCGGTGATGCGCACGGCGGGATAGCCGGCTTCGAGCATGCGCACCTGGTCGCCGCCGCGGCCGAACCGGTCGGTGCGGTAGATCATGACCACGTCGAGGTTTGTTAGATAGCGGTCCGCCAGCACGTCGAGGTAGCGGGCGAGATTGCGCGAAGGGGAGTCTACTTCGCCGCCGTTGTAGCGGCGCCGGTTGGCCTCCTCCGGAGTCTCGACCGCGCGGGTGCCTTCGGAGAACACGCGCACGTGCGTATTGTCGGTGACGCCGCTCTGGCCGCGCGTGTTGCCGATGATGTCGTTGTTCAGCACCGCCTCCACGCGCCAGCCCTGCGCCTTGGCGTAGGCGGCCAGGATCGCGCCGCCGTTCAGGCCCTGCTCCTCGCCTGACAGCGCGGCGTAGACGAGCGTGGCGGCGAACTTGTGCTTCGACAGCACGCGCGCCGCCTCCATCACCGCGGAGACGCCCGACGCGTCGTCGTTGGCGCCCGGCGCATCGCTGCGGAAGTCCATGACGTCGGAGACCCGGCTGTCGAGGTGGCCGGAGATGATGATGACGCGGCCGGGATCGGTGGTCCCGCGCTGGATGGCCAGCACGTTGACCACCTCAGTGGGGGTAGGAATGCGCGCGGAGGTGACGGTGTCGCTGGGCGTGGCGATCTCCAGGCACTGGCACGCCGCGCCGATGGTGCGGAACTCCGCCTCCACCCAGCGCCGGGCAGCGCCGATGCCGCGCGTGCTGGAGCGGGTGTCGGACATGGTGTGGCGCGTGCCGAAGCCCACCATCTTCGTGATGTCGGCGCGCTGGCGGCCCGCATCCACGGCCGCGGCGACGCTGTGCAGCAGGGGCTGGTCGGCGGCGCCCTCTTGGGCGGTGGCGGTGCTGGCGACGCAAAGCAGGGCCGCGGCGGCGGCGATCAGTGGTCTCATGACGGCTGTCCCGTGTCTGGAGAAGGAGAGGCTCATCACCACCGTGCGTGGTCGATGAAGTGATCGGTGGCGCGGATGAGGGCGTCGACGATCCCCGGTTCAAGGCTCGAGTGTCCGGCGTCGCCCACGGTATCGAGCTCGGCCTCCGGCCATGCGCGCTTCAGCGCCCATGCCGACGAGTAGGGCGTGCACACGTCGTAGCGGCCGTGGATGAGGCGCGCAGGGATGTGGCGCAGCTTCGGCGCCTGCTTCAGCAGCCAGCCGTCCTCGTCGAAGAAGCCCTTGTTCACGAAGTAATGGGCCTCCAGGCGCGCGAAGGCCTCCACGAAGCGGTCGTCGTTGAAGCGTTGCGGCAGGCCGGAGGGGCCGGCGATGGAGATCGTCTCCCCCTCCCAGCGCGCCCACGCGCGCGCCGCCGACAGGCGCACAGCGCGGTCGTCGGACATGAGGCGCTTGTGGAACGCGTTCAGCAGGTCGCCCCGCTCCGAGGCCGGGATGGGCGCCACGTAGCGCTCGAACGCGTCGGGAAAGATGTGGGAGGCGCCCGACTGGTAGAACCAGCGGATCTCGCTCTCCATGAGCAGGAACACCCCGCGCAGCACGATGGCCGTCACCCGCTCCGGATAGGTGGCCGCGTAGGCGAGGGCGAGCGTGGAGCCCCAGGAGCCGCCGAACACCAGCCACTTGTCGATGCCGAGGCGCACGCGGATCTTCTCGATGTCCTCCACCAGATCCCAGGTGGTGTTCTCGGTGACGTCGGCGTGGGGGGTGGAGCGGCCGCAGCCGCGCTGGTCGAACAGGACGAGGCGATAGCGCGAGGGATCGAAGAAGCGGCGCATCTCCGGGCTGGAGCCGCCGCCCGGGCCCCCGTGCAGCGCCAGCGCCGGCAGGCCGCGGGGGTTGCCGCACTGCTCGACGTGCAGGACGTGGCGCGGCGACACGCGCAGCTGCTCGCTGTGGAACGGCTCCACGGCGCCATAGAGGTCGCGGCGCGGCGGCGAAATGGGGGCGTTCATGGGAACCGGGTTAGGGAAACTGGACGCGGAGGGCAAGCGGCTGCGGCGGCGGGGTGTGCGGACGCCTGCGGAATGCGCGGGCGGGCGGCGCCGGCCCCGCTTCAGGCGGCCGGAAAGGTCTTGTGCATCCAGGCCGCGATGACCTCCGTCACCTCCTCGGGCTTCTCCTGCTGGGTCCAGTGGCCGGAGCCCAAGACGAGATGGCGGTCGAGCCTGGGAACCCATGTTTCCATGCCGTCGGCCGATGAGGGCGGCAGCACGGCGTCCTTCTCGGCCATGATCATCAGCGCGGGCGCATCGACGCGCTCGACGATGTCGGCGGAGCGTTCCCAGTTGCGCGTGAAGTTGCGGTACCAGTTGATGCCGCCGGTGAAGCCCGTGCGCGTGAACGTCTCCACGAAGAAGGCCATCTCCTCGTCGTCGAGCAGTTTCTCGCGCGGGTCGAACGCCGGATCGTACATCTGCACCAGCTGCACCAGCGGGAAGACGGACGGATCGCCTTCCTTTCGCTCTGTGGCGAGGCCGGCGCTGCCGCTCTCGCCGAACATGCCGTCGAGGGGGCGCTTCATGAACAGGTGCATGGTGTTGGAGACGCTGCGCGCCAGCGCCTCGTCCGCCTCGCGCGGCTTCTGGAAGTGGACGATGTACATCTCGTCGCCCATGCGTTGCCGCATGATGGCGATCGGGTCGATCGGCGAGCGCGGCATGAACGGCGTGTTGACGCCGATGACGCCGGCGACACGGTCCGGGTAGCGCAGCGCCATCTGCCAGACGACGATGCCGCCCCAGTCGTGTCCGCAGAACACGGCCTTGTCGATGCCCTTGGCGTCGAGCAGGCCGACGAGATCGGCGCAGAGGTTTTCGATGTCGTAGGCCTCCACAGCCTCGGGCCGGTCGGTCAGGCCGTAGCCGCGCTGGTCGGGCGCGAGCACGCGCAGGCCGTGGGCGGGCAGATCGCGCAGCTGGTGGCGCCAGGAGAACGCAAGCTCCGGGAAGCCATGGCACAGCACCAGCGGCGGCGTCTGCGCCGCCGGGCCCGCCTCGTACACCGCCATGCGGATGCCGTTGGTGTGAATGTAGTCGACGGGCGGCATCTCGGTGGTCATGGCGCGCTCCCTTTGGTGTCCGGTCTTTTCAGTTGCAGGCCCGCCCACGCCAGCGTGAGCCAGCCCGCCAGGAACAGCACTCCGCCGATCGGCGTGATCGCGCCCACGATCCGCGGCGCGCCCAGCGCCAGCGCGTAGAGCGACCCGCAGAACAGGATCATCCCCACGAAGAACACCGGCGGCGCAAAACGCGCGCGCGCCGCGCCCCAGTTCCAGAACGTGAGCGATGCGATCGAGGCCATCGAGTGCATGAACTGGTAGCGCGCGCCGATCTCCAGCAGGTCCCTCACGCGCGGATCGCTCACGCCGTGCGTGGCGAACGCGCCCACAAGTACGGACACGCAGCCGGAAAGCGCGCCGATGATGGCGTAGGCGGAAAAACGGTTCACGGGCCCTCGTCGGGTTTGGTCGGTTCAGGCGTGGTCTGCGCGGCGCGGAAGATCCCCCAGCCCGCCCAGGCCATGACGCCCCAGCCGATCATGAAGAACAGGCCGCCCAACGGCGTGATCGCGCCCAACGCCGCCGGTGCGCCCAGCCCCACCGCGTAGTGCGGCCCGCAGTAGAGCACGATGCCCACGAGGAAGAAGAAGGGCGCAAAGCGCGCCGCGGGCGCGCCCCAGTTGCGGAAGGACAGCGCGGCGAAGGAGGCCATGGTGTGCATGATCTGCCACTGCTCGCCCGTCTGGATCATGGCGCGGGCGGCGGGGTCGGTGACCATGCGGGCGCCGAAGGCGCTGATCGCCACGCAGCTCAGGCCGCTGATGGCGCCGAGGAAGGCGGTGGGACCGGTGATCTTCATGGCGTCGTCGCGGGCGGGATCGAGTACGTCACCACCGCATGTGCGCAAGCGGCGTCCTCGCCATCCGAGCGGATGAGCACATCCGCCACCACCAGCGCCTTGCCGCGCTTCAGCAGGCGGGCCTCGGCGATCAGGTCCGCGGGCTTCGGCTTGCGAAGGAAATTGATCGAGAGGTTCGTGGTCACCGAGAGCGGCGAGAACCCGATGGCGGAAAAGATGAGCGCATAGACCGCAGAATCCGCCAGCCCCATCATCGTCGGCCCCGAGAGGGTGCCGCCGGGCCGAAGCTGGCTCTCGTCATAGCGGATGCGGCAGCGCGCCGAGACGGCGTCCGCATGCTCCACCACCAGCGCGCCCGTGCGGCCGGGGAAGCCCTCGGCGAAGAAGGCGTTGATCTGGTCGGCGGTCATGGGCGTCATGTCCCCAACTCTAATGCGCACGACAGGGGCGCGTAAGGGCGCCGTTGGGGCAGGCGCATCCGCCTTCGGGCATCGAGGCATGGACGGGGTCGTCCATGCTCCGGTACCGTCCCGCCGAAATTCCGAGGAGACGCCCGTGCTCACCAAAGGCGACGAATACCCGATCCACCAGACGCCCGAGCCCATCGCGTTCTCCGGCACCGACCGCAACTTTTACGACCGCTATTTCTTCTGCGGCTATCGCCCGGACGGCGGCGGGTACTTCGGCGTGGGGTTCGGGGTCTATCCCCACCTCAACGTGGCGGACGCGCACTTCTCGGTGCTGCGCGACGGCGTGCAGCACTGCATCCACGCTTCGCGCCTGCTCGGCATGGAGCGGATGGACACGCAGGTCGGCCCCATCCGCATCGAGGTGATCGAGCCGCTCCAGAAGCTGCGCCTCGTGGTGGACAGCAAGGACGGCGTGCGCGCCGATCTCGTGATGGAAGGGCGCAGCTTTCCGATTCAGGAGCCGCGCTTCACGCGTCGCCTTGGGCCGCGCACCATGATGGACCTCACGCGCTTCACCCAGAACGTCCGCTGGAGCGGATGGGTGGAAGTGGACGGCAAGCGCGAGACCTACGAGGGGGCGCTCGGCACGCGGGACCGCTCCTGGGGCGTGCGGCCTATCGGGGCCGCCGACGCCCAGCCCGCCGTGCCCATGGCCGCCCCGCAGTTCTACTGGCTGTGGGCGCCCACCAACTTTCCCAACCTTTCGCTCTTCTTCCACGTCAACGACGACGCCGCAGGCGTCGCCTGGAACACCCGCGCAACGCTGGCGATGGACGGCGCGAAGGCCGGCGAGGATCTCCACCTGGTGGATCCGAAAATGTCGATGACCTGGAATCGGGGCGCCCGCCACGCCGCCGCCGCCGCGCTGGACGTACGCGACGCCGGCGGGCGCACCCACACCGTCCGGTGGACGCCGCTCGCCACGTTCCAGATGAAGGGCATCGGCTATGGTCACCCGGAGTGGGGGCATGGCGTCTGGAAGGGCGAGGCCGCCGAAGCGCGCGAGGACTTCCGTCCCGGCGACCTCGATCCCCTGCTGCCGATGAACCTGCACATCCAGGCGGTGGCGACCGCGCGCCACGAAAGTGCCGATGCCGCCAGCGACGGCATCGGCATCGTCGAACAACTCGTCATCGGTCCGCACGCGCCGAGCGGCTTCACCGGCATGCTCGACGGCGCCGTCTGAGGCGTGCCGGGCGCAGCGCCTCAGGGCGTGCGGCGATCGGGCGAGGCGTCCGGGTCGCCGGTCTGGATGGATTTCAGGTAGGCGATCAGAGAGTCCGTGCCTTCCGGGTCGAACCGGAACGCCGGCATCTCGTGGTTCACGCGGATGCCTTCGATCAGGTCGGATTCGAGGGCCTCGATGCGGTAATGGGCAAGCACCGTCCGGAAGGGCGGGGCCTGCGCCACCGGGCTCTCGCCCCGGGCGCCCAAGGCGTGGCAGCCGGCGCATTGCGTCTCGGCGATCGCGCGGCCGTCAGCGACGATGTCCGCCAACCCGGGCCGCGCCGCCGGAGCCACGCAGCCGCCCACAGACGTGACAAGCGCCAAAAGCGCTAGGGGCTTCCACATCCTTGCCTCCTCCGTGGCGCGTCCCTCGGGAACAGGGAGCGCGGGAGCAGGGAGCGCGTCGCCCGGCGCGGGGTCAACCGGCGGCGGACGGGAACGGGGTGGCGACCCTGGCCTGTCACCCGTTTGCATCGCCCCTGGATGGGCCGCGGTCATTCATGGAACTGTCGCACGGCCTACACGCTGCCGTCGCGCATCGCCCCTAATGCAACGCACGCAATAAAGCGGGGTTTACAATGCGCGGTATGTGGACGAGTGCGGTTGCGCTCATGGGCGCCATGGGTTTTGCGCAGGTTTCGCATGCGCAAGAAGCAGCGCAGGCAGGTGACACGCCGGTCTCCGACGAGATCATCGTCACCGTGCAGAAGCGCGAGCAGGCGATCCTGGACGTGCCGATCGCGCTCACCGCCTACAACGGCGATTTCATCGACCGGTACGGCCTCGACAGCCTCGACGAGATCTCGCAGCTGATCCCGGGTCTCGAGATCCAGGAACAGTCGCCCAACAACCCGGGCTTCGTGATCCGCGGCATCACCTCGGACTCCACCGAAGCCAACCAGGAGCCGCGGGTCGCGGTGTTCCAGGACGGCGTCTCCATCTCCCGCGCCGTTGGCTCCGCCATCGAGCCGTTCGACCTGGAGCGCATCGAAGTGGCCAAGGGCCCGCAGCCGACCCTGTTCGGACGCGGCGCCCTGATCGGCGGCATCGACATCATCCAGAACAAGGCGCGGCTGAACGACTTCGGCGGCTCCATCGACCTCTCGGCGGGGGACTACGGTCTCTTCCGCGGCGTGGGCGTGCTCAACGTGCCCGTCATCACCGACACGCTGGCCTTCCGCCTCGCGGCCACCACCCGTCAGCGCGACGGCTTCGTCACGAACACGCTGGGCGGCGAAGCCCTCGGCAGCGTCGATACCGATGCGGCGCGTCTGGCCGTGCGCTTTGACCCCACGCCCGCGCTGCGGGTCGACGCCATCTTCAACGTCCAGAGCGACCGCACCTCCGGCACGGCGTTCAAGTCGGGCATCTTCGCACCGCCGAACGGCGATACGAGCCCCTTCACCCCCGCCGCGCTGAACCTCACGGCGGCCTTCGATGGCGGCAAGCCGCTGGGCGTGACGCGCGATGTCTCCAGCGGCACCATCATCGCCGCCTACGACATCTCGCCGTCGCTGACGCTCACCTCCACTACGGGCTACCGCTACTTCGAAGCCTTCGAGACGTTCGATCCGGACGGCTTCGACTACCCGGTGCTGATCGGCGGCGCCGAGACCAAGGGCAAGCAGTGGAGCCAGGAGTTCCGCCTGAACTTCGAAGCGGGCGACCGCATCACGGGCTTCGTCGGCGGGTCGTGGTTCTACGAGGACGGCTCCCAGCGTGCGCCACTGCAGTTCGACGAGCGCGCGGCCATCGCGCTGCTCGCCGGTCAGGTGACGCGCCCCAACCCGCCGCCGTTCGCGGCGTTCACGAACCAGACCACGCTGCGCAACGTCATCATTGGGCTCGGCGCCGCCAACGGCGTCACGATTTCGGTGCCGACCGCCACATTCCTCGCCGCCAACCTGAAGCCGGCGCACCAGGAATCCTTCACCAACACCGGCGAAACCACCGCCATCGACCTGTTCGGCGACGTCACGTTCGCCGTGACGGACCGGCTGGAAGTCTCCGGCGGCATCCGCTGGACGCAGGACGACAAGGAAACCAGCTTCCGCACGGTGCTCCTCAACGGTCCCTCGACGCTCGCGGGCATCATCCGTCCGGGCACCACGGGGCTCTTCACGCAGCCGTCGGGCGGCACGGGCACACGCAGCGAGACCTTCGACGACTTCACCTGGCGTGCGGTGGCGCGGTACTCGATCACGGAGGATCTTTCCACTTGGGCGTCCTACGCCCGCGGGCGCCGGCCTGAGGTGATCGTGGGCTCCGGCCCCGCCGCCCCGGGCGGCCCGGTGACGTTCGGCGTCGTCGATGCCGAGACGGTGGACAGCTTCGAGGTCGGCGCGAAGGCCGCCCTGATGGACGGCCGCCTGCAGCTCGATGCGTCGGTGTTCAATTACAAGTACGAGAACTTCCAGACGACCGTGTTCGACGGCCTGCGCTTTGTGCCCACCAACGCCGGTGAAGCAAGCGCCACGGGCTTCGAGGCCGCCGCCGCCTGGAGCCTCACGGACGCCATCTCCGCCTTCGCCAACTACGGCTACAACGACGCCCAGTTCGACAGCGGCGCCCGCAACGGCAACCGCTTCCGCCTCTCGCCGGAGAACACCTTCTCGGCGGGGGCCACGGTGGGCGTGCCGGTGTTCGGCCTCGGCCAGCTGACGCTGATCCCCAGCTACGCCTGGCAGTCCGAGATCTTCTTCGACGACGACAACGATCGCGCCACGCTGCAGGCGCAGTCGGCGCTGTCGCCGGCGCTGCTCGACACCGTGCAGAATGAGAAGCAGGAGAGCTACGGCCTGTTCAACTTCCGCGCCGAGTTCCGGCCTACGGACGCCAACGTCACCATCGGCGCCTTCGTGCGCAACGTGACGGACGAAGAGTACGTGATCGACGCCGGCAACACCGGCGACACGCTGGGCAGCCCCACCTTCATCCGCGGCGCACCGCGGACCGTGGGCGTGGAGCTGAAGGCGACCTTCTGAGCGGGGGCTCG
>JAIYAO010000080.1 GCA_027488965.1 Alphaproteobacteria bacterium
CCCCTGGGGCGAAGGCGCCACCACGCTGGAGTGGACGCTGTCGTCCCCGCCGCCTTTCCACCAGTTCAACCAGCTGCCGGTGATCACGCCGGAGAAGCAACACTAGCGACGCCCAATCCCTCCCCCGCACGCGGGGGAGGGGCAGCGTTCGTGCAACGAACGCAGGGTGAGGGCCCGTGAGGGGCAAGAGCGTTGACGTCTCACTGGCCCTCACCGTGACCTCGCTCCGCTCGGTCGTCCCTTTCCCGCGGGCGGGAGAGGGTTGGAGACTCAAGTTGACCCTCGCCGTCGAGAACATCCGCCCCTCCACCGCCGGCGACTTCATCGCGCTGATGAAGCCGCGGGTGATGAGCCTTGTGGTGTTCACGGCGCTGGCCGGCTGGCTTGCAGCGCCGGGCGAGGCGAACCCCGTGCTGGCCTTCGCATGCATCTTCGCCATCGCCGCCGGCGCGGGCGCGGCCGGCGCGCTCAACATGTGGTACGACGCCGACATCGACGCAAAGATGCGCCGCACGCGGATGCGCCCGGTACCGTCCGGTCGCGTCGCGGGGCCGGAAGCGCTCAGCCTCGGCGTGGTGATCTCGGTGCTGTCGGTGGTGACGATGGCGCTTGCGGGCGGGGCGCTGGCGGCCGCCTTGCTGGGCTTTACGATCTTCTTCTACGCCGTGCCCTACACCATGTGGCTGAAGCGGCGGACGCCGCAGAACATCGTCATCGGCGGACTCGCGGGCGCGCTGCCGCCAGCGGTGGCGTGGGCGGCCAAGACCGGCGGCCTCGGCCTTGATCCGCTGCTGCTGGTGCTCATCATCTTCATGTGGACGCCGCCGCACTTCTGGGCGCTCGCGCTCTACCAGAAGGGCGACTACGCCGCCGCCGGCGTGCCCATGCTGCCCGTCACCCACGGCGCGCGCGCCACGCGCACCCAGATTCTCGTATACTCCCTGCTGCTGGCGCCGCTGGGCCTTGCTCCCGCGGTCACCGGCCTTGGCGGCTGGATCTACACGGTCGTCGCGGGCGTCGGCGGGGCGGGCTTCGTGCTGCTGGCGGTGCGCATCGCGCGCTCGAAGGCCGGCGAGGGCGCCAGCGCCGCCGGCGAGATCTACAACGGCGCCGCCGACGACCGGGCGGCGCGCAACCTTTTCGTGTTTTCGATCCTCTATCTCTTCCTGATCTTCGCGGCCCTCATCGCCGAACACGGCCTCGGCCTCTACGCGCGGGTGGGCGGATGAACGAGGACGCGCTGCGCGCGCGCCGCCGGCGCAACCTCGTGATCGGGCTCTCCCTCGCGGCCTTCGTGGTGCTGGTGTTCACCATCACGCTGGTGCGCCTGCAGGGCAATGTGGTGGAGCGGCCGTTCTGATGGCGCCCGCCAGGAAGCCTGTGCTTTGGGTGGCGATCTGTATCGGCATCGTCGCCGGCATGATGGGGCTGGCGCTCTCGGCGGCGCCGCTCTACGCCGCGTTCTGCCGCATCACCGGGTTCGGCGGCACCACGCAAACCGCGCTCAAGGCCCCCGGCGCCATCCTCGACCGCACCATCGAGGTCCGCTTCGACGCCAACGTGCCGCCCTCCACCCCGCTCGACTTCACTGCCGAGCAGACCAGCGCCACGCTGCGCATCGGCGAAACGGGGCTCGCGTTCTTCACGGTGAAGAACATCTCCGACCGGCCGGTGAACGCGGTGGCCAGCTACAACGTCACCCCGCACACCACGGGCATCTATTTCCAGAAGCTCCAGTGCTTCTGCTTCCAGGACAGGGTGTTCGCCCCCGGCGAGACAGCCCAGCTCCCGGTGCTCTATTTCATCGATCCGGAGATCGTGAAGGACCGCGACACCCGCGAGACCAGCACCATCACGCTGAGCTATACCTACTTCGAGAAGGCGGAGTAGGGGCGGGGCGTCCGGCTCCCGCCAATCCGCCGCGCCCCGAAATCCTTGGCGCCCCCCGCGACGCGGGCTAGAAGCCGCCGCAAGAACCTTTTTCCTCCGGCCCGGAAGTCCCCCATGGCAAGCCACGGCGACGTCAAGCACAGCTACCATCTGGTCAACCCCAGCCCGTGGCCGCTGGTGGCGTCCCTGTCACTGTTCGTGCTCGCCATCGGCGCGGTTGTGGCCATGAAGGGCCTGACCGAGGCGGACACGGGCCTGCTGTCCAAGGGCAACCCCATCCTGCTCGGCCTCGGCTTCGCCGGCATCATCGGCACCATGATCGGCTGGTGGGGCGATGTGGTGAAGGAGGGCCGCCAGGGCCACCACACCGAGGTGGTCGACATTCACCTGCGCTACGGCATGATCCTCTTCATCGCGTCGGAGGTGATGTTCTTCGTGGCCTGGTTCTGGGCCTACTTCGAAATGGCGATCTTCCACGAGGCGCGGGCCGACTGGATCATCATGGGCGATCCGGAGGCCATGAAGGCGTGGGCGCACTGGCCGCCGCCGAACGTGGAGACGTTCGACCCCTTCCACCTGCCGCTGATGAACACGCTGATCCTGTTGCTGTCCGGCACCACCGTGACGTGGGCGCACCATGCGCTGCAGAAGGGCGACCGCGCGGGCGCGCGCCTCGGCCTCATCCTCACCATCCTGCTGGGGTGCCTCTTCACCTACGTACAGTTCGGCATCGAGTACCCCGAGGCGGGCTTCGCCTTCGGCAACGTGGGCGACGAGACGAAGGCCAACCTCTACGGGTCGGCGTTCTTCATGGCCACGGGCTTCCACGGCGCCCACGTGATCATCGGCACGATCTTCCTCTCCGTGTGCCTGATCCGCCTGCTGGCGGGGCACTTCACGCCGCAGAAGCACTTCGGGTTCGAGGCCGCCGCCTGGTACTGGCACTTCGTGGACGTGGTGTGGCTCTTCCTGTTTGCGTTCGTGTACGTGGTGCCGGCGCTGGCGATGGCTGGCTAGCGTGTGAGCTTCTTCCGCACGGGCGGGGGAAGGGACGGCCGCGCGGCCGTCGAAAGGGGCAAAAGCCCATGAGTGTCGCCACAGCCTTCAAGGCCGGCGTGTTCGGCCGGTGTCCGCGCTGCGGCGAGGGTGCGCTCTTTGCCCGCTACCTCCAGCTCGCCCCGCGCTGCAGCGCCTGCGACACCGATTTCACCATGGCCGATGTGGGCGACGGGGCCACAGTGTTCGTGATCCTCATCGTCGGCGCGATGGTTGTGCCGGTGGCGTTCATTCTGCAGTTCGCCTTCGGCTGGCCGGTGTGGGCCAGTGCGGGGCTCGCCGGCGCGTTGACGCTCGGGCTGTCGCTCGCGCTGCTGCCGGTGGTCAAGGGCGTGCTGTTTGCGCTGCAGTGGACGCACAAGTCCGGCGAAGGGCGCGTGCAGGACTGATGCGCGTCCGTCTCAGACCCTTGCCGGTGATGACGGCGCTGAGCGTTGTGGCGCTCGTGGTCCTCGTGATCCTGGGCCAGTGGCAATGGGCCCGATACGACGAAAAGAAGCTGCTCAGCGTCACGCCTCCCTCGACGGTGGCGCTCGAACCCTTTGTGGCGTTGCCCGAGGGCCTGCAGTTGGTGTTCGGCGCGCGTGACGGCGCGCCCGGATGGCGCGTCTTCCAGCCCGTTCGCTACGGGGAGCGGGTGGTGTTCGTCGATTGCGACTACGTGCCTGGCCCCGCACCGCCGGGCTGGCGGGCCGTCGCCTCCTGCAAGGCGCTGGCGCAGGCGCGCGCCGTGTCGGGCGTGGTGGTGACGCCGAAGGGCGGCGGCGCCTTCGCCGCGAAGGGCGATCCCGCACGGCGCATCTGGTACGCGATCGATCTCGACGCCATGGCCGCCGCTGCGGGCCTTGCGGCGGTGGAGAGCCACTACCTGGCCATGCCCTACCTCGACGCCACGGGGGCTGCAGCGCCCAATCCTTTCGCCGCCAGCGCTGCGGGCGCAGAGCCGCTGCCGCCCGAGCGCCACCTCGGCTACGCCCTCACCTGGTGGGGGCTGGCGGGGGCATTGATCGGGGTTTACTTGGCCTTCCACGCCCGTCTGGGCCGTTTCACCATCCGCTGAACCCGATGCGCTACATCTCCACCCGCGGCGGCGCAGAGCCCGTCTCTTTCCTCGACGCGGTGCTGGCGGGGCTTGCGCCCGATGGCGGACTGTATGTGCCGGAGCAGTGGCCGGCGCTGCGGCCCTACCTGCGCGACAATCGCGGGGCCATGGGTCTCGCCGGCGCCGCCGCCGAGGCGCTCTACCTCTTCGCGGGCGAGGACCTGAGCTTTGCGGGCGCCGCGGCCCTTGCCGACAAGGCCTTCGGCGCGGGCTCGCGCTTTGCGCACCCCGCAGCCACGCCGCTCCGGCAGATCGGCGACGCCCGCTGGCTCATGGAGCTGTTCCACGGCCCGTCGCTCGCGTTCAAGGACGTGGCGATGCAGCTGATCGCGGCGCTCTACGATGTGGCGCTGGCGCAGCGCGACGCCCGCCTCACGGTGGTGTGCGCCACGTCGGGCGATACCGGCGGGGCGGCGGTGGAGGCGCTGAAGGGCAGCGACCGCGTCGATCTCTTCGTGATGCTGCCGGCGGGCCGCGTGTCGGAAGTGCAGCGCCGGTTCATGACTGCTTCCGGCGCCGCCAACGTCCAAGCCATCCTCATCGACGGCGACTTCGATGATTGCCAGGCGCTGCTCAAGGCGTTGTTCGCGGACCGTGACTTTAGCGCGCAGGCCAGGCTCTCGGGCGTCAACTCGATTTCCTGGGCGCGCATCGTGGCGCAGACGTCGTACTTCATCGCCGCCTCGCAGGCGCTGGGCGGGGATGGGCCGGTGCATTTCGTCGTGCCCACGGGCAATTTCGGGGACGCCTTCGCGGGGCATGTGGCGCGCGCCATGGGCGCGCCCGTCGGGCGCATCCTGATCGCCACCAACGCCAACGACATCCTCCCGCGCACGTTCGCCACGGGGCGGTACGAACGCGCGAAAACATCCCACGCCACCATGTCGCCCGCCATGGACATCCAGGTCGCCAGCAACTTCGAGCGGCTGGTGTACGAGGCGCTGGGCCGCGACGCGGACTCCACGCGCACGCGCTACGAAAGTTTCGCGCAGGCGGGCGGTTTCGATCTGCCGGCGGATGCGATGGCTTCGATCCGCGCCGGGTTCTCCGCCGTGGCGGTGAGCGAGGACGAGACTCGCGCCGCCCTGCGCGCCATGCGCGACGCCACTGGCGAGCTTGTCTGCCCGCATACGGCCGTGGGGCTGGCGGCGAGCCTGAAGGCCGTCGATGGCTGGCGCCCGGAAGGGCCCGTGGTCACGCTCGCCACCGCGCACGCCGCCAAGTTTCCCGAAACCGTGGAGGCCGCCACCGGCTCCGCGCCGCCGCTGCCGGAAAAGTGCGCCGACCTGATGCAGCGCCCCGAACGCGCCGACGCGCTGCCGAACGATGTGGACGCGGTCAAGCGCTACGTCCGCGAACGCGCGCGCGCATGGTCTTCGCCATGACCGCGGTCCCCGAACGCATCGCGCTGCCCAACGGCGTGCGCCTCGCGCTCGATCCCATGCCCGGGCTGGAGACGGCGGCGCTGGGCGTGTGGGTGCGGGTGGGCGCGCGGTGGGAGGAGGCGGCGCACAACGGTGTCGCGCACCTGTTCGAGCACATGGCCTTCAAGGGCGCGGGCGGGCGCGATGCGCAGGCCTTTGCAGAAGCCATCGAGAATGTCGGCGGCTACCTGAACGCGGCAACCAGCTATGAGCGCACGTCCTACACTGCGCGCGTCACCAGCGAGCACGCGCCCTTCGCGCTCGACCTGCTGGCCGACATGCTGCGCGATCCGCACTGGCTGGCCGACGATCTGGAGAAGGAGAAGGGCGTCGTGGCGCAGGAGCGCGGCGAAGCTTTCGACCAGCCGGACGACCGCGTGTTCGAACTGCATCAGGCTGCGCTTTTCCCCGATCATCCCCTCGGCCGGCCCATCCTCGGCGAGGCGGAAACTGTTGCTGGCGTCAGCGTGGATACGCTGCACGCGTTTCGCGACGCCCACACCACGCCTGCGCGCGTGGTGGTCTGCGTCTCCGGCGGCTACGACCGCGATCGCGTGGCCGAGACCGCGCAACGCCGCTTCGGCGACCTGACCGCGGGCCCCATGATTCCGCCGGCGCCCGCACGGCTCGTGGCGGCGGAGGCCGTCGAAGCGCGCAAGCTGGAGCAGACTCACCTGGTGTTCTCCGCGCCCGCGCCGCCTGCGGGCGACGACGCGGCGCCGGCGGCGTGGATCTTCTCGGAGATCTTCGGCGGCGGCATGGCCTCGCGCCTCTTCCAGGACGTGCGCGAAACGCGCGGCCTCGTCTACGCCATCCACTCATGGCTCGATGTCTATGAGGATGTGGGGCGGGTCGGCGTTTATGCCGGTTGCGCTGCGAAGAACGCAAAGGTCGTCGCTCAGTGCGTGGCCGACGCCTTCGCTGCACTGGCGAAGGACGGCCCCACCGCCGCGGAGCTGACGCGCGCCAAGGCGGTGGTGTCGGCTCAGACCCTGATGGGTGCGGAGGCGCCGCTAGCCCGGGCCGAAGCCCGCGCCGCCCAGCTGTTCCTGCGCGATCGCATCGTGCCGTTCGCCGAAATCCGCGCCCGCATCGCCGCCGTCACCGCCGATGACGTCCGCGGCATCGCAGCTGCCGCCGTCGCCGGGCCCGTGGCCGCCGCCGCCATCGGACCGAAGACGGGGCTTGGCGCCGCCGGCGTCTTTCGGGCACGCTTTTCCTGATGGCCCTGCTCAAACCCGACGATGGCGTCCGCCGGCTCGATGGCGGGGGCGTGTACCTGCGCCACCCGGAGGCGCGCGACTACCAGGACTGGGCCGACCTGCGCGAGGAGAGCCGCGCCTTCCTGATGCCGTGGGAGCCCACCTGGGCCGACGACGAACTCTCCCGGAACTCCTTCCGCTACAAGCTGCGCCGCTACACCGAGGATGCGCGTGACGGGCGGGCTTACGCGTTCTTCATCTTCCGTCTGCGTGACAACGTGCTGGTGGGCGGCGCCACGCTGTCGCGCGTGCAGCGGGGCGTGGCGATGTCGTGCTCGCTCGGCTACTGGGTCGGCGCGCCGCACGCGCGGCGCGGGCACACGAGCGCGGCCGCGCGCCGCCTCGCACGCTTCGCCTTCGATGATCTGGGCCTGCACCGCGTGGAGGCCGCCTGCCAGCCGGACAACGAACCTTCGAAACTTCTGTTGCAGAAGGTGGGCTTCACGCCCGAAGGGCTCGCGCGCTCGTATCTCAAGATCAACGGCGACTGGCGCGATCACCTGCTGTTCGGTCTCGTGGCGGGGGACCCGATCACATAGCGCTATAGCGCAGCAGAAAATCGCGCACGCGATCCTGCAGGTGGCTCACGCCCTCCGGGTGAGCAAGAAACGCCGTCACCGGCATCAACGCCCAGTGCTGGCCTTCGTCGCCGAACCTTATGGCGTCGATGTCCTCAGCGGTGAGATGGGCGGCGAAGAAGTAGGTGGGGGCGTTTTCGGCGGCGAGGCCGGGGTAGGCTTGCGTCCAGACGATACGCGCCGGCGCCAGCGCGATGGCGAACTCCTCCTGCAGTTCGCGTAGCGCACACTGAAGCGGGCTTTCCGGTCCCTCGCGGCCGCCGCCGGGGAGATCCCACTGGTTTGGATGGGGAATGCCGGGCTTGTCGTCGCGCAGGTAAACGAGGATCGCCTCGTCGAGGAACAGCGCGATCTTGGCGCCGGCGAAGTGCGGGTGTGTCATCCGCCGGAAAGCACCACGCGCGGCGCGGGCCGCCAAGGCGCCTGCGCCATCAACTTGAACGACCGAACCTGACAGCCGCAGTCGCGCTGGACAGAAGCCGCCAATCATCGGACACCCGCTTCCATGAGCACCGAAGCCGCCCGCGACGCGCTGTTCGCCGACATCGAACGCGCCATCGCCGCCGATGCGTTCGAACCGGCGTTCCAGCCCGTGGCGCGCCTCGCGGACGGGGCGTTGGCGGGGTTCGAGGCGCTGGCGCGCTGGCGCCAGGCGCCGGAGACGTTGCTGGAGCCGTCGGGGTTCCTCGAGGAGGCGATGGCGCGGGGCGTCATGGGCCAGATCAGCCGGCGCATCCTGCTGGCGGCGTGCGCAGTGATGCGCGGCTGGCGCGCGAGCGGCGCGGACGGCGTGTTCGTTTCCGTGAACGTGGTGGGCCACGATCTAGAGCGTGACGATTTCGTCGCCGATACGCTCGATATCGTGCGCGCTGCGGGCCTGCCGGCGGGCGTGCTCAAGCTCGAAGTGACGGAGCAACAGGTGCTGCGCGATCCCCCGAGGATTGCGCGCGCGCTCACGCAGCTGCGCGCGGCGGGGGTGAAGATTTTGTTCGACGATTTCGGCTCGGGCTTCTCGTCGTTCACCTGGCTCACCAAGCTGCCGGCGGATGCGCTCAAGTTCGATCACCACCTGATTTCCGGCATCACCGAGAACGGCCCGCACCTGAAGATCGTGCGCGCCATGGTGGCGCTGGCGCATGAGTTGGGCCTGGAGACCATCGCGGAGGGCGTGGAGACCGAGGCGCAACGTGAGATCCTCGCCGACATCGGCTGCGACTTCGCACAGGGCCATCTCTTCGCGCGCCCGCTGGGCGCTGCCGAAGCACGCGCCCTGATCGGCAAACTCAAGGCGGCGTGACGTCCTTGTCTATTGGTGATGATGCTTCGGTGCGCCTCTGGCGACGGGGAGGCATGTCCTGCGACTGGATGCGAACCACCCCGTCAACAATGTTCACCGTCGCCTCTTCATATGCAGCGGGAACGACGGACTCGATGGTCGCCTGTGAAGGGTCAAGTCGCCAGCGCCAGAACTTCATGAGGTCCATCGTGCGTCTCCCGCGCCGCCGCCCCACGAGAGATATTGTTCGGCCTTCGCCCTTCAAGGGCGCGCGACCGCGGGGGCGTCGTTACAACGTCGCCGCCGCCCATACGCCGGCGTCGGCGATGGCTCGCCGCGCTTCCGATGAAATCGCAGTCATGTTGAAGAAGCCATGGATCTGGCCGGCGTACTCCCGGTACGTCACGCGCACGCCGCAGGCCTCGAGCTTGTCGGCATAGGCGCGGCCCTCGTCGAGCAGGGGATCGTAGCCGGCGGTGACGATGTAAGCAGGGGGCAGGCCACCCAGGTCGTTTTCCAGCAGCGGCGAGCAGCGGGTATCGAGCGCGCATTCGCGGTTGGGCAGGTACTTGTCGCGGAAGAAATCCTGCGCCGCCTGCGTGAGCATGTAGCCCTCCTTCAGGCGGATCTGCGAGGGCGTCATCTGCAGGAATTGCGTGCAGGGGTAGATCAGGATCTGCGCCTTCAGCGGCGCGAGGCCGCGCGATTTCACTTGCTGGGCCACGACCGCCGCGAGATTGCCCCCCGCGCTGTCGCCCGCGACGCCCATGCGCGCGGGATCGAAGCCGATGGCGTCGGCGTATGTGCTGGCCCATGTGGTCGCCGCCACGGCATCCTCGGGTGCGGCGGGGAAGCGATGCTCGGGCGCGAGGCGGTAGGCCACCGACAGCACGCGCAGGCGGCCTGCGTCCGCAAGGCGCCGGCACAGCATCTCGTGGCTTTCCAGGTCCCCCAGCACGAAGCCGCCGCCATGGAAGAACACGATGCCGGGCCCGGTCCCTGCGCCCGCCGCGAAGGGCACGTACAGCCGCGCATCGAGCAGGCCGTCGGCGCCGGCGACGGTCAGGTTGCGCGTCTCCAGCATCGCGGGCGCATCCGTCTCCAGCGCATGCGCCTGCTTCCAGAACATCCGCCGCGCGTCCTCCACGGTGTTGCGCCAGTCAAAGCCCGGGCGCTCGCGGAGCTTGTCGAGATAGGCCTGCAGGCGAGGATCGAGGGTGAGCATCAGGGGGCATCCGGTGTGGCCTGCGCTGCGGGCGCGCCGAGGATAAGCTTCGAGATGTCATCGTCGTAAGGCGTCGCGGGGCGGGGACACTCCTTCACGCGCGCGGGGCGGGCGTTTTCGCGGCGCGAGTCCGCCAGATAGCAGTCGTCGAACACCGAACAGTAGCAGATGCGGGTCTCCAGCGCCGTGGCGGCCGCCACGAACGGCGTGCGCCATACCGCTTCGTCGGGCGCGGTGATCGAGATGAGGAGGCTTGTCTCGCCGACGCCGATGACATCTCCCACGACCGTGCCGCCCTCCACCTGCGCGGCAAGCGGTTTGCCCTCGCCGAGGGCCTTCATCCATTTGCCGAGGGCGTCGGCGTCCGCCACAGGTCCCTGCGCATTGAACAGTTCAAGCGTCTCCAGCCGCGCAGGTCCCACGCCGCTGTTGCCGATGTCGATCTGCAGTTTCACGCCTGCGTCGCCGTCGCCGCGCACCACGGACGTGTCGATGGCGAGGTTGGGCCAGCTGTTGGCCGCCACGAGCCGCTCCATGCTGCGTCCGTTGTCCACAGCCACGTAGAGCGACACGCCCGACACCAGCACCGCCACGAGCGCCAGCAGCAGATCGACCCAGCGGTGGCCGGTCCGTTCGCGACGCGGGGCGTGCAGGTCAGGAGGTTCCATGGGCGCCTTCCCAGTTCGTCCTGCGCTGCTAAAGCGCCACGCGCGGAGGAACAAGGGCCGGTGGCGCCGGCGCGGTTGACACTGCCCGGCCCGGCGGCGGAAGCCTGCGCGATGGGCAGCACTGCGCGCGCCGTGGCGATCCTTTGCAGCCTGTTCCTCTGGACGGGATCCCCAGCCATGGCCGCCGAAACGCTGGACGACCGGATCGTGGCGATGATGCCCCACGCGGACATCGTGAAGCCCGATGGGCCCGGGCCGTTTCCCGTCGTGGTGCAGTTGCACGGCTGTGGCGGCAAGAAAGCATTCCAGGGCACGTGGGCGCAGCAGGCGCGCGCGGCGGGGTGGGCGGCGATCGTTCTCGACAGCTACGCCCATCGCGGCATCTCGCGGCTTGGCGCCTACGCCACGGTCTGCACAGGCGCGCGCCTGTGGGGGCGGGAGCGGGCGGGCGATCTCTACGCCGCGCTGGAATGGGCGCGCCGCCAGCCCTGGGTGGACGCGGAGAGGCTCGTGGCGGCGGGCTGGAGCCATGGCGGCTGGGCGGTGCTCGATGCACTGGCGCTGGCGCCAGGGGCAGAGATGACGGGCGCTGCGAAGCTTCAGGGATTGCCGGCGGAGCCGCTCGCCGGGGTGCGGGGGGCGTTCCTTGTGTATCCGTACTGCGGCTTCGGCTGCGTGGCGCGCCGGCGGGGCCTGCGCATCGAGGCGCGGCCGCTGGCGCTGGTGGGGTCGCGCGATGTCGTGGCGGGATCTGCGGGTCTGCGGGCCACGCTGGAGGCCATGCCGGCGCCGACGCCGGTCCGCGTCGCCTGGCTGGAAGGCGCCACGCACGCCTTCGACGAGCCCGACGCCAGCGACATGCGCGTGCGCTACGATGCGGAACGCACTGCCGAGGCGCACGCGCTTTACCGGCGCTATCTTGCGGAAATCCGGTAGGCGTCAGCCCGTGCGGGTCAGGCCTGTGGCGGCCGGCGGCGGCTCCGCGAACGAGGTGGCCAGCACGGGCCTGTGGCGCGGCAGGGCGTAGCGCACGGCGGCGGCGGTGAGTTGGTCGCGGTCCACCGGCTTGACCATGTGATCGCATGCGCCAAGCGCCAGCGCGCGTTGACGGTCGTCGTCGATGGTGACCACCAGCACCGGCAGGTCCTGGCCTTCCGGCATGGTCTTGATGCGCTCCAGCACGTGCCAGCCGCTGAGGTCGGGCAGGTGGATGTCCAGGATCACGAGATCCGGACGCACGCGCTCCAGCATCTTCAGGCCCTCGGCTGCGGATGCGGTGGCGTGCACGTTGAAGGCGAGGCGCGCCAGCGCGCGGCAGGTGAGGTCGCGCGCGGTGGGATCGTCTTCGATCACAAGCACGAGCGGGCCCGTTTCCTTTATCGGCGCAGCCGCCGCCACGGGCTTCGCCGCGATGACGAGCGTGAACGTGGAGCCGACGCCGGCGGTGCTGATCAGCGAGACGTCGCCGCCCATCGCCTGCGCCAGCTTGCGCGTGATCACGAGCCCAAGGCCCGTGCCGTCCTGCGCCCGGGTCTCGGTGCCGTCCACCTGCACGAACGGCTGGAACAGCCGCGCCTGGTCTTCCGCCTTGATGCCGATGCCGGTGTCGATCACCGCGATTTCCAGCACCCGGGCGCCGTTGCGATGCTCCAGCCCCGCACGGATGGTGATGCGACCGTCCTTGGTGAACTTGCAGGCATTGGTGGCGAGGTTGAGCAGGCACTGCTTGAGGCGGGCGCCGTCGGTCTCCAGCATCGGGATGGCGCCCACCACGTCGAGCGTCACCACGTTGCCGTTGCCGGCGCCGATCGGGCGCACGGTCTCCTCCACGTCGTGCAGCAGCGCCGCCACGTCGACGGGCCCGTTGATGAGCTCAAGGCGCCCGGACTCGATCTTGGAGAGGTCAAGCACCTCGTTGATCAGCGTGAGCAGGTGGCGCGCGGCGCGGCGGATGCGGCGGGCATCGTCGGCGCTGGCCTCTTCGGGCGCCTGCTCGAGGTCTTCCTCGATGATCTCCGAGTAGCCGATGATGGCGTTGAGCGGCGTGCGCAGCTCGTGGCTCATGGTGGCGAGGAACTGGGATTTCGCGACGCTGGCCTCTTCCGCTGCGTGGCGTGCTTTTTCGTGGCGCTCTGCGGACGCCGCAAGACGGTTGTGGTCTCTGGTGGCTAAAAGCATCGCCGCAAGGCCCTGCGCGGTCAGGAAAAGTGCTACCCACGGGCCCCACCATGGCAGGTGCATGAAGAATGGCACCAGCACGGCGGCTGTGACGGGCGGGATCATGCACGTCACGAATACCAGCCGGTCGCGGGCATTGTACGTCATGTTGTGGATGAGCGTACCCCAGAACCAGCCCGCGCCCACGAACGCACCAAGCACGCCGCCTACCGCGAGCACAGGCGCCCATACGCCTGTGTAGATGATGGCGCCGGACATGTTGCTCGCCGCAAAGATGCGATGCGCTAGCTTCGCATTCCGCGCCGCCATGGGGGTGACCACCCGGTGCAGAAGGTACGGGAAGGTCACGCACTCATGGATCAAGACCACGGCGATGTAGGCGGCGACGAGCGTCCAGTCGAACCAGATGAGCGCGATCAGCGACGACATCATCCCCGCGCCGGCACGCAGGTTGCGGCTCAGCGCGAGGTTTTCCAGCATAAGCGGCAGCGCCTGTACAAAGCGCGCGTGCGGATCCTGCGCCGCGGAGGCGACTTCTGCGGGCGATGCGTCGGCGGTCGGCATGCGGCTGTTCCGATCTGGAGCGGCCTGACTTTGACGCGCTTGTCTGAACAAAGCTTTGTTCGCCTAACCAATCCGGCCGACGCGGACCGAAAAGTTCGTTACCGAGGCGTTAATGTGAGTTCCTGACTCACTCCACAGCCAGCGCGATGTCCCAGATGTAGAGCGGTGGCGCGTCTGCCGACTTCGGCTGAGCCATCGCCGTCACCTTGCCGCGCAGGGTGTCAGTGGCGAGGCCTTTGTACAGGTTGTCTTCGGCGTTGAGCGTCTCACCGGGAAAGAACATCTGCGTCATGAGCCGCCGGTGCTTCCCCTTAACGTCGAAGTGGATGTGTGGCGCGCGGTCAGCGTAGGGCGCCGGCTTAACAGTACGAAAGCGATAACGACCCTCTGCATCGGCGCGAATGATCGCCGCGCCCTGAAAGCCCGGATCGAGCGGCGCCCCACTTGGGTCGTTGGGATGGAAGTAACGGCCGGCGGCGTTGACCTGCCAGATGTCGAGGATGGCGTTCGGCACCGGCGTCCCGTCTTCGCGGGTCACGCGCCCTGCGATGTCGATGATCTGTCCAAGCGCGCGCCGCCCTTGCACCTGTGTAAGGTCTGCGTCCTCCTCCAGAGGGCGGATGACGGGATAAAACGGTCCGAGTGTCAGCTGCGGCGTGCCGCGTCGCGTAAGGCCCAAACCCACGCCCCTTGTGGGCGTCTGCGCAAGCGCCGCGCCGAAAGGCGACGAGGCCGCCGCGAGCGTTGCGAGGATGGCGTCGCGTCGAGACAAGTTTGGCATGGCGGTCTCCCGTTTCCGGAGCTTCACGCTACGGCGCCGCGGCCCGCCTGTCCATTTCAGGCCCTTCACGGGCCGGGCGGGCGGGCCTAAATGAGCGTCTCCCCGTTACTTCCACAGACAGGCGCACCCCATGGCGGCTCAACCCGCGCAGTACATCTTTTCCATGCAGGGCCTCACCAAGGCCTATCCCGGCGGCAAGAAGGTGTTCGAGAACATCTGGCTGTCCTTTTTCCCGGACGCCAAGATCGGCGTGGTGGGCGTCAACGGCTCCGGCAAGTCCACGCTGCTGAAGATCATGGCCGGTCTCGACAAGGACTACACCGGCGAGGCCATGCCGCTGGCCGGCACCAAGATGGGCTACCTGGAGCAGGAGCCGCAACTCGATCCCGCGCTCAACGTCTGGGACAACACCATTGTCTGGTGCGAGGAGAAGAAGCTGCTCGACCGCTACAACGCCGTCTCCGCGCAGATGGCGGAGGACTACACCGACGAACTCATGGAGGAGATGACCGCCCTCCAGGAGAAGATCGACGCCGCCGACGCCTGGGACATCGATTCAAAAATCGAGATGGCGATGAACGCCCTGCGCTGCCCGCCCAACGAGAGCGGCGTGGAGAAGCTGTCGGGCGGGGAGCGCCGCCGTATCGCGCTGTGCCGCCTGCTGCTGTCGAAGCCCGACATGCTGCTGCTGGACGAACCGACCAACCAC
>JAIYAO010000041.1 GCA_027488965.1 Alphaproteobacteria bacterium
CCCGGCGGCGATCCGGCGCACCGTGGTGAGCGGCAGGACGCGCGTGGCCGCCTTGCCGAAGAACACCGCCGGCGCGTTCGCCGCCATCATCCCCAGCGTGGTGCCCGCCGTCACCCACGCGATGTCCTGGAAGCGCGCCGCCAGCGCCACTGTTGCGATCTGCGTCTTGTCGCCCATCTCCACCAGGAAGAACGCGATGGCCGTGGCCATGAACACGTTCGATCCGCTGCGTGCCGCGTCGGCGTCCTCGTCGAGCGTGTCGGGCACGAGCGTCCACAGCGCCATGGCGATGAACGACAGTGCGATGGCGATGCGCACCGGGCGGCCGCTGAGCAGGTCGGTGATGAAGTAGCCCGCAGTGGCCGCCAGCGCATGGTTCGCGAGCGTGGCGGCGAGTACGCCCGCGAGGATCGTCCAGGGCCGGCCGAAGCGTGCGGCGAGCACGATGGCGAGCAACTGGGTGCGATCCCCGATTTCGGCGATGGCGACGGTGATCAGCGAGATGAAGAGGGCGGTCATCGGTGCAGTCCAGGCCGGCGATCACGAACGGAACACGCGCGCCGCCGGCCGGCGGGACGCTGTTCCGTTGGTCTCGCCAGCGGCCGGGTCTACCGGCCGTCCCCGCGCCATGGCCCTGCGGCCAAGCCTGTTGACGCGGAGCCCTCATGGGATGCGAGGGCGGCTACTCCCCAAGGAGAGCCGGTGCTGTGCGCTCCCGCCGCCGCGCCGTCAACCGCGACTGCCCGCCGCGACGGCTTACGCGAGGGTTCAACGGGGTGAAATTGCTTCTGGGCCGCGCCCCGGTACACTGTGACCACTGAATTTCGTTGACGTTGGGGAAGATCATGTCGCTGCCGCCCGTCCTGCAAAACCTGCGCATACCCGTGGTGGGATCGCCGCTGTTCATCGTGTCAGGGCCGGACCTCGTCATCGCGCAGTGCAAGGCGGGCGTGGTGGGCTCTTTCCCCTCGCTCAACGCGCGCCCGGGGCCCGTGCTGGGCGAATGGCTCGACCGCATCACCGACGAGCTCGCCGCTCACGACGCGTCGAACCCCGCCCACAAGGCTGCGCCCTATGCCGTGAACCAGATCGTGCACAAGTCCAACGATCGGCTCGAGCACGACGTGGAAATGTGCGTGAAGTACAAGGCGCCGGTGGTCATCACCTCACTCGGCGCGCAGTCCTGGCTGAACGATGCGATCCACTCCTACGGCGGTGTGGTGCTGCATGACATCATCAACATTGCGCACGCGAGGAAGGCGCTGGAGAAGGGGGCCGACGGCCTCATCGCGGTATGTGCGGGCGCGGGCGGACACGCGGGCGCGCTGTCGCCGTTCGCGCTGGTGCAGGAGATCCGCGAGTTCTTCGATGGGCCGCTGCTGCTGTCCGGCGCCATCGCCAACGGGCGCGCGGTGCTGGCCGCCGAAGCCATGGGCGCCGACCTTGCGTACATGGGCTCGGCCTTCATCGCCACGCAGGAGGCGAACGCCGACCAGGGCTACAAGGACATGATCGTCGCCAGCGGCGCCGAGGACATCGTCTATTCCAACCTGTTCACCGGCGTGCACGGCAACTACCTGAAACCGTCCATCGTCAACGCCGGGCTGGACCCCAACAATCTCCCGGAATCCGATCCCTCGAAGATGAATTTCGGCTCCGGCGGCAACACCGACAAGAAGGCCTGGAAGGACATCTGGGGCTGCGGCCAGGGCATCGGCGCCGTCAAGGATGTGCCCACCGTGGCCGGCCTCGTAGACCGGCTGGAGCGGGAATATCTCGCGGGCAAAAGGGGCCTCGCGGCCAGCCTGGCGTCCGCGCGCGTCGCCGCAGAATAGCGCCGCCGCAGCTGTGCAGGGCGCCCATGCGCCCGGTATTGTTGACTTCTTCATCTTCGGCGCGCATACACCGCGTCGCGACCGTTCGCATTTGCAGCATGGCTTGAACGCCGGGCTCTTGTCGGACGCGGTCCCTTTCGGTGCGCAACCATCGACGTTCGGCAGCTTCTGCCTTGCATCGCCGTCGCCGCGCTCCGGTCTCACGCCCGCCACCGCCTCGCAGTGTTGAGCACCCCGGCGCGCGTTTCGAAAGCACCCATCACTTGACCCAATTCACCGAACTCGGCCTGAGCGCGCCTGTGCTCAAGGCGCTCGCCGCCGAAGGCTACACCACGCCCACCCCCATCCAGGCCCAGGCCATTCCCCACGTGCTCGCCGGCAAGGACGTCGTCGGTCTCGCCCAGACGGGCACCGGCAAGACCGCCGCCTTCGCGCTGCCGATCATTGATCGCCTCGCCGCCAACAAGAAGCCGCCTGCGGCCCGCGCCGCGCGCGTGCTCGTGCTTGCACCCACCCGTGAACTCGCGGCGCAGATCGCCGAGAGCTTCCGCGCCTACGGCAAGTTCTCCGCGCTCACCTGCGCTGTCGTGTTCGGCGGCGTGCCGATCGGCCGGCAGATCAAGGCGATGGAGCGCGGCGTCGACGTGCTCGTCGCCACGCCGGGCCGGCTGCTCGATCTCATCGAACAGAAGAAGTGCCGCCTCGACATGGTGGAGATCCTCGTGCTCGACGAGGCCGACCACATGCTCGATCTGGGCTTCATCCACGCGCTGAAGCGCATTTCGCAACTCGTGCCGGCGCAGCGCCAGACGGTGTTCTTCTCGGCCACCATGCCGCCGCCCATCGCCGAACTCGCCAAGCGCTTCATCACCGATCCCGTGCAGGTGGCGGTCACGCCCATCGCCTCCACCGCGCAACGCGTGGAGCAGGCGGTGATCCACGTCGATCAGGCCCGCAAGCAGGACCTGCTGGAAGCCATCCTGCGCGATCCGAAGATCGCCCGCGGTCTCGTGTTCACGCGCACCAAGCATGGCGCCGACCGCGTGGTGAAGCGCCTCGACGCCGCCGGCATCGATGCGCAGGCCATCCACGGCAACAAGAGCCAGGGCCAGCGGGAACGCGCGCTCGAAGGCTTCAAGAAGGGCCGCACGCGCCTCCTCGTCGCCACCGAGATCGCCGCGCGCGGCATCGACGTGGACGACGTCACGCACGTGATCAACTTCGACCTGCCGGACGTGCCCGAACAGTACGTCCACCGCATCGGCCGCACCGCGCGCGCCGGCGCCACTGGCCAGGCGATCTCCTTCTGCGCCCCCGATGAACGCGCCAACCTGCGCGACATCGAGAAGCTCACGAAGCAGGCGGTGCCTGTGCTGGAGCACCCGCTGGCCCTGCCCACGCCGCAGGAAGGCGCACCCGTCACCGCGCGCAAGCGTCCTAACGGCGCCCGTCAGCAACCGCACCGCCAGCAGCAGCGCCCGCAACAGCAGCGTCCCGCGCAATCGCGTGGCGGCCAGCCGGCCCGCAAGCCCGCGCCCCGGCGTGAGGGCGATGCGCCGGTCGTGCGCCAGTCGCGTGAGGAAAGCGAGATGTGGTCCAACTACGAAGGCCCGCGCTCGCGCCGTCGCTAGGCCCCATCGGCCCGACAAAAAAAAGGCCCCGGGATCGCTCCCGGGGCCTTCGTCGTTGGACGGTGGAAGAGCGTTCAGCTCGTCACGCCGCGCAGCTTGATCTCGACGCGGCGGTTCTGCGCCTTGCCGGCGGCCGTGCCGTTGTCGGCGATGGGGCGGCTCTCGCCGAAGCCCACGGCCACGAGGCGCACGGGGTTCACGCCGTTCTGCGACAGGATTGCGGCCACCGCGTCCGCGCGGCGCTGCGAGAGCGCCATGTTGTAGTCGTCGGTGCCGTCGCTGTCGGCGTGGCCGGCCACGTCCACCGTGGTGGACTCATATTCGCGCAGCGTCTGCGCCACGTTGTAGAGCGTGTCGCGGAACTGCGACTTCACCACCGACTGGTTGGTGTCGAACGTGATGTCGGACGGCATATTGAGCGTGATCTCGTTTTCCGCCGTACGCGTGACGCCCACCCCGGAGTTGCGGAGCTGCTCGTTGAGCTTGCGCTGCTGGGCGTCCATGTAGGCGCCGATGCCGGCGCCGGCGATGGCGCCGATGCCCGCGCCGACCATGGCGTTGCGACGATCGTTGCCGCCGGCCAGCGTGCCGGCCGCGGCTCCGCCGATGGCGCCGATGATGGCGGCGTTGGCGGTGCGGTTGGGCGTCTGTGCGCCGGTGTAGGGGTCGGTGGTGGTGCAGCCGACGACGGCCAGGGCCGCGAGCGCGATGGCGGCGAAACGGTTGATCATGGATCCCTCTCCAGTATGGCCCGGTGACAGGCGGCAGAGCGGCTTCTAGCGCGCCTTGCGTGACCTGCACATGAACGGTCTGTGGCCATGGCGGCCACAGTTCCCGTCCGGGGCGAAACAGGGCGAACGCATCGCCCCGTCCGTCAGAACGTGTCGCACGCCGCAAGGTTCCGCGGGCCAGGCGGACCGCCTACGGTGCGCCCATGCTTCCCAGCGCCGCCACCCGTCTCGGCCTTGGCGTCACCGGCCCCCACGCGACGCCGGCGGTGACGCGGGGGGCCACCGCGCGCCTTGTTCACGCCGCCATCGATCTCGGCGTCACCGTGTTCGACACCGGCCCGATGTACGGGGCGGGGGAGGGGGAGCGCCGGCTCGGCGCCGCCCTCGCCGGCGTGGCGCGCGACCGCGTGTTCGTTTGCACCAAGGCCCGGACATGGAACCCGGGGGACGGCCGCGCGCCCGCGGCCATCGTCGCGGCCTCGCTGGCGGAAAGCCTCGACCGGCTGGGCCTTGCCCACGTGGACGCCCTGTTCCTGCACGGCCCGCGTCGCGAGGACATCGCCGCGCCGGTGCTGGAGACGCTGGCGAGCCTCAAGGCCGCCGGCCGTATCCGGTACGCCGGCGTGTGCGGCCGCGGCCCCGAATGCGGCGCCGGGCTGGCCTCCGGCGGCATCGACCTGCTCATGACGCCTGTGGCCTGCGCCGACGACCTGCTTGCCGAGGCTGCGCGGCGGGGCGTGCCCGTCTTCGCCATCGAGACCATGCGCGGGCGCCGGTCGCCGTGGCGGGCGCCCGCCAGCGTCGCGGACGCCTGGTATCTCGCCCGCGCCGTGCGCGACGCCTGGCTCGGCGCCGCGCCACCGGCCGGGGACGGGATCGCCGCCGCCCTCGCGCGCCCCGCCGTCGCCAGCGTCATCGTCCAGACCACAAGGGCCGGCCACCTCGCGGAGAACGCCCGCGCCGCCGGCTTGCAAATCGCGCCCGAAAACCGTTGAGTGCGCCCGCCGAACGGCGCGCGGGCGTAGTTCAGAGGTAGAACGTCAGCTTCCCAAGCTGAATGTCAGGGGTTCAATTCCCCTCGCCCGCTCCAGCTCTCTTGTGGCGCAGCACTGGCGCCCTCCGGACGAACGCTGCGGGCGACCAGGCCATGGCTGCAAGGATGGCCACATCGCTTGCGATGCGGGCGCGCTGCGTCGTGCGTCGCGCACGCCAGACCGGGCCGAGGCCGGCCAGCGCATCGCGCAGACCGCGCAGCGTTGCGTCCTGCGTGCCCTGCATCCGGGCGCGCACGAGAAGGCACGCCGTCGCCGCTGCGTGCGCCGGCGCCAGCACCCAGAACCACAGGCCGGGCATGTTCTTCACGAAGGTCCACAGCCGGTTGCGCGTGCCGTGATAGACCGCGAAGTCCGACCGCTTGCCGGAGGACGCGCCGCCCACGTGATGCACCACCGCCGCGGCCACCTGCGCGCAGCGCCATCCCGCAAGGCGCAGGCGGAAGCCGAGATCGACGTCCTCGCAGTAGCAGAAGAACGTTTCGTCGAACCCGCCGACGGCGCGCCATGCGTCGTGGCGGTAAAGGGCGGCGGCGGCGCACGCGCTGAATGGTTCGCCGTTCGCGACGAGGGTGTCCCGCGCCCAACCGTAGCCGCCCCGCCAGGGCAGGCCGAACACGTGGTAGCAATCGCCCAGGCCGTCGAGCCGGGCGGGGTCTTCCGCCGACACCTGCGTGCTGCCGAAGGCGGCGACACCGGGCATCCGCGCCGCCGCCGCCACAAGCGTCTCCAGCCAGTCGGGCGCAGGAAACGCGTCGGGATTCAGCAGCGCCACCAACGGCGTCGCAAGATGGGCTGCGCCCACATTGTTGGCGACGGCGAAGCCCGTGTTGGACTCCATCTGGATGATTTCCGCGCCGGCGGGGAAGTCTTCCGCGCGGGGGCGCTGGTCCGGCGCGGAGGCGTTGTCGATGACGAGCAGGCGATGGGCCTGCGTCTGCGCTTCAAGCGCGGCCTTCTGGCGCGCGAAGTGCGCGCGCGAATTGTACGTGACGATGATGACGCCGACGGCGTCGGTCATGGGGCGTGCTTTGCAGGAAGGGCGGGGCTCCGTCCTGCCAGAGCGGGCCGGAGCGGTCCAGCCGACTCAGATGTCGGGCCCGAGCGCCGTGCGCAGGCGGGCGAACGCGAGCCGGATGCGCGACTTGACGGTGCCCAGCGGGATGCCGGTCTTTTCGGCAATGTCGCGGTGGGACAGGCCGTCGTAGAAGGCCTGCTTCAGCAGATCGACCTGTTCGGCCGGCAGGGTGGTGAGGGCGGCGCGGACCTGGCGCTCGCGCTGGCCGGCGGAGACGGCGTCGTCGGGCGCCTCGGCGGCTTCGGGGTGGAGGATGGGATCCTCCTGGTCGAAGTTCGCGTGCTTGGCGCGCCGGGCGGCGTCGATGCGCCGGTTGCGCGCCACACGGAAGATCCAGGTGGAGACGGAGGCCTGCTTGCGGTCGAACAGCGCCGCCTTGCGCCACACGGTGATCATCACCTCCTGGGCGAGTTCCTCTGCGAGTGCTGCGCCGGCGCCCAGGCGCAGCATGTAGGCTTTCACCCGCGGTGCGTAGTAGGCGAAGAGTTCGGCGAAGGCTTCCCGGTCCTGCCGCGTGGCGATGGCGGCCATCAGGTCGGCGAACCGCTCCCGGTCGGGCGCGTCGGCTGCCGGAGCGCCGTGGGGGACCGCAGTCTGGCGCAAGGTCCGCCTTCCTCCATGCGCCACGGGCGCGCACCAACATAGGCCCGCGGGGGCCTGCGAACAATCACGGAGTTGTCGATACGGCAGTCCATCGCCCGCGGATCACCCGCGACACGGTCGCCGCCCTCGTGGCACTGTGGGCCGCCGGAGGACCCCCATGACGGAACCGCAGCAGGGCAGCGTCGCCGTGATCGGCGCAGGCGATTTCATCGGCGCGGCCATCGCCCGCCGCTTCGCGCGGGAGGGGTATCGCGTCTACGCCGGCCGCCGCACCGCCGACAGGCTCGCCGACCTCAAGGCCGCCATCGAGGGCGCGGGCGGGCGCTGCGAGGCGCGCGGCCTCGATGCGCGCCGCGAAGAGGATGTGACGGCGTTCCTCCAGGAGGCGGAGGCGGGCGGCCCGCTGCGGGCGGTGATCTTCAATGTGGGCGCCAACGTCCAGTTTCCACTGCTGGACACCACCGAGCGGGTGTTCCGCAAGGTCTGGGAAATGGCCTGCTATGCGGGGTTTCTGGCGGGGCGGGAGGGCGCGCGCCTGATGCTGCCGCGGGGCGAGGGCACAATCTTTTTCACCGGCGCCACGGCGAGCGTGCGCGGCGGCGCGGGCTACGCGGCGTTCGCCGCGGCCAAGGCCGGCCTGCGCGCCACCGCGCAGAGCATGGCGCGCGAGCTTGGCCCCAGGGGCATCCATGTGGCCCACCTCATCATCGATGCGGGCGTCGACACCGCCTTCGTGCGCGAGCGCCTGAAGGCCGCCGGTCGCGATCCCGACGCCATGCCCGCCGATGCGCTCATGGACCCGGACTCCATCGCCGAAACCTACTGGCGCCTGTTCACGCAGACGCGCGATGCGTGGACGTTCGAACTCGATCTGCGGCCATATGGGGAGACGTGGTGATGGTGGTGGATTTCATCTTCGACGTCGGCAGCCCCAACGCATATTTCGCGTGGAAGGTGCTGCCGGGCATCGCGGCGCGCACGGGCGCCGAGGTGCGCATCGTCCCGTGTCTGCTGGGCGGCATCTTCAAGGCCACCGGCAACCAGGCGCCGATGATCGCCTTCGGCAACATCCGCAACAAGATGGCCTACGAGATGCTGGAGACGCGCCGCTTCATCCGCGATCACGGGCTCGACGCCTTCCAGATGAACCCGCACTTTCCCGTCAACACGCTGCTGATGATGCGCATGGCCGCCGCCGCGGAGATCGACGGCGGGCTGGAGCCGCTGGCCGATGCGTTCCTGCACTTCATGTGGGAATCCGGACGCAAGATGGACGATCCCGACGTTGTGCGCGCTGCGCTGGCGGAGAAGGGCTTCGACGCGGACCGCCTGATGGCGCGCGCGCAGGAGCCCGACGCGAAGGCGCGCCTCATGTCCAACACCGAATCGGCGGTGGAGCGCGGCGCCTTCGGCATCCCTACTTTCTTCGTGGGCGAGGAGATGTTCTTCGGCAAGAACACGTTGCGCGACGTGGAGGCGGAAATCCTGCGCCAGCGGGGGTAGCGCCCAGCACCGCCGGCTTCAGCCTGCAACTGGTATGCTGCGCAGCGATTCGTCCGGAGCCTGCCCGATGCCGACCTCGTTGAACCTTGCCGAACTCGCCTGGCTTGCCGCGCCGCTGGCGGCGCTGATCTCCGGCGTCGTGCTTGTAGCGCGGGGCGCGCGCGTCATCGGGCGCGGACGGCTTGTCAGCGGCGGGCGCGGCATGGCAAGCGGCTTCATCGCCGTGGCCGCAGCCTTCATCGCGGCGCTGGTGGCGCTCAACATGCAGAGCTATTCGCGCCTCACCTGGGAGGCGCCCGTGGCGGAAGTGCGCGTGCGCGCCGCCGATCCTGCACAGAAGCTCTACGACGTCACCGTCGCGCGGCTGGACGGCAGCGATACGGAGACATCCTGCCTGATCCAGGGCGACGAGTGGATCCTCGGCGGTCGCGTGCAGAAGTGGAAGCCGTGGGCCAACACGCTCGGCATGAACGCCACCTACGAGCTGGACCAGCTGGCCAACAAGTACGTCGATGCGCGCGAGGCGAACGGCAAGCCGATCACCGCCTGCGACGTCTCGCGCCCGCCCCATCCCATGCTGGCGCGCCTGCCTGCGGATTTCCGCGGCTGGCTGAGCGAGGTGTCTCTCGCGGAGGACCGCCGCTTCGGTTCGGCCAACTACATGCCCCTGGCGGACGGCGCGGTGTACCGCGTGGTCATCACGCAATCGGGCTTCAACGCGGAAGCGGCGAACGCAGCAGCGAAGGCGGTGGTGCGGTAGTCAAGGCCGGGCCAGCGCGCCGGCCACCACCATGGCCACCAGCCGTTTTGCCGGCGCCCAGCGGTAGGCGCTGATGGTGATGGCGTTGTGCGCAACGCCGTGGAGCCCGCACACCAGCACATCCGTGCGCAGTTTGAGATCGGCGGCGCTCGTGCGCCCCAGCACCGCCTGAAGCGCCTCGGCGAACAGGCGATAGTGGTCGCCGCCGTGATCGTCGGCGACGAAGTCGCCCACGTCGGCCTGCGTCACGCCCTCGGTCATGAACACCATGCGGTAGTGGTCGGGGTGCGTCAGCCAGTAGTTCACGTAGCCGAGGGAAACGGCGTGGAGGCGCTTGGCCGGATCGCGCGTGGCGGCGGCGGTGTGGGCGAGATCGGCGAACAGCGCTGCCAGAAGCTGCGCCCAGATGTGGCGCAGGATGGCGGTCTTCGACGGGAAGTACGCGTAGAGCGTCATTGGCGTGCACCCAGCTTCGCTCGCCAGCCGGCGCATCGACACCGCGCGGTAACCCTCCTGCTGGAACAATCTCGCCGCCGCTGCAACGATGCGTGTGCGCGCAGCGGCCTTCTCCGAGTCCGACATCGCCGGGCGTCCGCGTGCGGGCCTGGTCTCCGCCATGTGTGATCCTTGCCGATTGACTTGGCGTTGCTCCACATATAAATAGAACGCGTACTAAGTAAATAGAGGCGCCGATGTCCATCTCTTCTTTCGCGGGCGCCGCGCTGCGCGCCGTCCTGGTGCTTGCCGGGCTCTTCATCGCCTACACCGGGGTCGACAGCGCCTTCGGCGGCGTAGCCTCGCTTGGTTTCCAGAGCGCGTCGGATTTCTTCGCCATCAACGATGCCGCCGCTTTCGCCGTGCGCGACAGCAACGTGCGCTTCCTGGGCGGGTTGTGGATCGGTGTGGGGGCGCTCTTCGTCGCGGGCGCCATCTGGCTGCGCACGCTCAAGCCCGCGGTCTGCGCGGCCTTCGTGCTGGTGTTCGCCGGCGGTCTGGCGCGGTTCACGGCAGTGGAGACGGGGCCGTTGTTCGGCGGCGTCCTGACAGGCTCTCTGGTGGCGGAGCTGGCCGCCATGCCGCTCCTGCTGGTGTGGACGCTGCGGACGGCGAACGCGCCCTGAACCCTCGGCTGGGGCCCCCAACTGGCCCCGCGCGCGGTTTCGTGCGATAGGATGTGGCTCATGCCCACCCTGATCGACACCGCCCCGCCGGCAGCAGTGCCCGCGCTCCCCTCCCTCGTCGGCGCGACGCGGGAGGAATTGCGCGCGCGGATGGTGGAGATGGGCGTGGCGCCCGCGAAGGCGAGGATGCGCGCCGAACAGCTCTGGCGCTGGATTTACCACTACGGCGTCGCCGATTTCGCGCAGATGACGAATGTCGCCAAGGAGCTGCGCGCCGAACTGGCGCAGCACTTCACGCTGGCGCGGCCGCAGATCGTGGAGAAGCAGGTCTCCATCGACGGCACGCGCAAGTACCTCATCCGGCTCGCGCCGGGCGTGGAGGCGGAGGCCGTGTTCATCCCGGACGTGGGCCGCGCCGGCGCGCTGTGCGTGTCGAGCCAGGTGGGCTGCACGCTCAACTGCACGTTCTGCCACACCGGCACCCAGGCGCTCGTGCGCAACCTCACGAGCGCCGAGATCGCCGCCCAGGTGATGATCGTGCGCGACGATCTGGGGGAATGGCCCACGTCCAACGAGGACCGCCTGCTGACGAACATCGTGTTCATGGGCATGGGCGAGCCGCTCTACAATCTCGATGCCGTGGACGCCGCCATCGGCGTGATCGCCGACGGCGACGGCCTGTCCATCTCGCGCCGGCGCACCACCGTCTCCACCGCCGGCGTCGCGCCCAAGATCCCCGAACTGGGCGAGCGCACCGGCGCCATGCTCGCCATCTCGCTGCACGCCACCAACGACGACCTGCGCAACAAGCTTGTACCGCTCAACCGCAAATACCCGCTGGCCGAGCTGTTCGATGCGATCCGCCAGTATCCCTCGCTCGGCAACGCCAAGCGGGTGACGTTCGAGTACGTGATGCTGAAGGGCGTGAACGACAGCCTCGCGGAAGCCCGCGCGCTGGTGAAGCTGCTGGCCGGCGTGCCCGCGAAGATCAACCTCATTCCCTTCAACCCGTGGCCGGGCACGGCCTACGAATGCTCGGACTGGGCCACCATCGAGGCGTTTGCGGAGGTGCTGAACCGCGCGGGCTATGCGTCGCCCATCCGCACGCCGCGCGGGCGAGACATCCTCGCCGCCTGCGGCCAGCTGCGCAGCGAAAGCGTCAAGGTGCGTGCAAGCGCCCGGGCCCGGGCTGCGACCGCGGAGTAGGACGTGAGGCGCGATCTGCCCACCTTCACCGGCGTTCGCGGCGTCTACCGGCCGCTGGTCATCGCAGACGCCGAGGCGCTGTTCGTCGCGCACGGCGACGAGGAGGTGCACCATTTCTGGTCCAGTCCCGCGCACCGCACGCTGGAGGAATCGCGCGCCTACACTGCGGGTACGCTGGAGATGACCCCGTACTCCTGGGCGCTGACGCGGGACGGCGGGGAATGTCTCGGGCGCATCTCGCTGTTCATGGGCCGGCCGGGCGTTGCCGAGGTGGGCGTCATCGTCCGCCGCGCGGCACAAGGGCAGGGCCTGACCGGGGAGGCGCTGCGGCTGGTCACGGCCTACACGTTCGCCGATCTCGGCGTGTTCCGGCTGTGGGCCGATGTCGATCCCGACAACGCCGCCTCCCTGCGCCTGTTCGAGCGCAACGGCTTCGTCCGTGAAGGCCTGCTGCACCACAACTGGCGCACCCACCTGGGGCTGCGCGACAGCGTCATCCTCGCCCGCTTCCCGGACTGAGGGGGCCGGCCAGCGGCGGCGCGAGAATCGCGCTAGACCCTGCCCATGAGCCAGTTTGTGCAAGGCCTCGGCCTCGTCCTCGCCGCGATGGTTCTCGGCTGGACCGTCCTCTTTTCCCTCGTGGTCTCGCCGCAGGCGTTCCGCACGCTCGATGCCGGGCGCGCCAAGCGCATGATCCGCGACACCATGAAACGCGGCCATCCGCTGGTCGCCATGATGGCGGCGGCCGCTGCGGCGGCGGCGTTCTTCGCGGGCGCCGTGGGCGGGGCGGTGGTGATGGCGAGTTCGGCTGGGCTCTTCCTGCTCGCCGCCTACACCCTCGCCCCGCGCGACGATCCGAAGGTCAAGGCCGGTACGCGCAAGACGGACACCGCCCGCGTGGTGGCGGCGATGCTGACGGTCATGATCACCTGCGTGGTGATCGCCGGCGTCGTGCTGATCGGGATGAGGATCTGACGAGACGCTACGAAGCGGCTTTCCTGAAGTGGAAGTAGCCGTCCCACGCGGCGTCCAGCTGCGCCAGCGCGTCGGGGAGCGGGGCTGCGGTGTAGGCGTCGCCTTTTTTCGTCACGAGGCTGAGCCGCTCCAGCTTGCCGAGCGCGTCGCCGATCTCGAAGTCCACGTCCATGTTGAAGGTCTCGCGCAGGAAGGCTTCGGCCGCCTTGTCGAGCTCCTCGCGCGTCATCGGCCCGCCGGCCAGCAGCGTGTGATAGGCGAGCATCGCCTC
Organism: Alphaproteobacteria bacterium; assembly: GCA_027488965.1. Classification (GTDB taxonomy): domain Bacteria; phylum Pseudomonadota; class Alphaproteobacteria; order Caulobacterales; family Aquidulcibacteraceae; genus VFBF01. The sequence continues at coordinate 12,767 of JAIYAO010000041.1, forward strand.
TTTCACGTCCTGCTCCTCCGCCGCGCCGATCAGGCCATGCAGGACCCCGGCGTTGTTGGCGATGGTGTGGAAGTACACCGTGTCGGCGAGCTGCTTCTGGTAAAACAGCCGCTGGCGATCAAACTTGAGACGCTGGCGCATGAGGAAGGCCCCCAGCGCCACGAGGCCCGACAGCGCCGCGAGCGCGCGCTTCAGGTTGTCCTCCGTCAGCTTGCCGCCCTCGAAGCCCAGCACGCCGGCGATGACGGCGAAGATCACGGTGAGCGCCGGGCCAAGCTGCGTCAGCAGCGGGATGCCGCCGGCGATGGCGGGTACGCCGAGGATGAGCTGGTCGCGCCGCTTCATGGCGGGCGAGGCGCCGGGGTGCAGCGTCATGAGGTCGGCGCGCGGCACGTCGCCGAAGTGCTTGAGCAGGATGGCGCCCGGCCGTGCGCCGCGCCGGAACCGCTGCAACAGCTTCGCATCGCCGGCGCCGGCCTCGCGCGGCAGCTCGATCACGATGAGCACGTCGTCGAAAATGTCGGAGTCCACCTTGCGCCGGTGCAGGCCCCAGAACCGTCGCACCTCGATGGCGGCGGGTCGTGCGCCGCGCACGAAGAATCGGATGCGGCGCACGCCCGCATCGCTGGCGCGCACGATCAGGTCCTGGCCGTTGCCGATGGCGGCGGCGGCGTACACGTCCGTGGCGCCGAACTCGCGGAAGCTGGCGCTGGTCAGCACGCCTTCCAGCTCGGCAAGGAACGCGTCCTGGTCGGCGGCGGCGGCGACACTTTCGGCGGGATCGAGCGGGCGGTAGAGGGCGCTCAGCCGCTCCAGCTCGTCGAACGTCTCGTAGTGCAGCACCGCCGCCAGCATGCGGCACAGGTCGGTGAACTGGCGCGCGGCTTCCGGCGCCAGTGCGCCCTTCGCGGCGAGCGCGGCCGCCAGCTCGGCCTTGCCGGCGGGGATGTAGGTGTCGCGGGGCGCCATCCTGCTCATTCGGGCGTCAGCAGGAAATGGCCGTGCAGGGCGGCGATGGGATCGGCGCGTTCGAACTGCCAGGCTTCCGCAGCCACGCTGGCGATGCGCCGCCCCAGCCGCGTGACCTTGGCGCGTGCGAACGTGGCGGTGGGCCGACCGGACCGCAGGTAGTCGATGTTGATGTCGATGGTCTTCGGCAGATGCGGCTGTCCGAGTGCGAGCGCCACGGTGGTCACCGCCGACAGCTCCAGCAGCGCGCCCAGCACCCCCCCGTGCAGCGCCGGCAGCAGGGGATTGCCCACCAGCGCGTCACGGTAGGGCAGCACGAGTGTGAGCTCATCGCCGCGCAGCTCGAGATCGACGCCGAAGAATCTGGCGAACGGCACGGCGTGGAGACGCGCGCGCAGGGCCGCCTCGTCGGGGAGGACGGGCGCGCTCACCGCGGCGGCTTCCGGTTGGCGCCGGGGCGGCGTCCGCCGTCGGAGGCGATCATGAAGGCGGCGGTGGCGTTGGCGACGGGGTCTTCCGGATCGTCCTCGAACGCCACGGCGCGCACGAACGCCACCGACCGGGTCACCTTGTAGCAGTGCGCCTCCGCCAGCACGTCGCGGCCGGGGATGGCGGCGCGCATGTAGTCGATCCGCAGGTCGAGGGTGGCGATGCTCTGGCGCTGCGCCATGGCGTTCATCACGGAGGCGCCGCAGACGTGGTCGAGCAGCGCGGTGATGACGCCGCCGGCGATCACGCCGGTGTCCGGATCGCCCACCAGGTCAGCCCGGTACGGCGCGCGCATCCGGGCCCTTGCCGGGGCGATGTCCACGAGCGTGAAGCCCAGCGCCGCCGCGTAGGGCGTGGCCTGGATCATCGCCTGCACGATCTGCGTGGCGGAGGGCGGCGTGGGCGGCGGGGCGTCGGGGCTGGACATGTGTACGCCTGATTGCGGCGCAGCCGGAAAAAAGACAACAGTCGCGCCCCCGCCCTCAGAGGAAGCCGCCCATGCGCTGGATCGTTATCGCCGTCTTCGCGCTGCAGGCCTGCGCCACCGCCCCGGTCATGGACAAGCGGGCGATGGCCGAGGAGGTGTTCCAGCTCTCGGGCGGTCTCGACGATCTCAAGGTGATGGCGCGCTTTGCGCCCATGATGCTGCAGGGCGAAGACGTGAAGGCGCGCTGCCTCCAGGCGCTGGGGCGCGATCCGAACCCGCTGGCCCGGGCTGCCTGCGACATGGCCGAAGGCGCGCTGCGCGGCGCCGCCACCGGCCAGGGCGGACTGCAGCGGGCGCTGGAGACGCAGATCGCGCGCATGGAGAGCCATGCCGTGGACGCCATGGTGGAGACGTACTCGGCCGGGGAGCTGGCCGCCATGCGCCGCTACTACGCCTCTCCCGAAGGCCGCTCCATCGTCGCCAAGCGCACCGAGTACCTCGGCCGCCTGGCCGGCGCGAGGTAGGCGGCGCCAAACAGGAATGGGGAGCGAAGTTGACGGGCCGTCACGGGGTGACGAAAGTGCAATGATGACACCCGATGACGGCGGAGCGGAAACAAGATGGCGGCAGGCCACATGACGGCAGGGACGGCGAACGCAGCAGAGACCGGCGAGGCCCTGGGCCGGCGCGAACAGTCCAAGGCCGCCAACCGCCAGGCCATCCTGGACGCCGCGCGCCGGGTGTTCGCCCAGCTGGGCTACGAGGCGGCCTCCGTGCGGGACATCATCCGCGGCACCGACCTCGCGTCCGGCACCTTCTACAATTACTTCAAGTCCAAGGAGGAGGTGTTCGAGGCGCTGGCCGACGACGGCGCCCGCCGCTTCCGGCCGGTGCTGCGCGCGCAGCGCGAACAGGCCACCTGCTTTGAAGACTACATCGAGCGTGCGGTGCACGCCTATTTCACGTTCCTCGTCACCGAGCACCGCGCCGGCGCCCATCCCACCTACGACCGCGGCCCCCACGTGCGGGCCAACACGCCGGAGATGATCGCGGTGTTCGAGGAGGTGCGCGACGGCGTCGCCGACGCCATCGCCCGCGGCACGGCGCCGATGGTAGATCCCGATTTTCTCGCCGCCGCCGCCATCGGCGTGGCGCAGGAGGTGGGCGACGTGATGCTGAAGCGCAATCCGCCCGACGTGTCCGGCGCCGCCCGGTTCGTCACCGCGTTCGTGCTGGGCGGCGTGGGCAAGGTGGGCGAGCGCTGATGCGCGCGTTCGTGTGCCGCGAGATCACGGAGGACTGGTCGGGCGCGGACCTCGCCGAGGTCGCCACGCCCACGCCCGGCCCTGGCGAGGCGCTCATCCGGGTCGCAGCGGCATCGGTTAACTTCCCCGACCTGCTCATGTGCCAGGGCAAGTACCAGCTCAAGCCGCCGTTGCCGTTCAGCCCGGGCATGGAGGCGGTGGGAGAGATCGTCGAGCTCGGCGCCGGCGACACGGATTTGCGTGTGGGCGATGCGGTGGTCGCGGGTCTGCGGGTGGGGGGCTTTGCGGAGTATGCAGTGGCGTCCTTCGCGGCGCTGAAGCCCAAGCCTCGCTCACTCGACATGGCGCAGGCCGCCGCTTACGGCGCGGCCTATCTCACGGCCTACGTGGCGCTCGTGCGACGCGGCACGCTGGCGCCCGGCGAGACGCTGCTGGTGCACGGCGCGGCGGGCGGCGTGGGCCTTGCGGCGGTGGATCTCGGCAAGCAGCTGGGCGCCACGGTCATCGCCACCGCCTCCACAGAAGCCAAGCGCGCGTTCCTCACGGGTTACGGCGCCGATCACGTGCTGGCGCCATCGGGCTTCCGCGAGGCTGTGAAGGACCTCACCGGCGGGCGCGGCGCGGACGTGATCTACGATCCCGTGGGCGGCGACGTGTTCGACGAGAGCGTGCGCTGCATCGCCTTCGACGGGCGCCTGCTCGTGATCGGCTTCACCAGCGGCCGCATCCCGTCGGTGTCGGTCAACATGCCCCTCATCAAGGGGTTCTCCGTGGTCGGCGTGCGGGCGGGGGAGTACGGGCGCCAGTTTCCCGAGCGTGGCCGCGAGAACGGCGACGCCATCTGGGCGCTGGCGGATCAGGGCAAGCTGCGGCCGCACATCCACGCGTCGCTGCCGCTGGAGCGGGTCAAGGACGCGTTCGCGATGCTTTCCTCGCGCGAAGTGATCGGCAAGGTCGTCGTGACGCCCTGACGATGCGCCTAGCGGCCCGGCGCGTTGGTGAGGATCTTCGCCAGCCGGCGCTTCAGCATCGCCGGCGAGACGGGCTTGACCACGTAGGCGTCCACGCCCGCGCGGCGCGCAGCGTCGAGATCGGCGCGGCTTTCGCGGGCGGTCAGCATGATCACGGGCGTGTCGCGGCGTGCGCCGTTGGTGTCGCGGCGGAGCGCGTCGATGTGGGCGCCGATGTCGTCGCCGCGCGGGGGCCAGTCGGTGACGATGACGTCCACCGTACCGTGCGCGCCGCCGCTGGGCACCACATGCGCGACGCCGGCCGCGTGCAGCACGTCGCACGCAAAGGCGCGCGCGCTTTCGGTGCCGAAGGCCGCCAGCGCCGTGCGCGGCTGCGCCTGGAAGCCCGCGGTGGTGGTGGTCGGATAGTCAATCAACTGGGCTGCGGCAGACATGATCGACCCTCACGCGATGGCGGCGGTTCTCGTCGCCAGAGACGCATAACAGACGGAAACTAGAATTCCGTGAACGCGCGCGTGGTTCCACATGGCTAAAAAATCGTTCGCGCCCAGTGCGCTGGGTCACACGGTGCGCTTGGCGCGGTCCTTCTCGTTCTGCGCGCGGATGGCGGCGGCGGCCTGGGTCCACTGCTCGTCGGTCCACGCGGTGAGCGCCGAGAAATTGCCCCCGCCCGCCTGGTAGGCGGCGCCGTCGATGGCGATGCACTGGCCGTTGATGTAGGCCGCGCCCGGCCCCATCAGCAGCACCGCGAGATTGCACAGCTCGTGCATCTCGCCCACGCGGCCCATGGGGTTGCCGCCGCTCTGGTCGCGCATCGGCCCGCCGCCCGTACCGTCGGGGTTGAGGCGCTTGGACATGCCCTCCGTGGGGAAGGGCCCCGGCGCGATGGCGTTGGCGCGGATGCCGTGACGGGCCCACTCCACCGCCAGCGACTGGGTCATGGCGTTGAGGCCCGCCTTGGACATGGCCGAAGGCACCGTGAACGCGCTGCCGTTCCACACCCACGTGGTCAGGATCGACAGGATCGAGCCGCCGCTGCCCTCCGCGATCCAGCGCTTGCCGACGTTGAGCGTGGTGTAGAACGAGCCATGGAACACGATGCTGGCGATGGCGTCGAAGGCGCGGGTGGAGAGATCCTCCGTGCGCGAGATGAAGTTGCCGGCGGCGTTGTTGACGAGGCCGGTGAGGGGCCCGTGCGCCCAGATGGCGTCGACCATGTCGTTGATGGCGTCCGGCACGCGGATGTCGCACGGGTGGGCGTGCACCTTGCCGCCGCCGGGGTGGGCGGCCATCAGCGCCGCCGCCGTTTCGCTGAGCACCTCGCCGCGCCGTCCGCAGATGTGGACGTCGGCGCCCAGCATCATGAAGGCTTCCGCCATTTCGCGGCCGAGGCCCGTGCCGCCGCCGGTGACAAGGATGCGCTCGCCCTTCATGAGGCCCGGCTTGAACATGATCTGGGCGGCGTCCATGGCGTGTCTCCCTGTTTGGTCGCCAGTCTTGGCGCCGGCGCGCACCCGATACAATTGGCGCCTTAGCGTCAGGCGGGCGCGGGCGCCGCAACCCGGCGCGTGGCGATGGCCAGCAGCACGAAGGCGCTGCCCGCGCTCATCAGGCACATCACGCCCAGCGGCAGGAACGAGCCGCCCTGCACCAGCGCGCCGGCGATGGCGGGGGCGGTGGCGTTGAGCAGGGTGGTGACCCCGTTGGCGGCGGTGTTGGTGGCGCCGGTGCGATCGATGCGCACGCCCATGGTGGGGGCAAGGATGGTCAGGAACACGTAGGTGACGGCCTGCAGCCCGTAGGCCGCCAGGTAGATGAGCGCCGTGGGCGACCACGCCACCGTGGTGCTCACCACGCCGTACGCCGCCACCGACACCAGCAGCCCGACGCGCACCCAGCGGTCCCGCACCAGCATGGCGCCGGCGCCGAGGAGGCCCGCCAGCACGCTGGCGGCGGCGATGATCTGGCTGATCTCGCTGGCCTCAAGCCCGTGGCTGAGACCGATCCGGGCAAAGAAGTGCCAGACCGCCGTGGAGCCGAAAAACAGACAGCCCGCGCCTAGAACATAAGGCGAACGAAGTGACTTGGCAATAGGCAGGTGCGGTCCGCTCGCGTGGGCGGGGGCGGGCCCGCCCGGCATCAGGGCGATGAAGCCGGCGGCGATGGCGGCGGCCACGGCCAGCACGCCGAACACGGCGGTCTGCGAGTGCGCCTGCGCGCCGGCCCCGGCGATCAGCGCGGCGGCGACGGACGCCGCCGTCCACGGGATCACGAGCATGCCGGAGGCCCGCTGCGGGCTGGCGAACTGCGCGTAGAGCGACGCGCCGGCGGCCGCCAGGCATGCCGTGCCCGCCCCGGCCACAAGCCGGGCGGCGGCGAGGTCCCACAGGCCTGTGCCCGGGATGCCCGCGGCGTTGCCGATCAGGAACAGGGCCGCCCCGAGCAGCCCCAGCGTGCGCGGCGCGATCAGCGTGAGCCGCGTCGACAGCCACAGCGCCAGCGTGGCGTTGAGCAGGATCTCGGCGGTGCGGATGGCGCCGATCTCGACGGGCTCCAGCCCCCGCACGTCCATGGCCACGCTGTTGAGCAGGGGCGAGACGGTGACGGTGACGGCGGGCGCGAGGACGAGGCCGAACAGGGCCGCAAACAGCCGCCAGCGGGGCACAGCGCCGGGTTCAGTCATCGTCGTTCCCCGCGCTGGACCTGTCCGGGGCGGAGCTTGGCATGGGCGGGGGCGAAGAAAAAGGCCGCGCGGTCAGCCCGCACGGCCTTGTGGAGTGCGCCTCGGGGGGAGGTTCGCCGGTTACGGATTGGAGGCCATGAACCGGTGCGCGGCGAGGCCCGCCGCACGCCGGTGAGATGCGCGACCGGTCCGGCGGAAACAAGGCGCAGCCGTGGCGTGTCTGCCTTGCTGAAATGCTGCGGCTCCGAGGCGCCGGATGTCACAATTCCCGTGTCAGCCTGTCCAGCCGGCGGCCTGTTCAATCAGGAAGTTCCTGAAGGCGATGATCCGGCGGGAGCGCTTCAGGTCCCCCGGATAGATGAAATAGACGTCGAAGCTGGGCCCCGTCTCGTCGGGCAGGACCTTCACGAGGTTCGGGTTTCCGCGCGCCATGTAGTCCGGCAGGCTGGCGATGCCGAGGCCGCTCTCCACCGCCCGCTGCATGGCGTAGACGTTGTTGGTCTCCAGAAGGGCGGTGCGGGGCTTGTCGTCGTCGCGGCCGGCGCGGACGGCCCAGTCCAGCTCCCGCATCGGCGTGGACGCCCCGGCCTGGTAGGCGACGACGCGGTGGCGGTCGAGATCCTCCAGTTTCGCCGGCGCCCCGTGGCGGGCGATGTAGGCGGGGGCGGCGTACAGGCTCACGTGGACGGAGAGGATCTTCCGCTGGATGAGGTCCTGGTGGGTGGCCGCCCACAGCCGCACGGCGCACTCGGCCTCCAGCTTCAAGAGGTCGTATTCCCGGTCGTCCAGCAGCAGCTGGAGCTTGAGTTCGGGATAGGCGTCCGTGAACGCCACCAGCCGTGGCGCCAGCCACACGGACCCGAAGGCGATGGGCGCGGTGACCGACAGATCGCCCATCACCTTCTCGCGGGCGTCCTTCAGGGTGCGCTCGGCGCTGGCGGCGCTCTGGGCCATGTCGCGGGTGAGTTCGTAGAGCGCCTTGCCGGGGCCGGTCAGCAGCAGGCCGCGGGCGTGGCGCTGGAACAGCGGCACCCCGATCTGGTCCTCCAGCGCGCCGATCTGGCGGCTGACGGCCGACTGCGAGATCCCGAGCTTCTCCGCCGCCGCCGTGAGGCTGCCCATCTCGGCGGAGTGGTGGAAGGTCTTGAGCTTGTCCCAGTCCATCGCAGGGTCCGCCGGTTGGTGCGCGGGGACTATGCAGGAATGCATGGCTGGGGGGAAGGCGGGGCGCACGCGTCTGCACCGGCCGCCGCGGGCAGGACCGCCGGCGCCCTCGCCGGCCAGGTCTCGCAAGCGGGACCACCGCTGCCGGCGAGGGCGCCGGCGGTCCAACTCGCGTTCGCGCAGCGCCAATCACCGCCCGGGCTTTGCGCCTTGCGGTTTCACACACGTGGCCCGTGGAGGGCCGGGGACGCGGGCGCCGCCCGCGAAAAGTGTTGGAGAAAAGAGCGACCGTCGCCCGCGTCCCCGCGACTGTTGTGCGCCGGCGCGACACGGCGGGGCATTCTGCGCCCCGAGGTGGCGGGCCGACGGCGTGCGGGGCGATGGTGTTCAAACACCGCTCC
>JAIYAO010000051.1 GCA_027488965.1 Alphaproteobacteria bacterium
AATCGCCCCCAGATCGGGCTTCAACAGCCCCGCCACCATTCGCAGCGTCGTGGTTTTGCCCGCGCCATTGGGGCCCAGCAGCGCGTAGAGCTCGCCCGCGCGCACGTCGAGATCGAGCGCATCGACGGCGCGCTTGTCTCCGAAGGTCTTGGAAAGGCCGCGCAGGGAGAGCGCGACGGTGGGGGCGGCGGGGTCCATGGGTGCATCCATCCCGTCCCGCCGCCGGCGTCAACTGGAAGGGTTAGCGGGCCTGCGCACGTGCGCCGGCGTCAGGTCGGCGATCTTCGTCACGCCCATGAGCGCCATGTCGCGGCGCAGTTCGGTGGAAAGGATCTCGATGGCGCGCGCCACGCCTGCCTCACCCCCGGCGCCGAGGCCATAGAGGTAGCTCCGCCCGATGGCGACGCCTTCCGCGCCGAGGGCCAGCGCGGTGAGAATGTCGCTGCCGCGGCGCACGCCGCCGTCAAAGATCACACTCGCGCGGCCTGCCACGGCGTCCACCACTTCGGGCAGCGTGTCGATGGTGGCGGCCGCGCGCGCCAACTGGCGCCCGCCATGGTTCGACACCCACACGCCGCGCGCGCCGACGTCGATGCACGCGCGCGCGTCGGCGGCGTTGGAGACGCCCTTGATCGCCACCGGCCCGTCCCACTGCTCCACCAGCCACGCGGCGTCCTTCCACGTCACCGTGCGGTCGAACTGGCTGTCGATGAAGCCCATGATGCCGCCGGGATGGTCGGTGGGTACGGTGTCGAAGTTGGCGGGCCGGATCGGTGGCGTCGTGACGAGGCTAAACAACCACGCAGGATGGGAGAGCGCGTCGAGCGCCGTGTGCGCGCTCACCTTGGGTGGAATCGTAAAGCGGTTCTTCGGATCGCGTTCGCGGTTGCCGGCGACGGGCACATCGACGGTGAGTGCAAGCGCCGTGAAGCCCGCGGCCTTCGCCCGCGCAAGGCCCTCGCGCACGAGGCCGCGATCCTTGAACACGTACACCTGGAACCACTTCGGTCCCGGCGTCGCTTTGGCGATGTCCTCCACCGTGGTGGAGCCGATGGTGGAGCACGCGTAGATCATGCCGGCCCCGGCCGCCGCGCGCGCCACGCCGCTCTCGCCGTGATGATGAAACAGCCGCGACGCGGCCGTCGGGCTGATCAGGAACGGCAACGCAGAAGGTGCGCCCATGATCGTACGCGTGGTGTCGATCTGCGCGATGTCGCGCAGCGCCGACCAGTTGAGGATGTGCGCCTCAAGGCGCTGGACATTACGGCGCAGTGCGATCTCGTCCTCGGCGCCGCCGTCGATGTAGTCGAACACCATGCGCGGCATCCGCGCCTTCGCCATCAGGCGAAGGTCGGCGATGTTGCGCGCGCGCGCGAGTGCGGCCATGGGCGGCTCCGGCGAAGATGCACCGGCATAAGGGCATTTGCACGCCCTAGTCGAGCGGCGTCACGTCCACGGCGACTTCCAGCGCCTGCTTCCCGTAGGTGACGATCACGCCGATCTCGGGGGCCACGTCGGCGTAGTCCCGCCCGGCGCCGATGGTGATGTGGCTGTTGCCCGGCAGCATGGCGTTGGTGGGGTCGAGGTCGATCCAGCCGAGGTCAGGCCCGCACCAGGCGGAGACCCACGCGTGCGTCGCGTCGGCGCCTTCCAGGCGCGGCTTGCCCGGGGGCGGCATGGTGCGCAGGAAGCCGCTCACGTAGGCCGCCGGCAGGCCCAGGCCCCGCAGCCCCGCAATCATCACCTGCGCGAAATCTTGGCACACGCCGCGCCGCGCCGCGAAGGCGGCGGTGGGTGTCGTGGTCACGTCGGTGGCGTCCACGTCGTAGATGAAGTCGGCGTGGATGCGGCGCATGAGTTCGTCGAGCGCGGCCACGATCGGGCGGCCAGGCGGGAAGGAAACGGCCGCGTAGGCGGTGATGTCGTCGTCGAGGCTGACGATGCGGCTCGGGAAGAGGAACTGCGCGGGCGACCACGGCGAATTGTCCGCGTCCGCCCAGGCCCGCGCGCGCACCGTCTCCCAGGCGGGTGAGGGCGCATCGAGGGCGGGCGGCGCCGCGGTGGTCTCCACCTCGGCGATGGCGCGGAACACGAACACGTCGTGCGGCTTCTCGATGGTGAACGTCTGGGTGGCGTTGCCGAAGAAGTCGACGCCCTCGATCACGTCCGCCGGCGGGGGCTCGATCTCGATGGCGAAGCTGGTCACGCGCTGGGCGGCGCTCTCGCGCGGCTTGAGGCGCAGCACGTGGGACCCGAGCGGGGCGGAGGTGTCGTAGTGCGTCGAGCTGATCATGCGGATGCGATACTTCATGGCGCGTCCGGGTGGTCGGCGAGGTAGAGTTCGGCGAACGACGACGCCACGTGCAGGAAGGCCGCGTCGAGCGAGGTCATGAACGCTGCATCCACGTCGCCCGGGCTGTGGGAGGCCATGGCCGCTTCCAGCAGTACGACACTGCGGCGCAGCGCGTGTACGGCGTCGGCGTGGGCGCTTTCGGGCAACTGGTCGAGCAGGTCGCGCAGGTGCCGCGCCTGGAAGGCGCACGAGCGTGGGTTGTCTTCGTCGAAGATCAGCAGGTCCGCCACGGCGGCGGGCGAGGCCGTGACGAAATAGCGGCGCGCGTAGGTGATCTGGCTGTCGCCGAGTTCGAGTAGTGCATCGAGCGCGGCAGGTCCTGCATCGCTTACGCCGAAGTTCGCGGTGTAGCGCGCAACCGCAAGGCCGCGCTCCACTCGCCGGCCGATTTCCAGGATCGCCCAGCCGGTGCTGCGCGTCATGTTCTCGTGGGCGTAGCCGGCGAAGGCGGCGAGTTCGCGCAGGCCGCGCTCGGCACGGTCGAGCGTGTCGGCCACGGCGCCGTCGAGCGGTTCAGACAACTGGCGGTCCAGCCCCTTGATCATGCGCCATGCATCGGGGGAAAGCATGTCGCGGATGGCGGACGCCGCATGCAGCGCGCGGCGCACCAGCACGGGCGGCGCGCCGAACATGTCGGTGGCCTGCATAGCCTCTGCGGCGGCCTCGCCCGCGCTGCGCTCGTCTTGCTCGATGTCGGCGATGGCGCCCCAGGTCTCAAGCAGGCTGCACAGACGCTCCGCCACATCGACGGCCTCCGGATCGCGCTCGCCGGCGCGGGTGGCCAGTGCGCGGACGAGCCGCAGGCACGCATCGGCGCGCTCAAGGTAGCGGCCCAGCCAGAACATGTTCTCCGCCGTGCGCGTGGTCAGCGCGCCGATGGCGCGTCGGATCTCCAGCGCATTGGCCGAGGGCAGCAGCGATCGGTAGACAAGTGGCCCGTCCGCCAGCACCCACGCATCGGCGGACATCCCGCCGCGCTGCATGCTGATCGCGAGGGGATCGTTGCGGCTGGAGACGCGGCAGAAGCCGCCGGGCATCACGACCCAGCCGTCCTGCGTGGCCGCCACGAACACGCGCAGCTGGAAGGGCCGCGGCTCGAACCCCTCCGGCGACATCACCGGCGTGGAGGAGAGCGTCACCAGCTCCTGTCCGACGAAATCGCCGCCGCGGCGCTCCATGCGGGCTAGCACGGCGGCGCGATCCTGCGGGCTGAGCGCAGCGGCTTGCGCTGCGCCGAAGCTGAACAGGCCGCCGCGTTCATTGGTGAAGGCCGGCGCGATGGCGAGATCGTCGAACCGGGCGCGCACGACGTCGCGCGCCGCATCGTCGCCGCACCACCAGGTGGCGATGTTCGGCAGCAGGAGATCCTCACCCAGCAGCCGCTGCGACAGCTTCGGCCAGAAACTCATCAGCGCCCGGCTTTCCACAAGACCCGATCCCAGCGCGTTGGCGAAAGACACGGCGCCCGTGCGCGCTGCGTGCGCGAGGCCCGGCGCGCCGAGCTGGGAGCTGGGGTTGAGTTCGAGCGGATCGGCGAAGTCGGCGTCGAGGCGCCGCAGCAGCATGTCGATCTTTTTCAACCCGGCGACAGTGCGGAGGAACACGGCGCCGTTGCGCACCGCGAGGTCTTCGCCCTCCACCAGCAGGAAGCCCAGGTAGCGCGCGAGATAGGCGTGCTCGTAGTAGGTCTCGTTGTAGGGTCCCGGCGTCAGCAGGCACACGCCCGCGCTGTCCGGCGCTGAACGGGCGGTGAGCGTGGCGCGGAACGTCTGGAAGAAGCCTGCCAGGCGCTGCACGTCCAGATCGTGCATGGTCTCCGGCAGCGTGCGCGCCAGTGCGATGCGGTTGCCCAGAGCGTAGCCCGCGCCGGAGGGCGCCTGCGTTCGGTCGTTGAGCACCCACCAGCGCCCGTCGGGCGCGCGGCCCAGATCGACGCCGTAGAAGGAGAGGTGGCGCCCGCCCGCGGGCGTCCTGCCCGCCATCGGGCGCAGGAAATCCGGGCTGCCCGTGATGATCGCCGCCGGCACGTCGCCGTTGGCGACGAGATTGCGCGGCCCGTAGAAGTCGGTCAGCGCCGCTTCCATGAGGCGCGCGCGCTGGATCACCCCCGCCTCGATGATGCGCCAGTCCTCGGCGGAGATCAGCACGGGCGTGGCGCTGAGCGGCCACGCCTGATCTGCGTCACGGTCATAGGCGCGGTAGTACACGCCAGACTCGCGCAGGCGCCGTGCAATGCCGTCGGCGCGGCGGTTGAGTTCGGGCAAGCCCACCTGCTCAAGCGCCTCGACGAACGGACGCCAGTGCGGACGCACGCGGCCGGCGGCGTCCACCAGTTCGTCGTAGCCCCCCGCGAGCGGCCTGTAGCCGGCAAGGATGGAGGCGACGGGATCGGCCACGTGGCTCATGGGGTTACGACGGCGCCCGCGCCGTTCGCGCGGGGCGGCGCAGGTCCAGCGTCAGCGGGAATTCGGGGTTGTGCTCGGCAGGCGGCGCGTCCATCGCGCCTGCAGTATGGCCATGATCCTGGAAGCGCGCGAGGCGGCGCGCCTCCGCTTCGTAGGTGTTGACGGGGAAGGTGTCGTAGCTCCGCCCGCCCGGGTGGGCCACGTGATACACGAAGCCGCCGGCCGAGCGTCCTGACCAGGTATCCACGAGGTCGAACGTCAGCGGCGCGTTCACCGGCAGCGTCGGGTGCAGGCCCTCCGCCGGCTTCCACGCCTTGAAGCGCACGCCGGCCACGTGGGCATAGCCCGCCGCCGTCAGCGGCACGCGGCGGCCGTTGCACGCCAGCACGTGGCGCGCGGGGTTCAGCCCTTCGGCGCGCACTTCGAGGCGCTCCACGGATGAATCGACGTATCGCACGGTGCCCCCGATGGCCCCTTCCTCCCCCAGCACATGCCACGGTTCCAGCGCCTGTCGAAGGGTGATCTGCACGTCGTCGCGCCGCACGGCCCCGTAGAAGGGGAAACGGAATTCCCGCTGCGCCTCGAACCAGCCCGGATCGAACGCATACCCAGCCCCGCTGAGATCCTCGAGCACGTCGAGGAAATCGGCCCATACATAATGCGACAGCATGAAGCGGTCCGCCAGCGCCGTGCCCCAGCGCACGAGGCCGCCCTCCAGCGGCGCCCGCCAGAACTTCGCCACCAGCGCGCGCAACAGCAGCTGCTGGGCCAGGCTCATGCGTGCATTGGGCGGCATCTCGAAGCCGCGGAATTCCACAAGCCCCAGCCGCCCCGTGGGCCCGTCGGGGGAGAACAGCTTGTCGATGCTGATCTCTGTGCGGTGCGTGTTGCCGGTGACGTCGGTCAGCAGGTTGCGGAAGAGGCGGTCCACCAGCCACGGCGCGGGGGCTTCACCGGCGCCCGGCGTCGGCACGGCGGCGAGCGCGATCTCAAGTTCGTAGAGCGTGTCGTGGCGCGCCTCGTCGATACGCGGCGCCTGGCTCGTGGGGCCGATGAAGAGGCCAGAGAAAAGGTACGAAAGGGATGGGTGGCGCTGCCAGTAGATGAGCAGGCTTTTCAGCAGGTCGGGCCGGCGCAGGAACGGTGAGTCGACGGGCGACGCCGCGCCGATCACCACGTGGTTGCCGCCGCCGGTGCCGGTGTGGCGGCCGTCGATCATGAACTTGTCGGCGCCAAGGCGCGTCTGGCGCGCTTCCTCGTACACCGCCGTCGTGGTCTCCACGCACTCGGCCCACGAATGTGCGGGATGGATGTTGACCTCGATGACGCCGGGATCAGGCCCTACGCGGATGACGTTGATGCGCGGGTCCCACGGCGGGGGATAGCCTTCGATGCGCACGGGCAGTTTCTGGGTGCGCGCCGCGATTTCGATGGCGTCGACAAGATCGAGGTAGTCCTCCAGCCGCTCCACTGGCGGCATGAAGGCGCACAGCGATCCGTCGCGCACTTCGATGGCGAGTGCGGTGCGCACGGCTTCGGCGCTGATCTCCTGCGAGATCTGCTCCTGGCGTTCCGATTGCGGAGAGGCGGGCGCCGCCACCGGCAGCACGCGCTGGCGCGGGGCGGCGGGATCGGGCAACGGCCCGCGGGGCTCGGCGGGATCGGCGGGAACCACATGGGGATACTGCTTCGGCGGTACCCAAGGCAGGCCAGACAGCGGCAGGCGGTAGCCCATCGCGCTGTCGCCGGGCGCAAGGAAGAGGCGGCCGCGCCGCAGCTTCCAGCTTTCGCTGCGCCAGCCGCGCGCGGCGCGTGCGTTCCAGCGCTGCACCGGCAGCACGAAGCCGCGGGGCTGATCGAGGCCGCGCTCGAACACGCGCGCGATGCGCGCGCGCGCTTCGGGATCGGAAAGTCTTGAATCCTCCGCCGTGACGTTCACCGGCAGTTCGGCTTCCTTGATCGACCAGTGGATCGGGTCCTCATAGGCGGGGATCACATAGTCGGGCTCCAGCGCGAGCTCTTCGGCGATGGCGACGAGAAGCTTCTCCGCCTGCGCCTGGTCCGGCGGGGATTTGTCCTTCGCGTTGATGTCGGCCACCAGCGTGGTATCGCGCCACAGCGGTCTGCCGTCCTTGCGCCAGTAGATCGAGTACGTCCACCGCGGCAGCGTCTCGCCCGGATACCACTTGCCCTGGCCGAAATGCAGCAGGCCGCCGGGCGCGAAGCGCTCACGCAGGCGATGGATCAACGCGTCCGCCAGCGGTGGCTTGGCAGGGCCCACGGCGTCGGCGTTCCACTCGGGCGATTCATAGTCGTCGATGGACACGAAGGTGGGCTCGCCGCCCATGGTCAGGCGTACGTCCTGCGCCACGAGATCGGCGTCGACCGTCCGGCCCAGCGCATCGAGCGCCTCCCATGCATCGTCGGAGAACGGCTTGGTGATCCGCGGCGCCTCGGCGATGCGCGTGACGCTCATGGCGAAGTCGAACGTGACGTTGGCCCATTCCAGTTCGCCGCTGATGGGCGCGGCGGAGCGGAAGTGTGGCGTCGCCGCCAGCGGGATGTGACCTTCTCCGGTGAACAGCCCCGATGTGGGATCGAGGCCCAGCCAGCCTGCGCCGGGGATATAGACTTCCGCCCACGCGTGCAGGTCGGTGAAATCCACCGCCGTGCCCGATGGCCCGTCAAGCGCTTCAAGGTCGGGCTTGAGCTGGATGAGATAGCCGGACACGAACCGGGCCGCGAGACCAAGGCGGCGCAGCACCTGCACCAGCAGCCACGAGGAATCGCGGCACGAACCTGACAGCGCGGCCAGCGTCTCGTCCGGCGTCTGCACGCCGGGCTCCATGCGCACGATGTATCGGATCTCGCCCTGGATGCGCTGGTTGAGCGCCACGAGAAAATCGACGATGGGCGCCGGCATGTCCTCAAGCGTGCGCATGAAGGCGGTCAGCTTCGGCCCAGCCTTCTCCTTTTCAAGATACGGCGCCAGTTCCTTGGCGAGGTCGGGCGTGTAGGTGAACGGCCAGGCGCGTGCGTAGTCCTCGGTGAAGAAGTCGAACGGGTTGAACACCACGTGCTCCATGGTCAGGTCGACCTCGATGGAGAATTGGTCGGTCCGTTCCGGAAACACGAAGCGCGCAAGCCAGTTGCCGAAGGGGTCCTGCTGCCAGTTCACGAAGTGCTGCGCGGGCGACACCTTGAGCGCGTAGCTCAGGATCGGCACGCGCGCGTGCGGGGCCGGGCGCAGGCGGATCACCTGCGGACCGAGGGAGATGCGGCGGTCGTAGGTGTAGCTGGTGCGGTGGTTGAGCGCGACGCGGATGGCCATGGGGCGGAAAGGTCCTGAACCGTGCGCGCTACACTAGGCCCGCTCGCCCCCGATGCCCACGCCCCTGCGGGCAGGGCAAGGGCCGCGCGCCGAATGCCCACAATCTGTGCGGGCGCCGCTCGTTTGCCGGGCGCCGCGCGGAACACGCCACCAGCCTTGGCGTTGTAGGCGAGCGCAGCGTCACGTTGCACCTTGCCTGGCGCTCCGCCGCCCGAGACCCCGATCCCATGCGCCTCACGATCCGCCACGATACGGCCTACCACTACGATCGGCCCGTCGCGTTCGGCGTCTGGCGGCTGCTCATGCGGCCGCTGGATTCCCACGCGTTGCGCGTGCTCGACGCCTCGATCGCCTTCACTCCCGCGGGGGCCACGCGCTGGAGTCACGATGCGCTGGGCAACAGCGTGTGCGCGTTCCAGCCGTCCGGCCTAAGCGATACCCTCCGGGTGATCTCGGAACTGACCATCGAACGGTTTCCCGCGTCACTGGCGCCCGCCGAAACCTACGATCCCAAACTCGCGCTGCCCATTCAGTACGCGCTTGAAGACCGCCTGCTCCTCGACGCATTCATCCGCCCGGCCACGACCGCTGACAGCCCCGCCTACACTGCGTGGATCGCCACGCATGCGGCGATGTACGGGCTGGCGCTTCCGTTTCTGCAGAACTTCAACAACGCCATCCACCGCGGCTTCACCTATGGCGAACGCCATGAGCCGGGCGTGCAGACGCCGGCCGAAACCGTGGAGCGCGGCGCCGGCACCTGCCGGGATTTCGCGTGGCTCATGGTGGAAACCCTGCGCCGGCTTGGGTTCGCGGCGCGGTTCGTCACGGGCTATCTCTATTCCCCGGGCGGCGCTGCGCGGGGCGGCGGCGCGACGCACGCCTGGTGCGACGTCTACCTGCCGGACCTCGGTTGGATCGAGTTCGATCCCACCAACGGCCTTGCCGAGTCGGTCGATCTCATCCGCGTGGCGGCGGCGCGGACGCCGGAGCACGCCTCGCCCATGCGCGGCGCCGTGCACGGCGATGCAGTGGCGCGTCTCGAAGTCAGCGTCGATGTTTCGCTGGCGCCGGACTGGATCGATCAGGCCTCCCGGTAAAGCGTCGCGACGATCCGGATCAGGGTCTTCTTCATCCGGTCCCAGTCGTCCTCCGTGCGCAGCGGCACGGCCCCGTAGTCGCCGACGGCGGCGGCGGACAGCACCAGCTGCTGGACCGCCGCAAACAGCACCACGTTCGTCGCGCTGACATCCATGCCGGGCGGCGGCGGCAGGGTCCCGCGCAGCTCCTTTGACCAGCTCAGCAGTTGCCGCGACCGCGCCACCACAAGGCGGCTGACGAGCGGCGACGGCGCCGCGACTTCCCAGGCATTGATCTGGCGCATCAGGGGGCTGCGCCGCAGCAGCTCCAAGAGCCCAAGCACCTGGCGTTCCATCAGTTCGGCATAGCTGGCCGGCGGTGGGGCCTCGGCTGTCGGCAGATGGTCGAGAGCGTCCTTGATCTCCTTGCCCAGCAACTCGCCGATGGCGTCGGCTATGCCTTCAAGGCCGCCGAAGTAGCGGTAGATCAGCTGCTTGTCGCACCCTGCGCGCCGGGCGATGGCGTTGACCCCGAAGCTCTGGAAGCCGTCCTCGGCCAGCACTTCACGGGCTGCGATTACGATGGCGCGCGCCGTCCCGTCCCGGTCGCGGGTGCGGATGGGCGCGTCCTCGCGCGCTTCGGCTTTCGTCATGCCAGCCTCCTGAGCGGGGCGACGGCGCGCCCCCGATTCATACCAGATGCGCATTCCCGGCACGCCACAAGAAGAAATATCACCGGCCGGTGACTTTTCGCTTGCACCATGTCTCCGGTCGGTGATATCCGATTGTCACTGACTGGAGACAAGTGATGACGCCCGCCCAACCGCCCAAAGCCCGCCCGCTCGCCGGGGCCAGCGCCATTGCGCTCGCCGTCGTGTTCAACGCGCCCTATGCGGTCCTGGTCGCCACGTTCGACTATCCGGACGTGCTCCGCCGCCCGGCTGGCGAGGCGCTCGATCTCTTCGCGGCGGGCGGGGGCGGCCTCATCCTTACGTGGCATGGCTTTGCGCTCTCGGCGTTGGCGCTGGCGCCGCTGGCCTTCGCACTGGCGCTGACGCCCGCGCGCGTCGCACGCGCCCCGGCGCTGGCGGTGGGTGCGGCGATCGCCGGGGCGATGGCGGGTCTGGCGCAGGCCATCGGCCTCTGGCGCTGGGTGTTCGTCGTGCCAGGCCTCGCGCGCACCCACGCCGATCCTGCTGCCGCGCCGGAAGCCAAAGTGGCGGCGGCGCGCGCCTTCGATCTGCTCAACGCCTATGGCGGCGTCGCCATCGGCGAACACCTCGGCCAATTGCTCACGTCGCTGTTCGTGCTGCTGCTGTCGTTGCTGCAGTGGCGCGAGCGGGCGCGCCTCAGCGCCGCCATCGGCTTCGCCGCCGCGGCCACGATCGCCCTGGGCACGGGTGAGGGGCTTGCCCTCGCGCTTGGTGCACCGGGCGACGCCTTCGCACTGGCCACCATCACCGGATTTCTCGCGCTGACCGCGTGGCTCCTCGCCACCGGCGCCGGGCTCCTGCGCACGCCGCGCGGCGCGTGATCCCCCGCGCACACGACCCCGCTTCAACCGCATTTCACAAAGGAAACCTCGCATGAAAAACCTCGTCCTCACCCTTGCCCTCGGCCTCGCGGCCGCCGGCTGCGCTACACAGGACAGATCCGGCATCCGCGATCCGGACGATTTCCGCCTCATGGCGGAACGCACGACGATCGACAGTGCACGGCCCCATGGCGATGTGGCGCGATGCTTCGAGGCGCGCGCGGCGCTGCTGCCGATGTCGAGCTTCACCGCCGAGGAAGGCCGCACCATCTACAGGCTGCGCGGCTTCGGCTTCACCTTCGAGGAAATCCACTTCGAGGAAACGCCCACAGGCTCCCGCGTCACGATCCTCATGGCGCCCAACCTCAACGCGAAATGGCGGCGCGACTTCGCCCGCGACCGCGCTGCGCCGCTGGAAGCCTGTGCGGCGTCCAACCGCTGAATTCCCGCTGAACACTCATCCAAACCAAAAGGACTCTCACCATGACGAACTCACTGCACCTGCTCGCCGCCTCGACACTGCTCGCCTCGGCGGCCCTCGGCGCGTCCTCCGCCTCTGCGGAGGAGGGGAAAGAAGGCGTGCGCGGCTACCTGGCGCTCGGTGCTGCGTCCGTGCCGGAGTACGAGGGCGCCGACGCACAGCAGGCGCTGCCGTTCATCGCCGCGCGGGTGCAATCGGGCGGGCGTTATCTTGCCGTCGAAGGCGTCTCGGCGCGCGCCAATGTGCTCGACATCGCCGCATGGGAGCTTGGCCCTGTCGCCGCCATCACGTTCGGGCGCGACGACGATGTGGAGAGCCGTGCGGTGGCGCGGTTGGCGCCGATCGACGATGCGGTCGAGCTCGGGGCTTTCGTGGCGCGGATCTGGCGCGACGTGGGCGTCGCCGATGGTGAGGCGCGCGTGAGTGTGCACGCGGTGCAGGATGTCAGCGGCGTGCACGACGGCTGGCAGGCGGGCGTCAGCGCCGGGTACGCCGCCCCTGCGGGTGCGCGGTGGCGTTTCGGTGGAGAGGTCTCCGCCACGTTCGCAAGCGAAGATTACGCAGCGACCTACTTTTCCGTAACGCCGGCAGGCGCGGCGGCCAGTGGTCTCACGGCCTACGCCGCCGACGGCGGGCTGAAGGATGCAGGCGTCGCCGTGAACGCAACCTATGCCGCCACCGCGCGCTGGTCGCTCACCGCGTTCGCCGGGTATCGCCGCCTGCTGGGCGACGCCGCCGACAGCCCCATCGTCGCCCGCGAAGGATCGCCGGACCAGTTCAGCGCCGGCCTCGGTCTCGGCCTGTCCTTCTGAACGCCAACGAACGGGAAAATCGTCATGCCCATGCTCACCGTCAACGGCGCATCCCTCCACTACAGCGTGGAGGGTGCGGGCCTGGAAACCATCGTCTTCATCCACGGCCTCATGCTGGCGAGTGAGTCCTGGGAGGCGCAGGTCGCAGCGTTCAAGGACCGCTACCGTATCGTGACCTTCGACCTGCGCGGCCAGGGCCGTTCGGCCAAGACGCACGACCGGCTCGATATCGACTCCCTCACCGAGGATGCCGTCGATGTGATCGACGCACTCGGTGGCGGTCCAGCGCATCTGGTGGCGTTCTCCATGGGGACGTTCATCGCCATGCGGCTGGCGGCGCGGCGCCCGGAGCTCGTCAGTTCGCTCACGCTGGTGGGACCGAGCGCCGATGCCGAGGAGCCCGAAAACATGCCCAGGTACGAGAGGCTTATCAACTTTGTGAAGGTGTTTGGGCCCGGGCCGGTGGCCGGGCGGCTCATGAAGATCCTGTTCGGCAACACGTACCTCGCCGATCCCGCCGCTGCATCGGCGCGGCGCCGGTGGCGGCGCGTGGTGGCGAACCTGCCGCGTGCGCTGCACCGCGCGGCGTCTGCGTCCGCGCACCGGCAGTCCATCGTGGAGTTGTTGCCGCGCATCGCTGCGCCCACGCTCGTTGTGTCGGGCGAAGAGGACCGTCCCATCTCACCCGCCCGCGCGCGGGCCGTGCACGAGGGTATCGCCGGATCGGCGTTCATGCCCTTTGCGGCGACGGGTCATGCCGTGATGATCGAACGGCCGGAGGCGTTCAACGCGGCGCTTGAAGCGTTTCTGCGCTGGGGCCGCCATGCACGGCCGTAGCGGCGTCGCCGCGCGCGCCGT
>JAIYAO010000065.1 GCA_027488965.1 Alphaproteobacteria bacterium
CCATGGCGGCGAAGCGTTCGGCGCCGTCGTCGTTGTCCATGGCGGCGCGGGCGCTGGCGAGCTCCATCTCCAGCTGCGCGATGCGGCTTTCGTGTTCGGCGCAGGCCTCCACGCGCAGCTCCAGCTGCCGCTGTAGCGACGCTGCGGTATCGGCGGCGGTATCGAGACGCACCTGCAGCGCCTCCATCTCGCCGCCGCGCAGCAGCAGGGCGCCGTCGCTGGCGGGGCTTGCGTAGCCCACGTAGGACAGGAGTTCGTCGCGCAGGCGCGCGCGCTCGGCGTCGCGCTTCGCCCACCGCTCGCGGTTGGCGATGCAGTGCCAGCTCCAGCCGGCCACGCCGCCGCCGAAGACCGCAGCGAGCGCCAGCGGCACAAGGAGCTGCCCGATCAGGAACGCCATGGGAAGCCTGCCTCAGCTGACATTGAATTCAATCCGGCGGTTGCGCGCACGGTTCGCGGGGTTAGTGTTGGGGACGCGGGGACTGGTCTGGCCGAAGCCGGCGGCGGACAGCCGCTCGACGGCCACGCCCCGCCCCGCGAGATACGCCCGCACCGCTTCCGCGCGCGCCTTGGAGAGCGCGAGGTTGGCGGCGGGATCGCCGGTGTTGTCGGTGTGGCCGGAGATGGCGATGGCGTAGCTGTCGCAGCGGCGCGCCACGGTGGCGAGATTGTCGAGGAGGCGGGCGCTGATCGGCGCGATGGCCGCAGAGCCCGTGTCGAACTCGATGTAGTTGGTGCGCATCAGCTGGCTGAAGGCGCGCTGGCAGGTGGCCGCGCTCGCCTCCGACAGGTTGAGGCCTTCGATCTCGCGGATGCCGAGGCTCTGGCCCTCCACGGTGAGATCGGCCACGGCCAGCGTGTACGGCGCGCCCAGCGGCGCCTCGAAGTGCGCGCGCACATCGGCCACCGCCGCCTGCTCGCCTTCGCCGATGAGGGTGAGTCGGTCGTCCACCAGACGCACCTTGCCGCGTTTCAGCTTGCCCAGTTCGGTGAGCGCATCGGCGGCGACGGCCGTCCAGTCGCCCGCGGGCGCGCCGAACGCCAGGGTCATGCGGTCCACCACCGTGAAACCGGCGAAGCGCGCGCGCGCCACGTCGAGCAGGCGGGCCTTCGCCGTTTCGCTGGGGACATGGCCGGAGAGCGTGAGCGTGCCGGCGCCCTTCTCCGCGCTCCATGAAAACGGGCTGACGCGGGCGCCGATCACCGTCTCGTCCTTCACGGCGACGACGCCGCCGAGATAGGGCCCGCCGGGACCTGCAGCGCGCAGCGCCGCGTCGCGCGCCACGGCCTGCATGTCGGCGTTGGGGGCCGCGCCAGAAAGCACCGCCGTCTGGCCGTCCATCCGCACCGCCACGTCGCGCAGGCCCTCGGCGGCGAGCGCCTGGGCGGTGCGTGCGCCGAGCTGCGCCTCGATGGCTTTCAGGCTCACGCCGTGGGGCCCGAGCATCGCGGCGATCATGGTAAACGCAGCAACCGCCGCGCCGACCCAGAACCCCGTCCAGCACGCGCCCTTGCCGCCCATGACCGCCCCCTCAGCTCGAATGCTCGGCCCGCTGACGGGCCTGGGCGGTGAGACGGCCGAGCCGCTGGATCTCCTCTTCCACGTCCGCCCGCTGCTCCCGCGTCGTCAGCACGCGCAGGAACCAGCCGCCGGCGAAGCCGATGAGGGCTGCCACGACGAAGAGCGCGATGTAGGAGAGGACGAGGTTGGTCATCGGGAATGGCGGGCTTTCAGGTCCTGTTAAAGTCTCCCCATGAGGCGCAGGAGAGACGACTGGCTTTCTTACAGTTGATCTACAGTATGGAAAACATGAAAACCCTAAAACGCGCGTTCACAAAACATTGGCGCAAGATTAACGCTGATCTTGGGAAATGTGTCGCGCGGCAGGCGATTGCTGACGCCTTCCAGGTTAATCGGAGCCGATGATCACGCCTTTCAAGATCACGAGCGCGGCCAATCCCATGGTGAAGGCGCTGAAGGCGCTGCACACCAAGAAGGGCCGCGCCGAGAGCGGGCTGTTTCTCGCGGAGGGCGCGCGGCTTGCGGCGGAGGCCGCGGAGCTTGGCGTGTGGCCGCAGGTGATGGCGCTGTCGGCGGCGGCGCTGGAGCGGCCGCAGGTGGCCCGGCTGGCCGAAGGCGCAGCACACGCCGGCGCCCGCGTGCTGGAGATGAACGAGGCCCTGCTCGCCGCCATCGCCAAGCGCGACAATCCGCAGACGGTGATCGGCGCCTATCCGCAGCGGCTGGTTGAACTCGAAACCCTTGGAGCGCGGACGACCGCGTCCGCGTCCGGCGCGGCAGGCATGGACGAGGTCGTCCATGCTCCATTGTTCGTGGCCCTCGACGGCGTGCGCGATCCCGGCAACCTCGGCACCATCCTGCGCACCGCAGACAGCGTGGGCGCGGACGGCGTGATCCTTGTGGGCCAGACGTGCGATCCCTTCTCGGTGGAGGCCGTGCGCGCCACCATGGGCTCCATCTTCGCGCTCCCCGTCGCGCGGGCGGACTTCGCGGCCTTCGACGCGTGGCGGCGCGCGCGCGGGCTGCTGCTGGTGGGCGCCTCGCTGAAGGGCGCGCATCCCCACGATGCGTTTCCCGCAGACGCGCCGCTGGCGATCTTCATGGGCAACGAACAGTCGGGCCTCAGCGCGGAGATGGAAGCGGCGTGCGATGCGCTGGTGCGCATTCCCATGAAGGGCCGCGCGGACTCGCTCAATCTCGCCATCGCCACCGGCGTGATGCTGTATGATGCGTGGCGGCGGAGGGGCTATGCCGGCGCCCGTGAGTGAACCGAAGATTCTCGTCGCCGACGGGTGGACCGACTACGCGCTGCTCGACAGCGGCGACGGCTGGAAGCTGGAGCGCGTGGGCCCGTACCGCTTCGCGCGGCCCGAACCGCAGGCGCTGTGGCGCGCGCAGGCGCCGCCCGACCAGTGGAAGGTGGACGCGCGCTTCTCGCCCGCGTCCGACGAAGCGGAGGAGATGGGCCGCTGGCGCATGGAGCGGCCGATCCCGGAAAACTGGCCCGTGGCGTACGGCGCCTTGCGCTTCCACGCGCGCTGCACGCCGTTCCGGCATCTGGGCTTCTTCCCCGAACAGTCGGTGCACTGGACGTGGGCCGCCGACCGCCTTTCCCCCGGCGCGCAGGTGCTCAACCTGTTCGGCTACACGGGCGTGGCGAGCCTTGCGGCGGCGGCGGCGGGCGCTGCCGTCACGCATGTGGACGCATCCAAGAAAGCCATCGCCTTCGCGCGGCAGAACCAGGAGCTCGCGGGCCTCGCCGACAAACCGATCCGCTGGATCGTCGACGACGCGCTCGCCTTCGTGAAGCGCGAGGCGCGGCGCGGAAAACGCTACGACGGCATCATCCTCGACCCGCCGAAGTTCGGCCGCGGCCCCAACGGCGAGACGTGGAAGCTGGAGGAACACCTCGCGGCGTTGCTGGAGGCGCTGCCGAACATTCTTGTTGAGCCCAATCAGCGCCCGACGTTCGTCATCGCCACGCTTTACGCACTGCGGCTGTCGCACGTAGCACTCGCACGCACGCTGGCGGCCGCGCTGGAGGGGCTGGGCGGCGCGGTGGAGGCAGGCGAGATGGCGCTGGCGGAGGACGGCGGACGCCTGCTGCCGACGGCGCTGTTTGCGCGGTGGGTGCGGGCTTCGGATGCACGTTGAACTGTGTTGAGCGGCTGCTTCTGGCCCACTCCGGCCGTTCGCGTTCTTCGGGTTTGCTGGGGGTTCTTCAGGCAGGCGGGCGGCAGCGCTCGTCACACAGCCTTGCGCGGTCACGCTGCGAGCTCCTGCACCAATCGACTGGGCGTACGCGCGGACTACCTCGCAACGCCCGGGGATGATCTGCCCATCGCCTTTGAGCCCGTATGTGCAAGGAAGGCCGCGAGCGTGACGGCTAGGCCGATGCCCATCAGGGTCCAGGACGTCGGCGCGCCCGTCGCCACCGCCAGTTTTTCCGCTGTGACCGCGGCCATGGCAAAGGCTATCGTATTGGTGGCGACGAGTACGGTGGCGGCCCCGGGGGCGCCGCTTCGAAGCGGCACGGCAATGACGTAAAGTCCCAGAACCCCAAGCGCCGCCGAGGCCGCGCCGATCAGCGTCATCAGCGCGAAGTAAAGTGGCTTGACCTGATCGCGGACGGCCTCAGGGACCGCAGCGGCGTGAAACGACAGTATGTCCCTGACGCCAGCATAGGTCACCCCGAACCAGATGAAGAACAGGCTGAGGGCGACGAAGAGAACAAGGCTTGTGCCTCGGAGCGTGTGTTTCATGAGGCTTTGTCCTTGCGGGGCTTCGGTGAGCCCCCGCCACTTCTAAGGCGGGCAGGCCCGCCCCGCCGCTGCCGGCTCTTCATGGGTTTCATGCGGCGCGCGCATGATGCGCGGCGAGCATGAAATCCAAAGGAAACCGGCATTTCAGTTGTCAGGCGTGATGGCGGACACAGACCCCCGACACGCAGTGGGCAATGGCGCCCAGGCGTGAGGTTACGAAAGATCCCCCCATGAAAATCACCAAGACCATCGCCCTTGCTGCGCTCGCCCTTTCGCTCGCATCGGTCGCCAGTGCAGGTGAATGCCCCGCCGCCAAAGTCGGCGTCGACGTGACCCCGCCGGGGCCCATGATGCCGTCGAAGGTCACCGATACGGTGATCTCCTCGGTCGATCTCGCGGGCTACCAGATCCCCGGCCGGTCGTTGCGTCTGCGCCGCCTCGTGATCCAGCCCGGCGGCGTCGTGCCGTGGCACAGCCACGCGGAGCGTCCTGCAAACATCTACGTCGTGCAGGGGGCAGTCACGGAATACCGCAGCACCTGCGCGGCGCCGATCACCCACCGTATGGGCGATGTCGTGGCGGAATCCGGCACGACGAGCCATTGGTGGCGCAACAACACGTCCCGCGTCGCGATCCTGCTGTCGGCAGACATCCTGCCGTCGGCTATGAACCCGGACTCCAGCATGTAAGCGCCGCGACGCGGCAGACGTCCTGAAGGGAGCGCGTCGCAACGGCGGCGCGCTCCCGATCGTCGATGGAGACCCAGATGCCCAGTCCGGCAGCGACACACAAGCAGGCGCCAGCGCCGCCCATTTCTTTGGGGGCAGCTTTCAATCTCTTTATCATCGGCCTGACGGCGTTCCTGACGGTCGTCGACCTGTTTGCGACGCAGGCCATCCTTCCGGCCTTGGCCCGCCATTACGGCGTGTCGGCGTCGGCGATGGGGGTGGCGGTGAACGCCAGCACTCTCGGCATGGCGGCGTCGGGCGTTGGGGTGGCGCTGTTCAGTCAGCACATCAACCGTCGCCTCGGCATCTTTCTCAGCTTGCTGTTGCTAGCGATCCCGACGGCTTTGCTGGCGCACGCGCCGGACCTGACAACCTTCACGGCGCTGCGGGTCTGCCAGGGCCTCTTGATGTCGGCCGCTTTCACCTTGACCCTAGCGCATCTCGGCGAACGCTGCACGGTCGCGGCCTCAGCTAGCGCCTTTGCTGCCTATGTGACGGGCAATGTGGCCAGCAATCTCGTGGGCAGACTCATCGCTGCGACCACCGTGGACCATCTGGGTCTGGCATCGAACTTTTATCTGTTCGCCGCGCTGAATGCCGCGGGTGCGGTGCTCGTGCTGGCCACGATCAGCCGCGCTCCGCCGATGCCGGGGATGAGCACGGCCATCGTGTCGCCATTCGCGGCGCTGCGCACGCATCTCGCGAATCAGGCGCTTCGCACGGCGTTCCTGATCGGGTTTTGCATCCTATTCGCCTTCATCGGCACGTTTACCTACGTGAACTTCGTGCTGGTGCGCCCGCCGTTGTCTCTCGGCATGGGCGCTGTCGCTTTCGTCTACTTCGTGTTCGCGCCGTCGATCATCACAACCCCGTTGGCGGGCCGGATCGTTGCGCGCTACGGCGCAAGGACCGCAATGTGGGCAGGGTTGGGGGTGGCGCTAGTCGGCCTGCCGCTGCTTTTGGTGTCGGGCATCGTCGCGGTGTTGGCAGGAATGGTTCTTGTGGCGTGCGGGACGTTCTTTGCGCAGGCGACAGCGACCGGCTTTGTGAGCCGTGCGGCCACGGTGGATCGCGGCGCCGCGAGCGGCCTTTACCTAGCGTCCTACTTTCTGGGCGGCCTCGTAGGCAGTGCACTTCTTGGCGCTCTGTTTGACAGCTTCGGCTGGGCTGCCTGCGTCGCCGGCATCGGGGCTGCGCTAGCGCTGGCCATGGTCCTTACGGCCCGGCTGACGACGTCACCGCCGAAGGGCGCGATCTGACCGAAAGAGCACTGAGGGGCGACATTAAATCGACGTCGTCGATGTCGCGCATACGTGCGGTCCCCGCCGCGAACGACGGCGTATCAACTCGATGCCAATTCGGCATTTTTCCCGGAATGCGCAAACGACCAGTATCCGCCCGTCACCGCGCCACGGAGCGCCGAGAGAAGGACAACAGTCATGACCGACGTATCACCCGCATCTCACGACCGTCCCCTGAACGGGCGCGTTGCGCTGGTCACCGGCTCCACAAGCGGCATCGGTCTTGGCGTCGCTGAAGCGCTCGCCCGCGACGGAGCGACTATTGTGCTCAATGGACTGGGCAACCCCGACGCCATCGAAGCGACGCGTAAGGACATTGCCCAGCGCCATGGCGTAGCGGCGCACTATCACGGCGCCGATCTTTCAAAGGCGGAGGCCGTCGCCGAGATGATCGCGTTCGCGCATGAGCGCGCCGGCGGCGTCGATATTCTCGTCAACAATGCAGGTATCCAGTTCGTCGCGCCGGTGGAGGAGTTTCCTGCCGCGAAGTGGGATGCGATCATCGCGATCAACCTTTCCTCGGCGTTCCACGCGATTCGCGCTGCGCTGCCGGCGATGAAGACCAAGGGCTATGGCCGCATCGTCAACATCGCCTCCGCGCACGGTCTGGTCGGGTCGCCATTCAAGTCCGCCTACGTGGCCGCCAAACACGGCGTGCTGGGGCTCACTAAGGTGGTGGCGCTCGAGGCGGCGGAGACAAATGTGACCTGCAACGCGATCTGCCCTGGGTACGTCTGGACGCCGCTCGTGGAGAAGCAGATCGAGGAACAGGCGCTGGCGCACAAAATCCCGCGCGAGCAGGTTATCACCGACGTGCTCCTCAAGGCACAACCCAACAAGCGGTTCGCCACTGTCGAAGAAATCGGCGCGCTCGTCGCGTTCCTCTCGTCGCCCGCCGCACAGTCGATCACCGGTGCTGCGCTGCCTGTGGATGGCGGCTGGACCGCACACTGATGGGCGCGCCACCCATTGAGGCGACCGCCAAGGCGCACACGGGGCGCCATGTCGATGACATCGACTGGGAGAACGCCTTCAGTGATTGGCATCCCGTGATTTCAGCGCGTTGCTCCGCACTCGCGGGCTCCGCCGGTCAATTGGAGCCTGAGACATGCCCGACCTCGGTCAGTTCGCGGTCAAGTATCTCCCGTACTTTGTCGCCCTCTTCAACGCCGCCATATTTCTGGACTCTCTACGCTACAAGTTCAACGACCATCCAAAGACTCAGGAGATTTTTGGCCGGCTGGAAGGGTGGTCCGCCTCCTTGGGCGCGCGAGGTCTCTTTGGACGCACCGGCATCTTCAGCCAGTATGTCATCGGGTCCGCCGAGCTTGTGGCGTCCGTCCTGATGCTCGCGGGACTTTTCGCGCCCGGGTATGGCTTTCTCCTGCCGGTAGGTGCGCTGCTTGGCTTGGCGGTCATGACCGGCGCGATCAGCTTTCACCTGTTCACGCCGCTGGGCGTGGATCCCAATAAGGATGGCGGCGGCTTGTTTCGCGCCGCGTGTCTCGTCTGGTGTGGATGCGTCGCATTGCTCGTGATGCGGATGAGCGATCTCCAGAATTTGGTGAACAAGGTGCTGGTGCTCCTGGCTCCGGTTGCGGGCTGAGCTCAGGAGCAGGATGTGACTCAGACCGAACACCGCCACGATCTACCGCACGTCGTAATCATCGGCGCCGGCTTCGGCGGACTGACGGCTGCGACAAAACTTGCGCGCGCACCCGTCCATGTCACCCTGATCGATCGACGCAATCACCATCTGTTCCAGCCCCTCCTTTACCAGGTGGCGACCGCCGGCCTTTCTCCAAACCAGATCGCGACGCCGATCCGCACGATCGTGCGCCATCAGCGCAATACCGATGTATTGCTGGACGAAGTGTCCGGCCTCGACGTGGCGCGGAAGGAAGTCCTCCTCGCCGGACGACGCCTCCCCTATGACTATCTTGTCGTCGCCACTGGCGCCCGCCACGCCTACTTCGGGCACGACGCGTGGGAATCCTTTGCCCCCGGGCTCAAGTCGCTCGACGACGCTCTCGAACATCGCAAGCGCATCCTGCTCGCGTTCGAGCGGGCGGAACTGGAGAAAGATCCCGAAGAGCGCGCGCGTCTCCTGACGTTCGTGGTCATTGGCGGCGGCGCCACGGGGGTCGAACTCGCGGGATCGATCGCCGAGCTTGCGCGCAAGGCGCTGGTGAAGGATTTCCGGCACATCAGCCCCCAGTGCGCCCGCGTGGTGTTGATCGAAGCCGGTCCGCGCCTATTGCCCGTCTTTGCGGAGGCTTTGTCGGAGACGGCGCGTAGCGCTCTGGAAAGGCTCGGTGCGGAAGTACGCCTCAATACATCTGTCACCGCCATCGATGCGGAAGGGGTAGAACTGGGCGATGCGCGGATCGATTCACGCACGGTTCTTTGGGCGGCAGGAGTCGCTTCCTCACCGGTCGCTGCGTGGACCGGCGCTGAGGCTGACCGGGCGGGGCGAACCCGGGTAGGAGAGGACCTCTCGCTGCCGGGGTATCCGGACGTGTTTGTCATCGGCGATTGCGCCAGCGTAGCGGGCGCGGACGGCAAGCCGCTGCCGGGCACGGCCCCTGTGGCAAAGCAGCAGGGCGCTTACGTTGCCGATATCATCGTCCGGGCGCTCGCCGGCGATGGGGAGCGGCCGTCGTTCCGGTTTCAGGACTTCGGCACCATGGCGACGGTCGGGCGCAAGGCGGCGGTCGCGGACTTCGGCAGCGGGGTGCAACTGCACGGGTTCATTGGCTGGCTGGTCTGGTCCGCGGCGCACATCTACTTCCTGATTGGTTTTCGCAACCGGATCGCTGTCGCGCTGGACTGGCTGTGGAGTTATCTGACCTATGAACGGGGCGCCCGGCTGATCACGGGCCCCATTGCCCGGGCGCCTATGGCGTGTCCGGCGGCGGCGTCCAACGAACGGGGCATCGTCAGGACCGGGCAGGAACAGTAGGCAGAGTTGTCTAACGCCGGGGACAGGCGCAAGCAGACCCTTGGGCTCGTCAGTCCAGGGGTCAGCCATGGAAATGCAGCAGATTCGTTACTTCCTCTCGCTGGCGCGGACGCTCAATTTCACGCGCGCAGCCGAGGAATGCAACGTAACGCAGCCGGCCCTGACCCGGGCCATCCAGGCGCTGGAGGCCGAACTCGGCGGTGATCTCCTGCGACGCGAGCGGCAGAACTCGCACCTTACCGATCTGGGCAAGCGGATGCTGCCCCTGATGCAGCGGTGCTATGAGAGCGCGCTGAGCGCCAAAGAACTGGCGAAATCAGTGATGTCGTCGGATGTGGCGCCGCTGTCGATCGCGGTTTCGCATACGGTCAACCTTGAACTGTTCATGCCCGTGATCGCCGAGCTGTTCCGGAATTTTCAGGGCATTCAGTTGAAAGTGATGCGCGGTGGCCGCGCCGACATAATCGGCCTGCTGAAGGAAGGCGGCGCAGATCTGGCGATCGCAGGTCCGCTCGACGAAAACTGGGATCGCCTCGACCGTTGGCCGATCTTCACGGAAGCCTTCGAGATCGCGCTTCACCACACGCATCCGCTTGCCGGGTCAAACGACGTTGAACCCGCGCGGCTGACCGGGGAGAAAATCCTCTTTCAGGAAGGCTGTGAATCCAAGGAACACGTGATGCGTCGGCTGGACATCGGTGGTGACGCCGACGGCTGGGGTCATCAGGTCGTCACGCATCACGATCTGCTGTCGTTGCTGGACGCAAACCTCGGCGTCGCGATTGTGCCCTCGTGCGCGCCTCAGGCGCAGAACATCCGTCGTATGCCGTTGAACGATACGGGACTGCGCCGGGCGGTGTCGGTTTACGGCGTTGCCGGTCGGCAGAGGTCGGCACCTGGCGCTGCGCTGCTCAATCTCATCCGCTCGGCTGATTGGTCTCGCTACGCCGCCTGACGGAGTGTGCGCACTGCGTCCAGCAACTGGTCGATGTCCATGCGGCGCCGATAGTCCGGGTCAATGTGGCGGGCGGCCACGAACCCCTGCTGGGACACCACAAACGTCGCGGGAATGGGAAGCATCCAAGCGCTGTTGCCCTGATAGAGATCCAGAGCATAGCCCGAAAAGGCCATCAACTCCTGCATTTCCTGCCCGATCCAGATAGCGAGATTGAGCGACAATGCATAGCCGTTGTCGATATCGCAAAGGATGGGGATCGCGTCCCCCGCCTCCGCCTTCAATTGGGCGCTGAACTGGCGGCGGTCTGGCGCAATCGATACGATCTGTGCGCCTTCCGCCTCGATGCGCTCACGCACTTCGCCAAGCGCGATGGCGTGCAGACGGCAATACGGGCACCAATGGCCGCGATGAAATGCGACGACGACCGGGCCGTCACGCAGCAGGCTGGCGAGCGAAACGAGCCTGCCGGCGCTGTCCGGCAGCAGGAACGGCGGCATCGCCTCGCCGGGCGCCGGCGCATGAGCGCCGGCCTCCGCCGACTGCAGCCGGGACACCAGCCGCTCGGCTGCTTTGGCGAACTCCGGGTTCAGCGTGCGGACGGCGTCTCGGACAATGCCGAGCCGCTCATCCAGCGGCGCATCCATCGCAATGGCGTCGCGGATCCGGGCGTCGAGCGCCTCTGCTACTGGAAGTGGCGTCATGGATCGCTCCGATCCCGAACAGTCAGACATCGACAAATGTGTCGCTACCGTTGAACCATGCTAGCTGCCCGATTGCCGGACCGCCACCACGATGACGCAGTCTCGGCTCAGCTATGGCCGCCAGGCAGATGGCCTTCGGTAGCCATTACGCCTCCGGACGCCTCGTGCAAGAGGAAGCCGTCCTCGTCGCCGTAGGTCTTTTCCCACGGCCTCGTGTTGAGAACGCGGGCGGTCTCGGCATAACCCGCGTCCCAGCGAGTCCGGATTCCGTTCGCGCTGAAGTCGATATCCTTCGAATGATCTTCGCCCATTACCGATGGCGCAAGTAGGCGCACCACGTGCATCCGCGTGAGGCAGCCATGGCGGAGAAGCGCGCGGATCTCCGGTGTACGCTGGCTTTCGGGAATCGCCCGGCCGAGTTGAGCCACCACGTGTCGGAGCTGGTGAAGCTGCTGCTGGCGCCGAATGTGGTTGGCGGCGCGACTGGAGTATTGCAGGTCCTTCTGACGGTTCAATACCTGGGCGATGGTGGTTGGCTCCTGCCCCTCCGGATTCCAGATGTGCACCGCAAAGACGAGCGAGTTCTTGCGGTTGGTGTCGTCAAAGACGGCCTCCACCGGGGTGTTCGACAGGATTCCGCCGTCCCAGAAGAGTTCGTCGCCGATCCGCACCGCGGGGAACGCCGGCGGCAATGCGCCCGACGCCATCACATGCTTGACCGTGAGTGTTTCATCGCGACTGTCGAAGTAGCGCATTTCGCTGGTGCGCACATTGGCGGCGCCGACAGTAAGGCGAGGTTTGGTCTCCGCAACGAGATCGAAATCCACCAGTTCGGTCAGCGTTTGCTCAAGTTCTTTCGTGCTGTAGAGACCGGCCTGTTCGGCGCCGAGAGGCAGGTGCATGCCGGCGAACGCCATGGGATTGGGCGCGAAGAATCCGCGGAGCCCTTGCGCTGCCGTCATCATGTTCGCCATGGCGGGTCCAAAGAACGGAACCTGTGACACGAGGTCGGAAGCGAGGCCGCGATCCATCCTGCGCCAGAATTCG
This sequence comes from Alphaproteobacteria bacterium, assembly GCA_027488965.1. Lineage (GTDB taxonomy): Bacteria > Pseudomonadota > Alphaproteobacteria > Caulobacterales > Aquidulcibacteraceae > VFBF01. Next base: position 11,982 of record JAIYAO010000065.1, read on the forward strand.
CGCAACCGGATGATTCGCTTTTCCGGCGTGTTGCCGGCGATAATTGAAGCGTTGATCGCCCCAATCGAGGTGCCAATGACCCAGTCAGGCTCCAGCCCCGCTTCGTGCATGGCCTGGTAGACACCTGCCTGATAGGCGCCGAGTGCGCCACCGCCCTGCAGCACCAGCACGATCTGCCCGTGTTCGCGGTGATCGCGCACCGGCGCCGGAGCGACCTTTGCGCCGGGACGAGAGGAGGGCTGGACGCCGCCGCCAGGGACTTTTGCTGTCATTTGATCTGTCCTGAGAACCATGCGCCGAACATCCATTTATTGAGCTGACAGCGCCAATGCAGCCTCGACATGATTTGAATACGACAGCGGTATGTCGCCGGTTGCATCCCCTCGCGCGATCCAGCCGTAACGGCCTGGCGGACGTCGACGGCGAGTAATCCTGTAGCCTTGCCTCATCCCGCACCTGGTCGAAACTGCAGCGGACGCCGCCTGACCGCCGCCTTCCCTTCCCGCTCTCCTTGAGGCGCGCGAGCGGGGGGTGAGCCAGAAAAGTCGTTCGACGGACCGCAGGTTGGAGCGGAGATGGCCCCTGGCTTCATCTGGAAGGGGGATGCGGTCGGCGAGCACCTTCAATGACCAATTTCGGCGAAAAACAGACGCTCCGGTCCCCGCCTTCAAACTCAGTCATTCCGGACGCGCCGGAGGCGCGATCCGGAACCCAGGGGACTGGGCGCGGCAGGCCGCTTGAACGCCTGGGTTCCGGCGCTGCGCGCGCGTGCCGCGCGCTCCGGCCGGAATGACGGAGAGTGAAGGCGAACAGGGAGACGGCTCCCATTTGAGATCATCGTCCGCGCCATGGCGCGCGCGCCCCATCCGGCCCGCGCGGGGCGCGGGCCA
>JAIYAO010000038.1 GCA_027488965.1 Alphaproteobacteria bacterium
CCGCATCGCCCCCGCGCCGTTGAACAGCTGGATCCGGCTGCCCTCCTGCGGAAGCGACGCGTGCAACCTAACACAGGTTGAGTGGTGTGGGATTGGACGTGCGCCTTTCTCTCGAAGACGATGAGCGCGGGCCTCCGGCCCGTATCGTTTTCTCCTGCTGCATCAACATGAAATGCGGACCGGAGGTCCGCGCTCCCGATCACGGGAGAGCGCCGTAAACATGGATAGGCGCTTTCTCTCCATCATGCCTTGAGCCCGTCGAAGGATGCGTGCGTAGGGTGCATTGGCCCAAAGCGCGTAATGCACCACGTTCGCGCGGCGCCAGATGGTGCATTACGCGCTGCGCGCTAATGCACCCTACGGTGTCGCCCCAACCCTCGCCCCGCGAGGCGGAGAGGGGCGCGGAGACGCCGCCGGGCGAGGGGGCGTCCCGCAGGACGCGCCTCATCCCATCGAGGGCAGGGCGGGCGCGACCCCGGGGCCGCGCATCCGCCGTGCGGCCCGGCGCGTATCCATGCGCGATGCAGGAGCATGGCCCATGCGCATGACCGGACTGATGGCTCTGGCGCTCCTCGCGCCGATGGCGGCGCACGCGCAGCCGACGCCTGCCGAAAACGCGCGCGTGGCGGGCGACTGGATCGTCGATCTCTCCGCCACCCCGGCCCAGCCCTACACCAAGGGCATGACCCTGGCGCTCGCGCCCGACGGCGCGGTGACAGGCACGTTCTACGACAGCACCATCGAGGCCGGCCGCTGGAAAACCGCCCGCGGCCGCACCTGCGTGAGCTTCCGCACGAGCGACGGCGTGGGCCCGTACCACACGGCCGCGTGCCTCGATGGCGCGCGGATGGTGGGGCAGACCTGGGCGGAGCACCGCGGGTTTTTGTTCAACTGGGAGGCGGTGCGGTAGGGTGCATTAGGCCGAAGGCCGTAATGCACCACGGTCGCGCGGCGCCACATGGTGCATTACGCGCTGCGCGCTAATGCACCCTACGGGCGTCCGAAATTATCTCCCATAACCTCTCCCCCGAGAGGGGGAGAGGTCGAGCGCAGCGAGGGTGAGGGGGCGTCCCGCAGAACGCGCCCCACCCCGCCCGACACCCCCTCATCCGGCCTGCGGCCACCTTCTCCCCCTCGCGGGGGAGAAGGTCTAGTCCAGACCGCGTCATAGCCGACTGCGTTTCCTGTTGAGAAAGGGTACTGTCCCTTGCCTCAACTGATTCGCAAATATGAACGCCGCTACTGCTAATCTCTACGTTGCCATATTCGCCGGGGTGGCAGCTCTCGTCGGGCCGCTTGCTGCCGTAGGACTTACGTTGTTCATAGAACGCAGACGCTCAAGTCGCGAAGGCAAACGAAACGTCCTTCAGACCCTGTTGGCGACGAGAGGGAGGTACGCAGATCCATCGTACAGTTGGGCAATCCGCGCAATTCGGCTCGAGTTTGCTCAAAACTCAAAGGTTATTGCTGCCTTGGATGCATATCTGAATCAGGTGCGGATCAAGGTCCCAAGTGATGACGTCGAAACGCATGGTAGAGAAAGTGAACGGCGTGAAGGCGTGCTAATTTCTGAGATGCTCAAGGAATTGGGCTACTCGGGGATGACCTCCGAGCAGATTGAATCTTATACTGCCCAAGGATTGGCGGATCGAGAAGTGCTTTTGGAAGGCGCGCTTCGCGCCCTCCCGCACATTGCAGTCAGCGCAAGAAGAAGCGCTGATGCTGCGGAGGAGATGGCAAGGCGACTTAGCAGTTCCGAAAGCCAATAGTCATTTAGGTGGCGACCTTCACCGCAATCTCCCCACCCCCCTCCAAAAACTTCTCGCTCATCTCCGCCATACCCTTCTCGGCTTCCGCCTTCGCCTTGGCGTAATCCCGCACTTCCTGCGTGATCTTCATCGAGCAGAACTTCGGGCCGCACATGGAGCAGAAGTGCGCGGTCTTGTGGGCTTCCTTGGGGAGGGTCTCGTCGTGGAAGGCCCGCGCCGTTTCGGGGTCGAGGCCCAGGTTGAACTGGTCTTCCCAGCGGAATTCGAAGCGCGCGCGGGAGAGCGCGTCGTCGTGCAGGCGCGCGGCGGGGTGGCCCTTGGCGAGGTCGGCGGCGTGGGCGGCGATCTTGTAGGTGATGACCCCGTCCTTCACATCCTTGCGGTCCGGCAGGCCGAGGTGCTCCTTCGGCGTGACGTAGCAGAGCATCGCCGTGCCGAACCAGCCGATCATCGCCGCCCCGATGGCGGACGTGATGTGATCGTAGCCGGGCGCAATGTCCGTCGTCAGCGGCCCCAGCGTGTAGAACGGCGCCTCGCCGCACACGGCGAGCTGCTTGTCCATGTTGGCCTTGATCTTGTGCATGGCCACGTGGCCGGGGCCCTCGATCATCGTCTGCACGTTGTGCTTCCAGGCGATCTTCGTGAGTTCGCCCAGCGTCTCCAGCTCCGCGAACTGTGCCGCGTCATTCGCATCCGCGATGCTGCCCGGACGCAGTCCGTCACCGAGCGAGAACGAGACGTCATACGCCTTCATGATCTCGCAGATCTCTTCGAAGTGCGTGTAGAGGAAGCTCTCCTTGTGGTGCGCGAGGCACCATTTCGCCATGATGGAGCCGCCGCGCGACACGATGCCGGTCACGCGCTTGGCCGTCAGGTGGATGTAGGCGAGGCGCACGCCTGCGTGCACGGTGAAATAGTCCACGCCCTGTTCGGCCTGCTCGATCAGCGTGTCGCGGAAGATCTCCCAGGTCAGGTCCTCGGCCTTGCCGTTGACCTTTTCGAGTGCCTGGTAGATCGGCACCGTGCCGATCGGCACCGGGCTGTTGCGGATGATCCACTCG
>JAIYAO010000157.1 GCA_027488965.1 Alphaproteobacteria bacterium
GCGGGGTTTCGAGATAGAGCGTGCCGGAGACCGCCGCCTGCGGGTGGATGTGCCCCGTGTGCACGCCGCCAGGCTCCAGGATGTTGATCCAGAGGGAATCCAGCACCAGCGGGCGCCCGCCGAGATCGAACTCCGCCGCCGTGGCGAACGCCGCCACGTGCGGCGCCAGCCGGTCCTTCAGCGCCGCAAAGGATGGGTCGCGCCAGGCGAGGTCGTCGAGCGAGGCGTACGAAGTGTAGCCGCGGTAGCCGTGCTGGACGCTCCACGCCTGCCCCGCCGCATCGTCGGCGGCGATGGCGCGGCAGGCGGCGGCGAGATCGGCGACGAGGCCCCGTTCGCCGGCGCCGCCGAGGCGGGCGCGGTAGATGTGCGTGGGGAAGTAGGTGTCGACAGAGGCGGCCATGGCCCGCGCTACCACCGGGCGCGCAGGTGCGCTAGGCAAGTGCGCTGGGAGGCGGCCATGCGGCTCAATCAGGTCACCGTGGTCGCCACCGATCTCGCGCGGTCCATCGCCTTCTACGAACTGCTGGGCCTGCGCCTCATCGTGCGCAGCGACCAGTACGCGCGCTTCGAACTGCCCGATGGCGACAGCACGTTCTCCCTCCACACAAGTCCGTCGGGGCCCGGCCCCCACGCGCCCACGATCTATTTCGAATGCGACGATCTCGACGCCCAGGCGGCGCGGCTGGCGGCGGCTGGCGTCGCGTTCGATGTCGCGCCCACGGACCAGAGCTGGCTGTGGCGCGAGGCGCACCTGCGCGATCCCGCCGGCAACCCGCTGATCCTCTATTTGGCCGGCGTCAATCGCACGCACCCGCCGTGGCGGCTGCCGTAGGCGCTACTCCACGAACACCCGCTGCGGCGCGCGGATGGCGTCGGGGGACTGGTTCAGCGCCAGCAGTTCCGCCAGCAGCGACAGCACCGACGACGAGCGATCGCCCTGCCGCGGATCGTCGGCGCAGAGGCCCGCGGGCGACGCCGCCGCGCACGACCGCCCCACCGGCGGCCCTGCGTAGAAGCGCCGGCCGCCGTAGGCGACGCTGGCCGCGTAGAAGCTGCGCGGATCGATCGGCGCCTCGCGCGCGGCGTCCTCCGCCGGCAGGATGCGGAACAGCGGCGCGCCGGTGTCGCTGCGCAGGCCGGCGGCGCGCACGGTGAGCGGCGAGGCCATCACCGCCTCGTCGCCCGACGCCGTGAGCGAAGGCCGCATCAGTTCGCCCACGTAATAGATGATGTCGTCGAAGGACCGCAGGCTCATCACGTAGGTGGCGGCGCCCACGACGAAGCGCGGCTCGCATGCCTGCCCGGGCGCGGGCGGCGCCTCGCGCACCGGCTGGGCGGGCGCGTACGCGGTGACGAGGCCGCACACGGGCGCGGCGTCCGGCGTGGCGCGGGCTTCGTCGCGGGTGGAGACTTCGGTGAGGAAGCCGCGCGCGGCGCGCACGAACTTGCAGCCGCCGCCCTCCTCGCCCGTGCAGTCGGAGCGAATGTTGGTGGCGTCGTTCAGGACTTCGGTGACGACACGTTCGCCGGCCACGACCTCCACGCGCACGATCCGCTCCACCATCAGCAGGATCAGCAGGTCGCGCGACCAGCCGCTCTGCCAGTAGTGCGCGAACACGTTGGTGGGCGTGGGCTGGAACACGGTCTTGGTCAGCGTCTCGGCGCTGAGCGGCTGCACGGCGTAGCTGGGCCGGCTCGACGTCTCGCGCTCGAACCCGAAGCTGCCGAACCCCCACGGCGAGGCGCCCTCGCCCAGCGGCGTGCCGGAGACGCCCAGGTTCTCGCGGTAGCGCAGGCTGGGCGCATCGGCGATGCCCGACATGGAGAGGTAGTAGCGCGGCTGGCGGTCGCGGGCGCGCAGCACGTTCAGCAGGATCTGGGCCGACACCGAGCGCGCGTACGCCTCGTTGAAGGCGGTGGCGTCGTCGGCGATCTGGCGCGCGAGGCTCTCGCGGCGCATGGGCTGGGCGGGCGCGGTGCCGCAGGCGACGGCGAGGCTGGCGGCGAGCGCTGCGGCGGCGGCGCGGGCGAGGGTGCGGTGCATTGGCGATCTCCCGGGGGGATGCTAGCACGCCGCACGCCCCGCCTCCCGGCATACGCCGCGTCGGTGAACAAACGACGGACCCCACCCCTTGCAGAAGCTTCTCGACGGTTATCGCAACTTCCGCGAAGGCCACTGGCCGCAGGTGCGCCGGGTCTATGAGCAGCTTGCTGACCGCCAGCGCCCGGACACCCTCATCATCGCCTGCTCCGACAGCCGGGTGGACCCGCACACCATCTTCGATGCCGGGCCGGGCGAACTGTTCGTAGTGCGCAACGTGGCCAACCTGGTGCCCCCCTGCGAACAGGGCGAGGGCCTGCACGGCACGTCGGCGGCCATCGAGTTCGCGGTGGTGAAGCTGGAGGTGCAGACGATCCTGGTGCTGGGCCATGCCCGCTGCGGCGGCTGCACGGCGGCGCTGGACCACACCATCGGCGCAGACACCATGTTCCTGGCCCCCTGGATCACCCTGCTCGAGCCCGCGCTGGCCCGCGTCCACGACCACCACGACCCCCAGACCGCGCTGGAGCGGGAGTCCATCGTGGTCTCCATGGAGCGGCTGAAGGCGTTCCCGTTCATCGCCGCGGCCATGCACACCCGGGGGCTTACCGTTCAGGGCGCGCGCTTCGGCGTGGCCGACGGGCGCCTCGAGGTTTACGACGCTGCGACCAAAAGCTTCGAGAATGTAACCTAGCCGGCGGCAGCACTGCCGCTGTTCAGCGGCGCCGTTCGTGCTATCCACAGGTCTCCAGGGTGCGACGGCGGGAGCGCCATGTCTGACGTTTACGTGGCTTTCGTGCGCGACGACCAGTCCTACGCGGAGGCGCTGGCGGTCGCGTTGCAGGGTTCGGGGTTCACCGTGTCGCGGTCCGCGTCGGTGGTGGAGGCCGTGGACACCTGCGGCGCCATCGTCGTGCTGTGGACGCCGGCGGCGGCGCGCTCCAAGCTTTTCATCGATGCGGCGGACCGGGCGTTCCGGGCCGGCAAGATGGTTCTCGCCCGCATGGGCGGCGATCCGCTGCCGCCGATGTTCACCGGCGTGGAGGCCCACACGCTCACCCGCTGGTCGGGCGATCCGGAATCCCCGGAGATCGACTCCATCGTTTTCCACGTGGACCGGCTGGTGAACCGCACACGCCTGCGTCCCGGGCCGGGACAGCCGGGCCCCACCGGCCCCCTGACGGGACAGGACGGCCCGGCCGAGCCGCCGCCCAACCAGCGCGGCGTGGTGCACCAGTTTCCCGGCGGCGCAGGCACCGGCGGCGCCGCCATGCGGGCCACCCGCCCCGCGGAGGCCCCCCGCGCTCCGCCGCAGGCGTACCCGATGCCCACCCCGTCGGATCCGCTGGCGGAGGAGGCCGCCTACTGGCGGCGCATTCAGCACTCCACAGACCCCGCCGAGTTCTACGGCTACCTGGAGCGGTACGGCCGCAACGGCGCCTTCGCGGAGCTGGCTGAAGCCCGGATGCAGGCGCTGGCGCCGCGACCGGGCCAGCGCCCTCCGCGCCCCGGCACGACGCCGCCCATGCCGCAGCCGATGCCCCAGGCCATGCCCGGCCCGATCCCCCAGCCGATGCAGGCCCCGCCCATCAACCGCGGCGGCTTCTCCATGGATCCCCCCGTGGGCCGCGCGGCGCCCCGCAACCAGCGCGTCGATGCGCCGCCCATCCGGCCCCGCCCCGCCGGCGCGCCGGCCGGCGTCCGCGACGAACCCGCCAGCAGCGGCGGCGGCGGCGTGCGCGGCCTGTTCTTCCTGCTGTTCCTCGCGATCATCGGCGGCGGCGGCTATTACATCTACACCCAGCTCCAGGGGCCCGAGGTGGCCGCCATCGAGGACAGCGCCGAGCCGTGGACCCCGCCGCAGGGCTCCCCCGCTGAGCCTGAGCCGACGCCGGGCGAACTGGCGGACGCCGGCCTCGCCGTCTCCGCGCCCATTCCCGCCCGTCCCGTCCGGCAGCCGCCGCCGGAGCGCGCTGCGGCGAAGGAACAGGCGCCCGAACCGCCGCCGCCGGCGCCGGTGTTCCGCACCCTGCCGCCCGCGCCTGCGCCCACGCCCGCCCCCGTCAGCGTCGGCGCCGACCTGCAACGCGACGTCGGCCCCGCGGTGACCGCGGCGCCCATCCAGATCACGCCTCCGCCGACGCCGGCGCCGTCCGCACAGACCCTGCCCACCGTGCGCCCCCGCTGGGCGCAGCGCCCCAGCGAGCGCGACCTGCGCGCCGCCTACCCCGCCTCGGCCCAGCGGGCCAACGTGGAAGGCCGCGTGGTGCTGGACTGCGTGATCGGCACGGACCTCGCCATCCGCTGCCGCGCCCGGTCGGAGACGCCGGCGGGGTATGGGTTCGCCGCCGCGGCGCTGAGGGTGGCCCAGCAATTCCGCTCGGCCCCGCTGCTGATGGACGGCCGCCCCGCGGCGGGGGAGCGGGCCACCGTCTCCCTCATCTTCCGACCCGAATGACGCGTGCGCGATTGCATCTGCGCGACGGAACCCCTATGTGGCTCGCCTTTCGCACCTGCCGAAGCCGATCCCGCGCTTCTTCGGCAGTGCACCGGAGGTCGCCATGCTGCTGACCATGATGAAGGCCAAGCTCCACCGCGCCACGGTGACCCAGGCGGACCTTCACTATGAGGGCTCCATCGCCATCGATCGCGATCTGCTGGACGAGGCCGGGATCTTCCCGCACGAGCAGGTGGATGTGCTGAACATCACCAACGGCGCCCGCTTCACCACCTACGCCATCGAGGCGCCGCGGGGCAGCCGCGTGTTCGGCGTCAACGGCGCGGCCGCCCGTCTGGTGCAGAAGGGCGATCGCATCATCGTGGTGACCTACTGCCAGATGCCGGCGGAGGAAGCTCGCAACTACAATCCCGCCGTGGTGCTCCTCAACGAGGACAACGACGTGGTCCGCGCCGCCGCCTGAGCGGGGCCGCTCTCCCTACTTCGACAGCCTGAGCTGCGAGATCGCGGTGGCGATGTTGCGGAAGGCTTCGCGCAGCTCCGCGCCGTTCGCCGCCTCGAAGAACTGGCCGGGGCTGGACGCGCATGCCCGCAGGTGGTTGCGCGCGGTGGCGTCGTTGCCGACGGCGAAGCCCACCGTGTAGATCGACACGCCGGAGTTCTTCATGGCCGTGCATAGCGCCGCGGCCTGGGCGAAGGAGCTGCCGTTCGTGGCGTTGCAGTTGATGCGGTCCGCCGCGTTGCCGTAGCCGTCGAGCGAGCTCACGCCGTTGCAGTAGGGCGTGTTGTAGGCGCCGTCCGTCATCATCACCACGATCTTGCGCAGGTTGGGGGCGCCGTAGGCGCGGCCGCGCGACTCCTCGGGCCACAGATAGGCGAAGTTCGGCGACAGCATGTACCAGCCCCAGGCGAGGCCGATGTGGCCGGCGGTGGAGCCCGAGGTCACGAGCGCGTTGGCCTTCGCCTGGAGGGCGTCCTTGTCGCTCGTCATCGGCGTGATCTGGAGGTTCGTGCATGCGTTGTTCGGCGTGCCGTAGTTGCGGCCGACCAGGCTTGTGCTGGGAGCGGCGTCGGTGGTGGCGTTCGGGCCCGTCCGCTCGGTCACGCAGGTGCCGATCCGCAGGACGCGGGGCGCGGCGCTGGCGTTGGTGAAGCGGAAGTATTCGCAGCCCGACGCCGTGCAGTCGACCTGGCCGCCGTTAGTGTAGGCGCCGTAGCTCGGCCCCGTGGTGGCGCGCAGCACGAACGTGTTGGCGGTGACGCCCGTCACCTGCCAGGCGTGGCGTGGCGTCGACGTGGCGGACCGGGTGATGTCGTTGTTGATCTGCGTCATGCCGCCGACGCCGGTGATCACCACGTAGCTGTCATTCGCCAGGCCGTGGCCAGCCGCCGTGACCTGCACGTCGCAGGTGGGGCCGAAGCACTTCTGGATCGTCCCGCCCGACGAATAGTTGTTGTAGCCGCCGCCGTTCACGCCGGAGAGCTGGAACGTGTTCGCCGTCCGGTTGGCGACCGTGTAGTTCTTGTTGTTCAGCTGCGTCATCCCCACCACGTTGGTGATGCGGACGTAATCGCCGTTCTGCAGGCCGTGGCCGGCGGAGGTGATGACGACGGGATTGGCGCGCGTGGCGCCGGTCATCGCCTTGGTGGCGCCGTCGCGCCAGATGGCGTTGGTGATCGGCGTGGAGGGGGTCACCGCGCCGCGCACCTGGGCGGCGTAGTTCCCCACGTTCACGCCCGCCGAGTACGGCACCATGGCGACCTTCGAGTAGTACGGCTCCTGTTCCTCGCGCACCACGATGTCGACGAGGTCGGCGGCGGCGGCGCGAAGGTCGATGATGCGCTGGCCGGCCATGGAGCCGGTGACGTCGAGGACGAGCGCGACCTCGAGGCTGGAGCCTTCCTGGTTGGCCTCGGAGCTCACCTGCACGACCCAGTCGCGGTTGTGGATCAGGCGCGACAGCGTGGTGACGGCCGGCAGGGACGCCGACGCGCGGTGACCGCCGCCGGGCAGCTCCTCGATGGTCACGGTGGCGCTGTCGGCGTGGGGCACATCGGCGATGCTGGCGCGGAAGTACTGCTCGGCCGCCGCGCGCCGTTCGGCGAACGGGCGTTCCGCCATCCGCTCGGCCACAAGGGCTGCGCCGTCGGCGGCGTTCTGCGCCGCCTGCCGCGTCGAGTTGGCGAAGGAATAGTCCACCGACAGACCGACGAGCGACAGCATGATCGCGGCGCTCATGGCCCACATCATGGCCACGTTGCCGTCCGTCCGCCGCACGAAGCGCCGCACGGCCCGTTGCAGATCGTTGAACGCGCTGGTCATTTGTCGATGCCCGATTTGGTCCTGGAGCCGGGAAAATCGCACATCGCGGTTAAGCGTCCGGGCGCCAGACGCCGTTAAAGTTCCGTTGACGGCCATGGATTTCGCCACGTCCTGGCCCGCGCCGCTTGACCCCGCCCCGCAAGTGGTATCTTGATGATATCACTTTGATCTGAGGGAGGCGGGTATGGCGGAAACGCGCGGCAAGTTCGGCAAGACGACGGAGCGTCGGGCGGCGACCATGAACGGGGGCATGATGCTGCTCCTGCTCGTGGCGATCGCCGGGGCGCTGCTGACGTTCGCGGCGGAGGGCGGCCTCTTCACCGCCGGCCCGGCGGGGCCCGGCCTCCTCATCCTCGGCGGCGCCGCGGCGCTGCTGATCGCCAGCGGCTTCTACACGCTCCAGCCCAACGAGGGCGCGGCCATCACCCTGTTCGGCAACTACAAGGGCACCGACCGGACGCCCGGCCTGCGGTGGGTCCTGCCCTGGTACGCGCGCAAGAAAATCTCGCTGCGAGTTAGGAATCTAATCTCACAGACGCTGAAAGTCAACGACAAGCGCGGCAATCCCATCGAGATCGCCACCGTGGTGGTCTGGCGCGTGGCCGACACCGCCCAGGCCCTGTTCGACGTGGACGCCTACGAGAGCTTCATCACCATCCAGGTGGAGACCGCGCTGCGCGAGATCACCTCCCACTTCGCCTACGACCATGCCGAGGAGCACGAACCCACGCTGCGCGCCGACGGCGACAAGGTGGCCGCCCTGCTCCGCGACAAGCTGCAGGAGCGCATCGCCGTGGCCGGGCTGGAGATCGACGAGGCGAAACTCTCCCACCTAGCCTACGCGCCGGAGATCGCCGGCGCCATGCTGCGCCGCCAGCAGGCCGAGGCCGTGCTGGCCGCCCGCCAGACCATCGTGCGCGGCGCCGTGGCCATGGTGGAGAGCGCGCTCGAGCAGCTGTCGGAACGCGGCATCGTCAAGCTCGACGACGAGCGGCGCGCGGCGATGGTGTCGAACCTGCTGGTGGTGCTGTGCGGGGACCGTGACGCCCAGCCCGTGGTCAACGCGGGCACGCTGTACCAGTAGCGCCGCGATGCCGTCCGCCCCGCGCAAGGCCTTCGCGCTCCGCCTCGATCCGGCGCTCTATGCGGCGCTGGAACGGCTGGCGGCTGCGGACCTGCGCAGCGTCAACGCGGAGATCGAGTACCTGCTGCGCGAGGCGCTGCACGGGCGCGGTGTCAAACTGGCGCTGTCGCCGCCGGCGCAGGATGACGGGCGCAGCGAAAACGAAGACGAGGGCGCGTAAGGCGCATCTTGCACCTCACGCGCCCTCTCATGTCCTCATGTGGAGGGCGATCCTCCGCGTGGAGGACCGCCGCCGCACGATCAGCTCGGCAGAAGGACCGTGTCGACCACGTGGATCACGCCGTTCGACTGGTTCACGTCGGCGATCGTCACCGTGGACACGTTGCCCTTGGCGTCGGTCAGCGACACGCCCGTGGCGGTCTTCTTGGCGGTCAGCGTGCCGCCGGCCACGGTGGTGAGGGTGGCGGAGCCGCCGCCCGCGTCGATCTGCGAGATCAGGTCGGCGGCGGACACCTTGCCGGCGACCACGTGGTACGTGAGCACCGTCGTCAGCGTCGCCTTGCTGGCGGGCAGCAGCAGCGTGTCCACCGTGCCGGCCGGCAGCTTGGCGAACGCGGCGTTCGTCGGCGCGAACACCGTGAACGGACCGGCGCCGGAGAGCGTCTCGGCAAGACCGGCCGCCTGCACCGCCGCCACGAGCGTGGTGTGATCGGCCGAATTGACGGCGTTTTCGATGATGTTCTTGGACGGGAGCATGGCGGCGCCGCCGACCATCACGCTCGGTTCCGTCGCCGCTGCAGGCGCGGCTTCCGCCGGCGTTTCGGCCTTGTTCTCGGCGGGGGCGCACGCGACGGAAAGGGCCGCAGCCGCAGCCACGGCGATAAGCGTTGTCTTGATCTGCACGGTGGTACTCCTCGAAATCTGAAAGGCCTTCGTCTCGGGCCCTCGGCTTCTACGAAGCGTCGGCGCGCCCGGATGTTCCGGCGCCGCTGCACTGCGTGAATTATTGGTGACGCGGGAACCTGCGGCGTACCGGCCCATGCGAGCAGGACCGCCGGCGCCCTCGCCGGCCAGCTCTCGCAAGCGCAGCCACCGATGCCGGCGAGGGCGCCGGCGGTCCAACTCACGTTCGCGCAACACCAATAACCGCCCCGGCTCTGCGCCTTGCGGTTTCACACACGTGGCCCGTGGAGGGCCGGGGACGCGGGCGCCGCCCGCGAAAGGTGTTGGAGATAAAGAGCGACCGTCGCCCGCGTCCCCGCGATCGTTCTGCGCCGGCGCGACACGGCGGGGCATTGTGCGCCCCGAGGCGGCGGGCCGACGGCGTGCGGGGCGATGGTGTTCAAAC
>JAIYAO010000026.1 GCA_027488965.1 Alphaproteobacteria bacterium
CTCCCGCGCACACACGGTGTCGTTCGACGGCGGCGTGTCGATCCCGGGATCTTCGTCGCCCAGCGTGGTGCGCGTGCCGATGACCAATGTGCTCGGCGGCGACGAGGGCCGCGGCTTCATCCAGCTCATGCAGCAGCTGGCGTCGGAGCGCCTGCAGATCGCCATGCAGGGCGTGGGCATGATGGAGCGGGCGATCACGCAGACGGCGGCCTACGTCAAGGAACGCAAGGCGTTCGGCAAGGCGCTGATCGATTTCCAGAACACCCAGTTCAAGCTGGCCGAATGCAAGACCAAGGCGACGGTGGCCAAGGTGTTCGTCGATCACTGCATCGAGCAGCTTCTGCTGGGCAAGCTCGACGCCGCCACCGCCTCGATGGCGAAGTACTGGGTCAGCGACATCCAGTGCGAAGTGGTGGACGAATGCCTGCAGCTGCACGGCGGCTGGGGCTACATGAACGAGATGGAGATCGGCCGCATGTATCGGGATGCGCGCGTGCAGCGTATCTACGGCGGCGCCAACGAGATCATGAAGGTGCTGATCGCGAGGACGCTCTAGTGTCTGCCTACACCGCCACCGTCACCTGGGCCCGCGACGGCGCCGTCTTCACGGACGGCAAATACTCCCGCGCACACACGGTGTCGTTCGACGGCGGCGTGTCGATCCCGGGATCTTCGTCGCCCAGCGTGGTGCGCGTGCCGCTCTCGCGGGAGGACGCGGCGGACCCGGAGGAGATGTTTGTGGCGTCGCTCTCCATGTGCCACATGCTGTTCTTCCTCGATTTCGCGCGCAAGGCGGGCTTCACCCTCGACAGCTATGCCGATGCCGCCGAAGGCGTGATGGACAAGGACGACCGCGGCCGCATGGCGCTCACGCGCATCACGTTGAGGCCGGTGCTCGCGTGGAGCGGGGACAAGCTGCCCTCCGCCCAGGACGTGGCGGACCTCCACCACAAGGCGCACGACGCCTGCTTCATCGCCAACAGTTTCCGCGGCGAGGTCGTGATCGCCGGCGGTTGACGAAACACCGCGCATCCGCCGGCCCGTCGGATGCGAAAGCGGATGGTAGGCGCAGACCTTCGTGTCAGCGCCATGGGATGCCTCCGGTCCCTGCAGGGCGAACGTGACGGGCGACAGCGCCCGAAGGAGTACGACCATGACCGACGCCTACATCTTCGACGCCGTGCGCACCCCCCGCGGCAAGGGCAAGAACACCGGCAAGCTGCATGAGCAGACGGCGCTCGCCCTCGGCACGCAGGTGCTGCAGGCGCTGCGCGACCGCAACAACCTCGACACCTCCAAGGTGGACGACGTGGTGTTCGGCTGCGTCTCGCCCGTGGGCGAGCAGGGCGGCGACATCGCGCGCATCGCCGTCATCAACGCCGACTACGCCGAAAGCGTCGCCGGCGTGCAGATCGACCGCTTCTGCGCGTCGGGGCTGGAAGCCTGCAACATGGCCGCCGCCAAGGTGAAGTCCGGCGAGGCGCAGATGGCCATCGGCGGCGGCGTGGAAGCCATGAGCCGCGTGCCCATGGGCGCGGCCGGCGGCTCCTGGGCCACCGACCCCTCCATCGCCATGAAGTCCTACTTCACGCCGCAGGGCGTCTCCGCCGATCTCATCGCCACCAAGTACGGCTTTTCGCGCACGGACGTGGACGCCTACGCGGTGGAGAGCCAGCAGCGCGCCGCGCGAGCCTGGAAGGAAGGCCGTTTCAAGAAGTCTATCGTGCCCGTGAAGGACCAGCTGGGCCTCACGCTGCTCGACCATGACGAGCACATGCGCCCCGACACCACCATGCAGTCGCTCGGCTCGCTCGAAGCGTCGTTCATCGGCCAGGGCGAACAGATGCCGGGCTTCGACGAGGTCATCAAGCAGCGCTACCCGGAAGTGGAGTTCGTCAATCACGTCCACCACGCCGGCAACTCCTCCGGCATCGTCGACGGCGCCTCCGCGGTGCTCATCGGCACGAAGGAAATGGGCAAGGCGCTGGGCCTGAAAGCCCGCGCCAAGATCCTAGGTGGCGCCTCCATCGGCTCGGAACCCGCGATCATGCTCACGGGCCCGGAGTTCGTGACGAAAAAGCTGCTCGACCGGCTCGGCATGACCACCAAGGACATCGACCTGTGGGAGCTGAACGAGGCGTTCGCCTCCGTCGTGCTGCGCTGGATGCAGGCGCTCGACCTCGATCACCAGAAGGTCAACGTAAACGGCGGCGCCATCGCCATGGGCCACCCGCTGGGCGCCACCGGCGGCATGATCCTGGGCACCATGGTCGATGAACTGGAGCGCGCCGACAAGGAGCGCGCGCTGATCACCCTGTGCGTCGGCGCCGGCATGGGCACCGCCACGGTGATCGAACGCGTGTAGCGACATCGCCGGCCGCGCCTGCAGGCGCGGCCGGTGCATTTTCAAGGGATGGACGATGCCCTCGTCCTTTGCCTGACGAAGGACGAGTAGAGGAAGACCGAGATGACGTACGAAAATTTCAAATACGAACTCGATGACGACGGCATCGCCGTCTTCACGTTCGACGTGCCGGGCCGGTCGATGAACACCATCACGGCGGGCGTGAGCCGCGAGCTGCCGATGATCGTCGAGCAGATCAAGACCGACCCCGCGATCAAGGGCGCCATCCTCACCTCCGGCAAGCCGACGGGCTTCTGCGCCGGCGCCGATCTCGGCGAGATGGGCTCCAGCGCCGCCGCCCAGCAGGGCAGCGCCGAAGACCGCCTGAAGGCGGCGTTCGACAGCTCCTACTCGCTGAACCGCGTGCTGCGCGCCATGGAGACGTGCGGCAAGCCCATCGCGTGCGCGCTGGAGGGGCTGGCACTCGGCGGCGGTCTCGAGATCGCGCTCGCCACGCACTACCGCGTGGCGGCGGACAACCCGAAAAGCCAGTTCGGCCTGCCGGAATCGAAAGTGGGCCTTCTGCCCGGCGCCGGCGGGACGCAGCGCCTGCCGCGCCTGATCGGCGTGCAGAACGCCGCGATGATGATCCTGCAGGGCGAGCCGAAGAAGCCGCAGGAGGCCAAGGCGCTCGGCTTCATCCACGAAGTGGTCGAGCCCGGCGAGACGCTGCGCGCGGCCAAGAAGTGGCTGAAGGGTTCGCCCAAGGCCACGCAGCCGTGGGACGAGAAGGGCTTCCGCGTGAAGGACGGGCCGTACTCGCCCGGCGGCGGCATGGCGTTCGTCGGCGGCAACGCGGTGCTGATGAAGCAGAGCTACGGCAACTATCCTGCCCAGCGCCACATCATGAGCTGCCTGTACGAAGGCATCCAGGTGCCGATGGACGCCGCGCTGCGCATCGAGAGCCGCTACTTCGTCAAGACGCTACAGACGCCGCAGGCGCGCGCGATGATCCGCTCGCTGTTCCTGTCGATGCAGGAACTGTCCAAGGGCGCCAACCGCCCGCAGGGCGTCGCCAAGTACGAGGTGAAGAAGGTCGCCGTGGTCGGTGCGGGCTTCATGGGCGCGGGCGTCGCGTATGTTCAGGCGATGGCCGGCGTGGAGTCCATCCTGATCGACACCACCATCGAGGCCGCCGAAAAGGGCAAGGACTACGCGCGCAAGCTGGTGGAGAAGCGCGTGGCGCGCGGGCAGATGACACAGGAGCGCGCCGACGGCGTGCTCGCGCTCATCAAGCCCACGACATCCTATGACGACGTGAAGGGGTCCGACCTCGTGATCGAGGCGGTGTTCGAGAACCGCGAGATCAAGGCCGAAGTCACCCGCCGCGCCGAAGCGCAGCTGGGCCCTGACGCCGTGTTCGGCTCCAACACGTCCACGCTGCCCATCACGGGCCTCGCCGAAGCCAGCGAGCGGCCGGCCAACTTCATCGGCGTCCACTTCTTCTCGCCGGTGGACAAGATGGGCCTCGTGGAGCTCATCCTCGGCAAGCAGACGTCCGAAGAGACGCTCGCCAAGGCGATCGACTACGTGCTGAAGATCAAGAAGACCCCCATCGTCGTGAACGACAGCCGCGGCTTCTACACCTCGCGCGTGGTCGGCACGTTCATCGGCGAAGGCCTCGCCATGCTGTCGGAAGGCATCAAGCCGGCAATCATCGAGAACATCGCCAAGCAGGCGGGCATGCCAGTGGGGCCGCTCTCGCTCAACGACGAAGTGGCCATCGACCTGTCGTGGAAGATCCGCGAGCAGACGAAGAAGGATCTCGGCGCCGCCTACAAGCCCACCGCCGTCGATCCGATCATCGAGAAGATGGTGGTGGAGCTGCAGCGGTTCGGCCGCAAGAACGGCAAGGGCTTCTACGACTATCCCGCCGACGGGAAGAAGAAGCTGTGGCCCGGCATCACCGATCTCGTGCCCACGAAGGTCGATGAATGCCCACCGGCGCTCAAGGCGGAGTTCATCAAGCGCATCCTCTACATCCAGGCGCTCGAGACTGCGAAGTGCTTCGAGGAGGGCGTGCTGATGACCGCGCGCGACGCCGACATCGGCTCCATCCTCGGCTGGGGATTTGCACCCTACACCGGGGGCACAGCCAGCCTCATCGACGGCGTGGGCGTGCAGGCGTTCGTCGAACAATGCGAGGCGCTGGCCGAGAAGTACGGCGAGCGCTTCCGGCCCACCGCGCTTCTCAAAGAGATGGCCGCCAAGGGCGAGACGTTCTACGGCCGCTTCGGCGGCGCCGCGGCCAAGAAGGCCGCCTGACGCGCGGCCCATCGGGCGCCAATTTGTGATCGCCCGCGTCCGTCTCCCGCGGTAGGAGAGATGGGCGCGGGTCGCGCAAACGGAGTCGCCCATGGCCGGACGTAGCGCCATTTCCGTGATCGCCGCCGCGCTCGCACTGCTCGCCGCCTGCGGCGGGGGCGGAGGAGGTGGTGGTGGTGGCGGTTCGGCCGGAGGCGGCGGGGCGCCGGTGTTCGGGTCCGCAGCCTCGGTGTCCGTGGCGGAGAAGACCGCCATACCCTTCTACACCGCGGCCGCATCGGGAACGGGCGTCACGTTCAGCCTCGCCGGCGGCGCCGATGCCGCGCGTTTCTCCATAAGCGGCGCCGGCGCGCTCAGCTTCCTTGCGCCGCCGGATTTCGAGGCGCCCGCGGACGCCAACCGCGACAACGCCTACCAGGTCACGCTGCTTGCCAGCAGCGCGGGGCTCACCGCCACGCTGGCGCTCACCGTCACGGTGACCGATGTTGCCGGCGCGCTCGCCGTGCGCCGCGTCGCCACCGGGTTCTCCGCGCCGCTGTTCCTCACCGGCGCGGGCGACAACTCGGGCCGCGTGCTGGTCGTGCAGCGTGGCGGCCTCGTCCGCATCCTCGATCCCGCCACCGGCGCCATCGCGCCCACGCCGTTCCTCGATGTCTCCACGCAAATCTCCACGGACGGGGAGCGCGGCCTGCTCGGCCTCGCGCTCGCGCCGGACTTCGCGACCACGCGCAACTTCTACGTGTTCCTCACCAATCTCACCGGCGCCATCGAGGTGCGCCGCTCCCGGACGCTGGCGGGCGATCCCAATCGCGCAGATCCCGCCAGCAGCGACATCGTCCTCACGTTTCCGCATCCGCTGAACAATCACAATGGCGGCTGGATCGGCGTCGGTCAGGATGGCCTGCTCTACATCGGCAGCGGCGATGGCGGCGGGAGCGGCGATCCCGACGGCAACGGCCAGAACCGCAACACGCTGCTGGGCAAGATCTTGCGCATTGATCCGCGTACCGACGCATTCCCCGCCGATTCCGCGCGCGACTACGCAATCCCGCCCGGCAACCCGTTCGCCGTGAGCGGGGGATCGCCGGAGATCTACGCCCTCGGTTTGCGCAACCCGTTCCGCGCGGGTTTTGATCGCCAGACAGGCAACCTCTACATCGGCGATGTGGGGCAGGGCGCGCGCGAGGAGATCGATCTCATCCGCGCCGGCGCCGACGCCGGGCTAAACTTCGGCTGGAACATCCTGGAAGGCACGGCGGTGTTCGCGGGCGGATCGACGGCCGGCCTTGCGCCGCCGGTGGCGGAGTATCCCCACGGGTCAGGCCCGCTGCAGGGAAACTCGGTCACAGGGGGGTATGTGTATCGCGGCCCGGTGGTGCAGTTCCGCGGCCAGTACGTGTTCGGCGATTTCGTGAACAGCCGCATCTGGACGATCCCGGTGGCCAACCTCACGCAGGGCCAGACCGTGCAGACCACAGGCTTCACGGATCGCACCGCAGCGTTCGCGCCCGATATCGGCGACATCCGCTTCATCTCAAGTTTCGGCGAGGACGATTTCGGCAACCTGTTCATTCTGGACTTCGTCGATGGTGAGGTGTTCCAGCTCCGCGAGAACGACTAGGCCGCACCTTCTTCTTCCCCCGCGCGCGGGGGAAGTCCCGGCGCAGCCGGGGATGGGGGCTTGGCGCTGCGCGCCCATCGTCTCGCGCCGGCGGCGCGATCCACTTCCCCCGCACTGCGGGGGAAGAAACACTTTGGGAAGATTGCCTGCGCGGCGGCGTCGGCGTTTTATGCGGCCATGAAAGACCACATCCTCGCCATCGACCAGGGCACCACCTCCACCCGCGCCATCGTGTTCGACGCCGCGTTCGCGCCGAAGGCCGTGGCGCAGATCGAGCTCACGCAGCACTTCCCCGCGCCCGGCCTCGTGGAGCACGACGGCGAGGAGATCTGGGCCGCCACCGTGCAGGTGTGCCGCGAGGCCATGGACAAGGTGGGCGGCGCCGACGCCATCGCCTGCATCGGCATCACCAACCAGCGCGAGACCACGCTGGTGTGGGACCGCGCCACCGGCGCGCCCATCCACAAGGCCATCGTGTGGCAGGACCGCCGCACCGCGGACGTCTGCGCTGCGCTAAAGGCCGCCGGTCACGAGCCGGAAGTTCAGGCCGCTACGGGCCTGCTGCTCGATCCCTACTTCTCCGCCACCAAGATCGCCGCCATCCTCGACGCCACGGGCCGGCGCGCGGACGCAGACAGCCTCGCCTTCGGAACCGTGGACAGCTTCCTGCTCTGGCGGCTCACGGGCGGGCGCGTGCACGCCACCGACGCCACCAATGCGGCGCGCACGCTGCTGTTCGGCCTGAAGCCGCCCGGCTGGCGCGCCGATCTCGCCGCGCTGTTCCATGTGCCCCTGTCCATGCTGCCCGAGGTGCGCGCAAGCGCCGGCCTGTTCGGCGAAACGGATGCCGCCCTGTTCGGCCGCGCGATCCCCATCACCGGCATCGCGGGCGACCAGCAGGCCGCGCTCGTCGGTCACGGATGCCTCGCACCCGGCATGGCGAAGGCCACCTACGGCACGGGCTGCTTCCTCGTGATGAACGCCGGCGACACGCCGCCCGTGTCGCACAATCGCCTGCTCGCCACCGTCGGCTACCGCATCGGCGCGGAGACCACCTACGCGCTGGAGGGCTCCATATTTTCCGCTGGCGCCACCATCCAGTGGCTGCGCGACGGCCTTGGCCTCATCACCGCATCGCGGGAATCGGAAGCGCTGGCGGCGGCGCTCAAGGACAACGGCGGCGTCTATCTCGTGCCGGCGTTCGCGGGCCTCGGCGCGCCGCAGTGGAACGCCCACGCGCGCGGCGCCATCGTCGGCCTCACGCGCGACACCAGCGCCGCGCATCTGGTGCGCGCGGGGCTTGAAGCCATTGCGTACCAGACGCGCGACCTGCTCGACGCCCTTGTGGCGGACGGAGCCCCGAAGCCCACCACGCTCGCCGTGGACGGCGGCGTCACCGCCAACGCCTGGGCCATGCAGTTCCTGGCCGACATCTGCGACACGCCGGTGGCGCGCCCCGCCTTCCAGGAAGTCACGGCGCTGGGTGCGGCGCGGCTCGCGGCGCTGGGCGCCGGGCTGATCGACACCCTGGCGGAGGCGCGCGACACAGCGCCCGCCGCGCGCTGGACGCCGCAGATGGCGCCCGGCGAACGACAGCGTCTCCTTGCAGGCTGGCGCGCGGCGGTGGCGGGCACGCTGGCGCACGCGGGTGGCTGACGGCCAGGGTTCTTGCCATCCCGGCCGCCCCGCGTTAGCCGTCTCGCTCGCGACGCACCCCCATCGCGAGCCTGTAGCTCAGCCGGTAGAGCATCTGACTTTTAATCAGAGGGTCCCGGGTTCGAATCCCGGCGGGCTCACCATGGGGTGGTGTGCGGTCTCAGAGGAACGCGCGCAGCTCGGCCATGAAGCGGTCGAACTGGTCGTGGTGCAGCCAGTGGCCGGCGTTCTCCAGCAGCACCACGCGCGCGGTGGCGAAATGCTGCGCGCGCCCGTCGGTCTCGGGATTGGAGGCCCAGCTGTCGGCCCCGTACATCAGCAGCGTGGGGCAGGTGATGGCGCGCCAAATGTGCTCCACGTCCGCCTGCGGCAGCTCGAACGGCGGAAACACGCGCATGTAGTTGTCGAACTTCCAGCTGTAGGTGCCGTCCTCGTTCTGGCTCACGCCGTGGATCGTCAGGTGGCGCGCCTGCGCGTCGGACAGGTGGTGGTTTTCGCCCTTCATGCGCTCGAAGGCTTCTTCCAGGGTGGCGTAGCGCCGGGGCAGCCGGCCGGACACCGCGCGGCGGCGGTCGATCCAGTCGCGGATGCGGACGTCGATGGGGCTGGCCAGCCGTTCGGCCAGCATCTTCGGCGAGGAGCCGAGGCCCTCGATGGCCACCAGCTTGGTGACATTGGCCGGGTACACCCCCGCATACCGCAGCGCGATGGCGCCGCCGAACGAGTGCGCCACGATGGTCACGGGCGCCAGCTTCAGCTGGTGGATGAGCTGGGCCAGATCGTAGAGGTTGGTCATGACGCCATAGTCGGCGTCGGGCGACCAGTCGCTGTCGCCGTGGCCGCGCAGGTCGGGCGCGATGACGTGCCAGTCGTGGCGGAGCTCCTGGGCGGCCCAGTCCCAGCTGCGGGAATGATCGCGCCCGCCGTGCAGCAGGATGAGCGGGGGGGCCTCAGGGTTGCCCCAGTCCACGTAGCGGAGGCGCAGGCGCTGCGAGATGAAGCTGTGGGACGTGGGGCCTGCGATCATGACGCCTTGATGCCGCGTCGAGGCGCGGGGCGCAACACGGCGCGCTTGATCGCACGGTGCGGGCTTCGTACCCCTTGGCGGGGCGCGCATCGTTGCGCCCCGGGGGAGCACGCCATGGCCGCCGCTGACACCGTCGCCGCCGTCGATCTCGTGACCTACGCCTGCGCCGATCACATCGCGGTGGTCACCCTCAACCGGC
>JAIYAO010000154.1 GCA_027488965.1 Alphaproteobacteria bacterium
GAGGAGCGCGAAAAACTGATGATCTTCTACGAGCGTGCATCCGGCTCTCGGATGCACGCCAACTACGTCCGACCCGGCGGCGTCCACCAGGACCTGACGCCGCAACTGATCGCCGACATCGCCCGCTGGTGCGAGGAGTTCCCGCGCGCGCTCGACGACATCGATAATCTTCTCACCGACAACCGCATCTTCAAGCAGCGCAACGTCGACATCGGCGTGGTCAGCCCGGAGCAGGCGGTGGCCGCCGGCTTTTCCGGCGTCATGGTGCGCGGCTCGGGCATGGCGTGGGACCTGCGCCGCGCCCAGCCGTACGAAATCTACAATGAGCTGCAATTCCGCGTGCCGGTCGGCAAGAACGGCGACTGCTACGACCGTTACCTCTGCCGCATGGAGGAAATGCGCGAGAGCGTGCGGATCATGGAGCAGTGCTGCGCGCTGCTGGCCACCACGCAGGGGCCCGTGCTGCCGGAGCGCTCGAAGGTCGTGCCGCCGCGTCGCGCCGACATGAAGAACTCGATGGAAGCGCTCATCCATCACTTCAAGCTCTATACCGAAGGCTTTCACGTGGGGCCGGGCGAGGTGTACGCGTGCGTGGAGGCGCCGAAGGGCGAGTTCGGGGTCTATCTGGTGGCCGACGGCACGAACCGGCCGTATCGGCTGAAGATCAAGGCGCCCGGCTTTGCGCACCTGCAGGCGATGGACTGGATGAACAAGGGCCATATGCTGGCCGACGTGTCAGCCATTCTCGGCTCGCTGGACATCGTGTTCGGCGAGGTTGATCGCTAGGACGGCGCACGGCTCGGCGCGTTCAGGTCCGGGGCGGGCGCTGCCTCTCCATGGACAAGATGAAACGCGGGGATGCTTGACGGGCAGGCCGCGCACAGGGACCCCTCCGCCATGGCCCGCTCCTCCGATACGCCCCAGATCACCATGCTCAAGTTTACCGAAGCGGTGAATCGCCACGACATCGACGCCCTCACCGGCCTGCTCGCGGCAAATTGCGTGGTGGTGGCGTTCGGGGGCGGCACAGAGATTGTCGGGGCCCCGGCGCTGCGGGCGCAATACCAGGCGTTGTTCGAGGAACGACCGAAGGCGCGGCTTTCCGTGTCCGGCCGCATGGTCCAGGGGGATGTGGTGGTCCAGCACGAGACGATAGGCCGCGGCCTTGCCGTACTGGAGCGCCGTATCGCGCTTTACACCATCGTCCACGAGAGGATCGTACGGGTCGATCTCGTCCGGTAGCGCTCCCGTGACAAATCGGGCGGGCTGCTGGTAGACGATTTTCTCTTGAACATCGCGTGGTCTAAGCGCGTCGAGGAAGCCATTCCCATGTCCGTCCGCCGGCTCAGCCCTGACCAGCCTGCCAGCTTCACGTTCCGTCCGGACGTGCTGGAGACCGCCCACTGGTGGTGTGCGAAGTACCCCACCGAGCGCAAGCAGTCGGCGATCATTCCGCTGCTATGGCTGGTGCAGAAGCAGGAAGGCTGGGTCTCGGAGCCCGCGATCCGCGCGCTCGCTGACATGCTCGAGATGCCGGTGATCCGCGTGCTCGAGGTGGCGACGTTCTACACGATGTTCCACCTCGCGCCGGTCGGGAAGCATCACTTCCAGCTCTGCGGCACCACGCCGTGTGTCCTGCGCGGCGCCGATGACCTGAAGAAGGTCTGCCGGAAGCGGATCGGCGAGAAGTTCGCCGTGACGGCGGACGGCCTCTTCTCATGGGAGGAGGTCGAGTGCCTCGGCGCTTGCGTCAACGCGCCCGTGGTCGCCATCGACGACCTTTATCACGAAGACCTCTCGCCTGACGATCTGGAGAAGGTGATCGATGCACTGGCGCGCGGTGAGGCGATCACACCGGGCTCGGCGCGCGGCCGCCAGACCTCGGCGCCGGACGGGGGCGCCCGGACGCTCACCGATCCCACCCTGTACGACGGCTCGCTCGCAACGCCGCTCACGCTCCCGAACCTGCCGGAGACGGCGCCATGACGACGATTGCGCCGGCCCCGGCGCAGATCGCGCTCATCGTCCTTCTGGACATGCTGGCGACGGCGGGCGGCGTGGCCCTCTATCTGAACACAGACCAGGTGCTTTGGTTGATCGCGGGTCTGTGCCTGAGCGGCATGGTGACCCTGGTGTTTCTCGTACCTGCCCTCCGCGCCGCATCGGCGGCGCGCGACTCTGCGAAGGGTGACGGCCGTGTCGACTGACTCTCCGCAGCCCCAGAAGCCATCGCGTACGCCTGCGCCCATCCGGGTGGGCGGGGGATGGGGCTTTCTGTACGCCGCCTTGGCCGTGGCGTTCGCGGGGACGGCGATCTATCTCGTGGCGGTGCGTGCAGCGCCAGTCACATCCGCCCAGGTGGTGGTGGCGGGCATAGGCGCCCTTTGGTTTGCGGCGCGCGCCGCCATGTCGCTGGCCAAAAGGAGCTGAGCGATGGCCGAAACGCTTCCGCCGCCGAAACTGGACACCGCCGAGGGCCGCGACGACTATCGCCGTGAACTGCGCCGTGTGGCCCAACCCCTGCGGCTTACGGGCCTGGCGATCGTGATCTGCGGGGCGCTCCTCGCCATCGCGAGCCGGTTCGCCGCCGCTGTGTTTCCTGCGTGGATCGATACCGTGGTCTTCGCCTTGCTCGGAGTCGGCTGGGCGATCCTGATCTACGTCATCTATCTCCGTTCCCAGTATCATCGCCGCCGCATGGCCGGCGCTGCCGGAAGGTGAACATGCTCGCCGACAAGGACCGCATCTTCCTCAACCTCTACGGGGCACACGGCGCCGACCTCGCCTCCGCGAAGGCGCGCGGCGCATGGAACGGCACCGCCGACATGATCGGTGCAGGGCGTGACTGGATCATCGCGCAGGTGAAGGAAAGCGGCCTGCGCGGGCGCGGGGGCGCCGGATTTCCCACGGGCCTCAAATGGTCCTTCATGCCCAAGCAGGTGACCGACCGTCCGCACTACCTTGTGGTCAACGCCGACGAGTCTGAGCCCGGCACCTGCAAGGATCGCGACATTATGCGCCACGATCCGCACCTGTTGATCGAAGGGTGCTTGGTGGCGTCCTTCGCGATGCAGGCGCACGCCTGCTACATCTACGTCCGTGGTGAATACGTGGCCGAGCGGGAAGCGCTCGAGAAGGCGATCAGGGAAGCCTACGAGGCCAGGCTGATCGGCAAGGGCAACATCCACGGCTGGGATTTCGACTGCTACGTTCACCACGGCGCCGGCGCCTACATCTGCGGCGAGGAAACCGCGCTGCTGGAAAGCCTTGAGGGCAAGAAGGGCCAGCCGCGCCTGAAGCCGCCGTTCCCGGCGAACTCGGGACTCTATGGCTGCCCCACCACGGTCAACAACGTGGAATCCATCGCGGTGGCGCCGACGATCATCCGGCGCGGCGCCAAGTGGTTCGCGGGCATCGGTCGTCCCAACAACACCGGCACGAAAGTGTTCTGCATTTCGGGCCACGTGAACCGCCCATGCAACGTGGAAGAGGCCATGAGCATTCCGTTGCGCACGCTGCTGGAGGAGCACTGCGGTGGGGTCATCGGCGGCTGGGGCAACCTGAAGGCCGTGATCCCCGGCGGCTCGTCTGTGCGGATGATCACCGCGGCGATGGCCGAAGAGGCCCTGATGGATTTCGACTCGCTGTCGGCGATGAAGTCCGGTCTCGGCACCGCGGCTGTGATCGTGATGGACCAGTCCACCGATGTGGTGCGCGCGATCGCGCGGATCGCCTATTTCTACAAGCACGAGAGCTGCGGCCAGTGCACGCCGTGCCGCGAAGGCACGGGCTGGATGTGGCGGGTGCTGGAGCGCATGGCGCGCGGCGAGGCCGAGCATCGCGAGATCGATCTCCTGCTCGACGTGGCGGGGCAGGTGGAGGGCCACACGATCTGCGCTCTTGGTGATGCGGCGGCCTGGCCGGTGCAGGGCCTGATCCGCCACTTCCGACATGAGATCGAGGAGCGGATCGACCGGTATCGTTCGGCGAAGGGCGTGCACCAGGTGAAGTTGGTGGCGGCTGAATGATGCGGCGCCTCGCCCAGCTCAACATCGGCAGGCTTCGGTATCGCCAAGACGATCCGCGCGTCGCGGAGTTCATGGACAATCTCGATCTGGTGAACGCCATCGCGGAGCGGTCGCCGGGTTTCGTCTGGCGCTTCAAGGATGAGACGGGGGCAGCCACGGCCACCCGCGCCTTCGACGATCCCGAAATGCTCATCAACCTCACGGTATGGGAGAGCGCCGCGGCGCTCGAGCAATTCGTCTTCAGGACGGTGCACCAGCAGTTCTATCGCAAACGCCATCAGTGGTTCGATCCAGCCGTCTCTCCACGTCTGGTGATGTGGTGGATCCCCGCTGGCACGCGGCCGACGCCGGCGGAGGCCGTTGCGCGCTGGCGCAAGCTGCGCGACGAAGGTCCGTCTGCCGAAGCATTCGGCTGGGAAGGCGTCGCGCAGGCGGAGCTGTGGAAGACCGCGCGCTGCGCGTGAGGCGCACGCCGCCGCCCGGCGCCTACTCTGTCACGCGCTTCGCGAAGGCGACCGCATCGGGCAGCAGCGTCGATTTGGCGCGGAATGGCCGCGACAGCGCCAGCACGGCGCCCTTGTGGTCCATGCCCGGATAGATCTTGGTCTCCACCGTTCCACCAGCAGCCTGCATCCGCGCCTCCAGTCGCGCCACGTTGCGCGGTCGCACGGTGGTGTCGGCGTCGCCGTGGAGCAGCAGCAGGGGCGGGGCGTCGGCGCGGGCGAAGGTCACGGGCTGGGTCTGCTGGGGATCGGGGAACCGGCCGAACGCGGCCTCGGACACCGGCGTGTCCCAAGGGTAGAAGTCGTAGGGACCCGAAAGGCCCACAGCGCCGCGAATGGCCGTCTGCGGCACGCCGGCGGCGTCGAGGAAGCGCCGGTCGAGCGCCAGCATGATCGCGTTGTAAGCCCCGGCGGAGTGCCCCATCACCACGATGCGCTCGGGGTCCCCGCCAAAGCGCGCGGCGTTGTCGCGCGCCCATCGGACGGCGGCGGCGCAGTCGGCCAGGAAGTCCGGATAGACGTTGTCGGGAACCAGCCGGTAGTCGGGCACCACCGTCAGGAAGCCCTGCGCAGCGAGCGCGCGCCCTACCCAGGCATAGTCCTGCCGGCGGCCGGAGGCCCAGCTGCCGCCGTAGATGAACACCACCACCGGCTTGGCGGCCGCGGGACCTGCGCCGGGGTAGACGTCAAGCCGCTGGCGGGCGCCTTCGCCGTAGGCGATCCCGGTCTCGACCTGGCCTGCGGGCGGGTCCTTGGGCACCGCCGTGTTGAACATCGCCAGCGGCGAGCAGGCGACTGTCAGAAATGTCATCATCAATCCGATCCACACCCGCATCGTCGTCTCCCAACCTCGCCGAGCCCATACGCGGCGGAAGCGCCCCCCGGATGACTGGCTCCTGCCATGCAAACCGGCCATAAAGCCAGTATGGCCAATCGACACTTTCTCCTCATCTACGATCTCGCCCCCGACTACCTCGAACGGCGCAGCGCGTTCCGGGCGGACCACATCGGGCTCGCCAAGGCCGCCGCGGACCGCGGAGAACTCCTGCTGGGCGGCGCGCTGGCCGATCCGGCAGACCGGGCGCTGCTGTTGTTCACAGGCGAGGGGCCCGAGGCGGCCGAGGCCTTCGCGCGGGCAGACCCCTACGTGGCCCAGGGCCTCGTCCGGCACTGGCAGGTACGCGCCTGGATCACCGTGGCGGGACCGCTGGCCGCAACTCCGGTCTGAGGGGCGCAGAACCGATAGCCGGAGGCCGGGACCGGGGTTCGGCGGGCCACGCTCCCATGCGCCGATGGGCCCCCTTGATGCGGCGCAGCAAATAGGGTCAACAGCCTGCGTTCAGGCGCATTGATGACCAAGATTCTCATAGACGACGTCGAGATCGACGTCCCTCCGGACTATTCGCTGCTGCAGGCATGCGAAGCCGCGGGCGCAGAGATTCCACGCTTTTGCTACCATGAACGCCTCTCGGTGGCCGGCAACTGCCGGATGTGCCTGGTCGAAGTGAAGGGCGCGCCCAAGCCCGTGGCGTCGTGCGCCCAGCAGGTGAAGGACCAGCGCCCCGGCCCCAACGGGGAGCCGCCCGTGGTGCTGACGAAATCGGCGCTCGTGAAGAAGGCGCGCGAGGGGGTGATGGAGTTCCTCCTCATCAACCACCCGCTTGACTGCCCCATCTGCGACCAGGGCGGCGAATGCGACCTGCAGGACCAGTCTGTGGCCTATGGCCGGCCCGGCGCGCGGTTCGACGAGAACAAGCGCGCGGTCGAGGAAAAGCAGATGGGCCCGCTGGTGAAGACCGTCATGACGCGGTGCATCCAGTGCACGCGCTGCGTCCGATTCGTGACGGAGGTGGCCGGCGTCCCGGAGATCGGCGCCACCGGGCGCGGCGAGGACATGGAAATCACCACGTACCTCGAGAAGTCGTTGACCAGCGAGCTTTCGGCGAACGTGATCGACCTCTGCCCGGTAGGTGCGCTGACGTCCAAACCGTACGCGTTCAATGCGCGCCCATGGGAGCTGACCAAGACCGAAAGCGTCGACGTGATGGACGGTCTTGGCTCGGCCATCCGCATCGATGCGCGTGGCGATGAAGTGCTGCGCGTGCTGCCGCGGGTGAACGAGGAGATCAACGAGGAGTGGATCTCCGACAAGACGCGGTTTGCCGTCGATGGTCTCAAGCGCCAGCGGCTGGACCGCCCCTACGTGCGCCGCGACGGCAAGCTGACGGCGGTATCGTGGGACGAGGCGCTCATCGCCACCGCGCAGACGCTGCGCGCCGGCCCCGACCGCATCGGGGCCATGGCAGGCGATCTCGCGTGTGTGGAAAGCATGAAGGCGACGCTCGACCTGATGGGCGCGCTCGGCGTGAAGAACCTCGACGGACGTCCCACGGGCGCAAAGCTCGGCGGCGGCCCGCGCCAGTCATGGCTGTTCAATTCCACGCTGATGGGCGTGGAGGAGGCCGATGTCTTGCTGCTCATCGGCGTCAACCCGCGCACGGAAGCGGCGGTGTTCAATGCACGCATCCGCAAGATGTGGCTTCAGGGGGCCTTACGTATCGGCGTGATCGGGCCACGCGCCGATCTGCGCTATCCGTATGAGTATCTCGGCGCAGGGCCGCAATCGATCGCAGCGCTGTCCGGCGATTTCCTTGACGCCCTGAAAGCCGCGAAACGTCCGATGATCGTGCTTGGCGAGGGCGCACTCGCGCGCGCCGACGGGGCCGCCGTGCTGCGCGCCGCAGGCAGGCTCGCCGCATCGGTCGGGATTGTTAAGGAGGGCTGGAACGGCTGGAACGTGCTGCACGGTGCGGCCGCCCGGGTCGGCGCGCTGGATCTGGGCTTCGTGCCGGGCGACGGCGGGCTCGATGCCGCCGGGATGGTCGCAGCGGCCGACGATGGAAAGCTGGATACGCTGTTCCTGCTGGGCGTCGATGACGCCCCGCTGCCGGGGAAGGGCCGCACCACCGTGGTCTACATCGGCTCGCACGGCGACGCCGGCGCCCACCGCGCCGACATCATCCTGCCAGGCGCGGCCTATGCCGAAAAGAACGCCACCTGGGTCAACACCGAGGGCCGCGTCCAGCACGGTCGCCGCGCCGCCTATCCCAAGGGCGATGCGCGCGAGGACTGGTCGATCCTTCGGGCGCTGTCGGCGGTTGCGGGCAAGACGCTGCCGTACGATTCGCTGCCCGCGCTGCGCGCGAAACTGATCGCCGATCATCCGACGTTCGGCCACATGGATTATGCGCCGGGCGCGGCGGACTCCGCCGGCTTCGACCCCGCGACGCTCGGTGCGGAGGGTTCGCTCGGCGCCGAGCCGTTCGCCAGCGCCGTGGCCGCCTTTCACCTCACCAACCCCATCGCGCGCGCCAGCCTCACCATGGCGGAGTGCGCCAGGGCTGCGGCGTCCACCGCGCACATCGCGGCGGAGTAGGGCGATGGGCGGACTCATCGAGGACTTCGGCCCGGTGTGGGGCTTCTGGGCGGGGGTCGGGCAGATCCTGCTCATCATGATCTACCTTCTCCTGTCGCTGGCGTTCCTGCTGCTGTTCGACCGCAAGGTCTGGGCGGCGGTGCAGCTGCGAAAGGGACCGAACGTGGTGGGGCCGTTCGGGCTCCTGCAGTCTTTTGCGGACTTCCTGAAGTTCGTGCTCAAGGAAATCGTCATCCCCGCCGGCGCGAACAAGACGGTCTTCATCCTGGCGCCGCTGCTGACATTCACGCTGGCGTTCGCATCGTGGGCGGTGATCCCGTTCGCCAATGGCGTCGTGATCGCCGATCTCAACGTCGGCATCCTTTACCTGTTCGCCATTTCGTCGCTTGGCGTGTACGGCATCATCATGGGCGGCTGGGCGTCGAACTCGAAGTATCCGTTCCTCGGCGGCCTGCGCTCCGCGGCGCAGATGGTGAGCTATGAGGTCTCGATCGGGTTCATCCTGATCACCGTGCTGCTGCTCGTCGGCTCCCTGAACATCACCCAGATTGTGGAAAACCAGCGCGCCGGCGTCTGGGCGTGGCACGCGTTCGCGTGGCCGACGATCTTCATCATGTTCCCGATGTTCGTGATGTTCTTCATCTCGGCGCTCGCGGAAACCAACCGCCCCCCGTTCGACCTGCCGGAAGCGGAATCGGAGCTCGTCGCCGGCTATCAGGTCGAGTACTCCTCCACGCCGTACCTGCTCTTCATGATCGGCGAATACCTGAACATCACGCTGATGTGCGCGATGCTCAACATCCTGTTTCTTGGCGGTTGGCACCTCCCGTGGGGGCCCGTGGACAATCCCGTGCTGGGCTTCATCGTGTTCGCGGTGAAGATGTGGGCCATGTTCTTCATGTTCGCCATGGTGAAGGCCTTCGTGCCCCGCTACCGTTACGACCAGCTCATGCGGCTGGGCTGGAAGATCTTCCTGCCGACATCGCTGGTCGCGGTGGCCATAGC
This sequence comes from Alphaproteobacteria bacterium, assembly GCA_027488965.1. Lineage (GTDB taxonomy): Bacteria > Pseudomonadota > Alphaproteobacteria > Caulobacterales > Aquidulcibacteraceae > VFBF01. Next base: position 8,973 of record JAIYAO010000154.1, read on the forward strand.
GGCGGGCTACGTGACCTATGTCGGCCGTCCCGTGATCGGCGGATAGGAGGCGCGCGATGTCCAGAATCCTGCAGGCGGCCAAGGGCGCCATGATGCTCGACATGGTCGGCGGCTTCGGGCTGGCGCTGAAGTACTTCTTCAAGCGCAAGGCCACCGTGAACTATCCGTTCGAGAAGGGTCCGCTCTCGCCCCGCTTCCGCGGCGAGCATGCACTGCGCCGCTACGCCAACGGCGAGGAGCGCTGCATCGCGTGCAAGCTGTGCGAGGCGATCTGCCCGGCGCAGTGCATCGTCATCGAGGCCGAGCCCCGCGAGGACGGCTCGCGCCGGACCACGCGCTACGACATCGACATGACCAAGTGCATCTACTGCGGCTACTGCCAGGAGGCCTGCCCGGTGGACGCCATCGTGGAAGGCCCGAACTTCGAGTTCGCCACCGAGACCCGCGAGGAGCTGTTCTACGACAAGGAACGCCTGCTCGCGAACGGCGACCGGTGGGAGCGCGAGATTGCGCGCAATCTGGAGATAGACGCGCCCTATCGATGACCCGCATCGCCGGCGTCAGCCGGCATGCGGTGTTGGCAAGTGAAGCCGGCTTAAGCCGGCGGTACGGAGACGGAGCATGGTGGAGGCGATCGCCTTCTACGTACTGGCGGCAGTGGCGATCGCTTCGGCGTTCGCCGTCGTCTCCGTGCGCAATCCGGTCCATGCCGTGCTGTTCCTGATCCTGACGTTCTTCAACGCGGCGGGCCTGTTCGTGCTGCTCGGCGCGGAGTTCCTCGCGATGCTGCTGGTGGTCGTCTATGTGGGCGCGGTGGCGGTGCTGTTCCTGTTCGTGGTGATGATGCTCGACGTGGACTTCGTCGAGCTGAAGCAGGGCTTCCTGAGTTACGCGCCGCTGGGCGGCGTGGTGGCGGCGCTGATCCTCGCCGAGATGCTGCTGGTGACGGGCGCGGTGCGCACCAGCGCCGCCTTCACCGACAAGCCGGCGGGCCTGCCCGACGGGATCACAAACGCTGAACGCATCGGCCGGGTGCTGTACACGGACTACCTGCTGCACTTCCAGCTCGCAGGCCTCGTGCTGTTCGTGGCGATGATCGGGGCCATCGTGCTGACGCTGCGCAAGCGCACGGGTGTGAAGCGCCAGGATGTCTCCGCCCAGGTCGGCCGCACGCGCAAGCAGGCGGTCGAGCTGAAGGACGTGCGTCCCGGTCAGGGCCTGGGCTGAGGGGAGGGGACCATGCCACTGGAGATCGGTCTCGCCCACTACCTGGCGGTCGCTGCGGCGCTGTTCACGATCGGCGTTTTCGGCATTTTCGTGAACCGGAAGAATATCATCATCATTCTGATGTCCATCGAGCTTGTCCTGCTGTCGGTGAACATCAACCTCGTGGCGTTCTCCAGCTTCCTCGGCAACATCGAGGGGCAGATCTTTGCGCTGTTCGTGCTCACGGTGGCGGCCGCAGAGGCGGCCGTGGGACTGGCCATCCTCGTCACCTATTTCCGCAACCGCGGCGACATCGCGGTTGAGGACCTGAACCTGATGAAGGGCTGATGGAACCCGTCCTCCTTCTCGCGCCGCTGTTCGCAGCCGCCATCGCCGGCCTCGGCCAGCGTTTCCTTGGCGACAGGGGCGCGATGGCGCTGACGACGGGGGCGGTGGGGCTGTCGCTGGCGCTCTCGCTCTACACCTTCGCCGACTACGTCTGGCTGGGCGGCGAGGCCCGGGTCATCGAGTTGTTCAAGTTCATCGACGTGGGCGGTTTCAAGTCCACCTGGTCGGTACGGATCGACACGCTCTCGGCGATCATGCTGGTGGTCGTCACCAGCGTGTCGTTCCTCGTGCACGTCTACAGCTGGGGCTACATGGCCGAAGACCCTCACCGGGCGCGGTTCTTCAGCTACCTCTCGTTCTTCACCTTCGCGATGCTCGCGCTGGTGACCGCCAACGACTTCCTGCAGATGTTCTTCGGCTGGGAAGGGGTGGGCGTGGCGTCCTACCTGCTCATCGGCTTCTGGTACGACAAGCGCTCCGCCAACGACGCGGCGATCAAGGCGTTCGTGGTCAACCGGGTGGGGGACTTCGGCTTCGCGCTCGGCATCATGGCGTGCTTCTTCGCCTACGGCTCGATCCGGTTCGACGAGGTGTTCGCGAGCGCCGCCGCCAATCCAGGCCTCGTGTTCGACTTCCGGATCTTCCAGGTCCCCGCCATCGAGACGATCGCGGCGCTGCTGTTCATCGGCGCCATGGGCAAGAGCGCGCAGTTCTTTCTCCACGTCTGGCTGCCGGACGCCATGGAGGGCCCCACGCCCGTCTCCGCGCTGATCCACGCGGCGACGATGGTGACGGCGGGCGTGTTCATGGTCTGCCGCTGTTCGTCGCTCTATGAGCTTGCCCCCTACGCGGCGGCGTTCGTGACGATCACCGGGGCGGTGACGGCGCTGTTCGCCGCCACGGTCGGCCTCGCGCAGAACGACATCAAGCGGGTGGTGGCGTACTCCACGTGCTCGCAGCTCGGGTACATGTTCTTCGCCGCCGGCGTCGGCGCCTACGGCGCGGCCATGTTCCACCTCTTCACCCATGCCTTTTTCAAGGCGCTGCTGTTCCTGGGCTCGGGCTCGGTTATCCACGGCCTGCACCACGAGCAGGACATGCGGTTCATGGGCGGCGTGCGCGGACCGATGATGTTCACCTGGGCGATGATGCTGATCGGCACGCTGGCGCTCACCGGCGTCGGCATCCCCGGCACGCAGTTCGGGTTCGCCGGCTTCTTCTCCAAGGACGCCATCATCGAAAGCGCGTTCCTTGCTGGCGAGAGCGGGCGGATGTTCGGACAGATCGCGTTCTGGTGCGCGATCGCGGCGGCGTTCCTGACCTCGTTCTATTCGTGGCGGCTGATGTTCATGGCGTTCGAGGGCAAGTTCCGCCCGAACCCCGACGCCCACCATGACGGCCACGCGCACGATGATCACGCGAAGGGCGCGCATCAGGGCGCCCACGACGACCATCATCACGCCAAGCCTGCGTCCGGCGCGGCCCCCGCCCATGAGTCGCCCCCGGTGATGCTCGCGCCGCTCGCCATCCTCGCAGCGGGGGCGGTGTTCGCGGGGGTAATCTTCGCGCCCTATTTCCTCAAGGACGAGCATAACTTCTGGCGCGGCGCCATCGAGCGCAGGCACGATCCGCTCCACCCGCCCGCCACCGCCGCCCAGGAGCCGGCCCATTACGCTGCGCCGGCCGCCGTGCACGGCGCGGCGGCTGGCGATTACACACCGGCGGCGGCCGAAGCCCACGAAGCGGAAGGCGGCCACCACGTGCCGACATGGGTGCTCTGGGCGCCGTTCGTGGTGACGCTCACGGGCTTCCTGCTCGCGTTGCCGATCTACTTCTTCAGCCAGACCATGGGGGCCGCCATCGCGCGGACGTTCGCGCCGGTGAACGCGTTCCTGTCGCGCAAGTGGTACTTCGACGAGCTCTACGCTGCGGTGTTCGTCAAAGGCGCCCGCGCGCTGGGCGATCTCTTCTGGAAGGGTGGCGACAAGAAGATCATCGACGGGTTCGGGCCGGACGGGTTCGCCTGGATGTCCAAGTTCACAGCCCGCATGATGCGCCTCTCGCAGACCGGCTACGTGTACCACTACTCGTTCTTCATGCTCGTGGCGGTCGCCGTCATCGGCGCATATGCGATCTGGCAGGGCGGGGCCTTTCAATGACGGGCCTGCCTCTCCTGTCGCTGATGACGTTCCTGCCGGCGGCGGGCGCGCTGTTCATCCTGGCGGCGCGCTGGTCGAGCGGGCCGGCCCACCCCGGTCACGACAACGGCGTGAAGTGGATCGCGCTGGTCACGACGTTGATCACGCTGGCGCTCAATCTTGTGGCCCTGTCGCAGTTCGACGCCGCCGCCCCCGGGTTCCAGCTGGTGGAGCGCGTCGCATGGGGCGCGGGCCTTGAGTACCACATGGGCGTCGACCAGCTCGCCATGGCGCTCATCCTGCTGACCAACGCGCTGATGCCGATCTGCATCCTGGCCAGCTGGTCCATCGAGAAGCAGGTGTCGGCCTACATGACGCTGTTCCTCGTGCTGCAGACGCTCATGCAGGGCGTGTTCGCAGCCATGGACATCGTCCTGTTCTACGTTTTCTTCGAAGCTGGCCTCATTCCGATGTTCATTCTTATCGGCGTATGGGGCGGCAAGAACCGCGTGTATGCGGCGTTCAAGTTCTTTCTGTACACGCTGCTGGGCTCGGTGCTGATGCTGGTGGCGCTGATCGCCATGGCGATCATGGCCAAGACCACGAGCATCCCGGACCTCACGGCCTTCGCGCAGGCGGGCGGGTTCTCCAAGGGGCTACAGATTTGGTTCTGGCTCGCCTTCTTCGCCTCGTTCGCGGTGAAGATGCCCATGTGGCCCGTCCACACCTGGCTGCCCGATGCACACGTGGAGGCGCCGACGGCCGCCTCCGTCATCCTTGCGGCCGTGCTGCTGAAGATGGGCGGCTACGGCTTCCTGCGCTTCTCGCTGCCCATGTTCCCGGACGCAAGCGCCGCCTTCACGCCGCTGGTGTTCGTGCTCTCCGTCATCGCCATCGTCTACGCCTCGCTCGTCGCGTTCCGGCAGACCGACATCAAGAAGCTCATCGCCTATTCGTCCGTGGCCCACATGGGCTTCGTCACCATGGGAATTTTTGCTGGCACGGAGCAGGCGGTGCAGGGCGCGGTGTTCCAGATGCTGTCCCACGGCGTCATCTCGGGCGCGCTGTTCCTGGCGGTGGGCGTGATCTACGACCGCATGCACACCCGCGAGATCGCGTTCTACGGGGGCCTCGTCCACCGCATGCCGGTCTATGCCGCCATCTTCCTGCTGTTCACCATGGGCAATGTGGGCCTGCCCGGCACCAGCGGGTTCGTAGGCGAGATCCTCACCATGGTGGGCACGTTCCCCGTGAACGCGTGGGTGACGGCGGGCGCGGCCACGGGCGTCATCCTGTCGGCGGTCTATGCGCTGACGCTGTATCGCAAGGTGGCCTTCGGCAAGATCGAGAACCCGCAGCTGGTGACGATCGCCGACCTGAACGCGCGGGAATGGGTGATGTTCGTCCCGCTCGTTATCGCCACCCTTGTGCTCGGCTTCGCCCCGATGATTGCTCTCGATTTCACCCGTCCGGCCGTGGCGGCGATCCTCGCCGGCTACGACGTCTTCGCCAGCGCGCACTGAGGGGCAAGGATGGAAGCTGAACTCGCCGCCCGCCTCGTCGCTGACCTCGCCTGGGTCCGTCCCGAACTGCTGCTGGTCGGCTTCGTACTCATCGGCACGCTGGTGGGCGCATGGGGCGGGGACCGGTCGGCGGGCGTCCTCTCGGGCGGTGCGGTGCTCGTGCTCATCATTGCGGCGGCGCTCTCCTTCGGCCAGCATCCGGAGGCGCCACTGCCCGTGTTCAACGGCGCGCTGGCCATCGACGGTTACGGGGCCTTCGCGAAGGGCGTCATCGGCCTTGCGGCGGCGGCGACGCTGCTGCTCGGCGCGGACCGCTTTGCGCGCAGCAACGCGCGGCGCTTCGAGTTTCCGCTGCTGGTGGCCCTGTCGGCCATCGGGATGTTCGTGATGGCGTCCGCCAACGACCTCATCACGCTCTATGTGGGCCTCGAACTTCAAAGTCTTGCGGCCTATGTGCTGGCGGCGTTCCGGCGCGACGATGCGCGGTCGTCGGAGGCGGGGCTGAAGTACTTCGTACTGGGTGCGCTCGCCTCCGGCTTGCTGCTGTATGGCGCGTCGCTGATCTACGGCTTCACGGGCTCGGTGCGGTTCGATCTCATCGCGCAGGCCGCGCCTTCGGGCGGGATCGGCCTCGTGTTCGGTCTCGTGTTCCTCATCTGCGGTCTGGCGTTCAAGCTGTCGGCGGCGCCGTTCCACATGTGGACGCCGGACGTCTACGAAGGCGCGCCCACGCCGGTCACGGCGTTCTTCGCCGCCGCGCCCAAGCTTGCCGCCGTGGCGCTGCTGGCGCGCGTGCTGCTGGGGCCATTCGGCGAACTGACGGACCAGTGGCGCCAGGTGATCATGGCGCTCGCGGCGTTCTCGCTGGTGATCGGGGCGTTCATCGCGCTGGCCCAGACGAACATCAAGCGCCTGATGGCGTACTCGTCGATCCACAATGTGGGCTTTGCGCTCATGGCGCTCGCCGCCGGCGGCGCCCAGGGCGCCAGTGCGGCGCTGGTCTACATGACCATCTATCTGCCCACGACGATCGGCATCTTCGCGGGCATCCTCGCCATGCGCCGCGACGGGGAGGATGTGGAGACCATCGACGACCTCTCCGGTCTCGCCACCCGCAAGCCGTGGCTCGCCATGCTGCTGACGGCGCTGATGTTCTCCGTGGCGGGCATTCCGCCGCTGGCCGGCTTCCTGGGCAAGTACGTCACGATCACGGCGGCCATCGGCGCAGGGTTGTGGCCGCTTGCGGTCATCGCGGTGGTCGCCACCGTGGTTTCCGCGGGCTATTATCTGAATCTCATCAAGGTCATGTGGGTGAACCCGCCTGCAGCGCCGCTGATGCCCACGGGCCCGACTGTGGCGCTCACCGCCGGCGCTGCGACGCTGCTCGTGTTCCCGGGCCTCGTGATCGCGTTCGGCTGGATCACGCAGGCCGCCACGACGGCCGCACTGACGAGTTTCCCATGATCGACGCCAACGCACCGCGCGTCCTGTTCGATGCCATCGACAGCACCAACGCGGAGGCTGCGCGACGCGCCGGCGCCGGGGACGGCGGCCCCGTGTGGCTGCGCGCTGCGACGCAGACCGCCGGCCGGGGCCGGCGCGGGCGCAGCTGGACCTCGGCGCAGGGCAACCTCTTTCTCACGTACCTCGGCGCCTTCACGCAGCCTCCCGGCACGCTGGCGCTGCTGAGTTTCGCGGCTGCGCTGGCGGTGGCCGATGCCGCCGATCACGCGCTTGGGCGTGCGGCCGCGCTGGTGAAATGGCCCAACGACGTGCTGGTGGTGGGGCGCAAGGTGTCGGGCATCCTGCTGGAATCCGGCGCGCTCGCGGACGGGCGCACGTGGCTGGCTGTGGGCGTCGGGATCAATGTCGTCACATCCCCGACGGACGTCGGCCAGCCGGTCGCCGCGCTGAACGATCTTTCGCCCGCCAAGCCCGCCACCGCCGATGGCGTGGAGGCGCTGCTGCGCCGGCGCTTGGCCTTCTGGGCGGCAGCGTTCGAGCGGGACGGCTTCGAACCGCTGCGCGAGGCGTGGATGGCGCGCGCGCACGGCCTTGGCGCCGTGGCTGTGGCGAGGCTGGGCGCGGAAGAGGTCACCGGCGTGGTGCGCGGGCTCTCGCCGGACGGCGCGCTGGAACTCGAACTGCCGGACCGGGGCATGCGCCGCATCTCCGCCGGCGAAGTGATCTTCGGCGAGGCCGCCTGACATGCTGCTCGCCATCGATGTCGGCAACACCAACACGAAGTTTGCGATCTATGACGGCGCGGCGTGGCGGGGCCAATGGCGCACCTCGACCGAATCCACTCGCACGGCTGATGAATATGGCCCATGGCTTGCGCAGTTGCTGCAATTCCAGGGTCTTTCGCTGAGTGATGTGAAGGCC
>JAIYAO010000194.1 GCA_027488965.1 Alphaproteobacteria bacterium
CCTTCGTGCGCGCGGACGGCTCGCACCTCACGGTGGCCATGTGCGGCGCCGATCTCGACACGGAGAACCCCGACATCCGCGCGGCCGCGCAGTTGCTGTCCACCTACCTGGCGCTCACCGCGCGACGGCTGATGCCCGTCGCCGGGGCCCCCACAGCGCAGGTCTGCCTGACCCAGCGCCAGCGCGACTGCCTGCGCTGGGTGCGCGAGGGCAAGAGCGCCACCGACATCGCCGACATTCTCGGTCTCTCCGCCTACACGGTCGATGAGCACGTGAAGCAGGCGTGCACCCGGCTCGGCGTGCGCACCCGGGTGCAGGCCGTCGCCACCGCCATCGCCCAGGGCCTCATCGACGCCTGAGGGCCGCAGGCGCGGCAAGACGATCACGGGGACCCCAGCATGCAGCACCGCCCGCTCGGCCGTTCCGGCATTTCAATTGCGCCGATCATGCTCGGCGGCAACGTGTTCGGGTGGACGGCGGACGAGGCCGCCTCGCACCGCATCCTCGATGCGTTCGTGGACGCGGGCTTCAACGCCGTCGATACGGCGGATGTGTATTCGTCCTGGGCGCCGGGCCATGCGGGCGGGGAGTCCGAGACGGTGATCGGCCGGTGGCGGGCCGCGCGCGGGCGGCGCGCCGATGTGGTGATCGCCACCAAGGTGGGGATGTGGGCGACCTATCCGAAGCTCACGACGGCCAACATCGTGGCCGCGTGCGAGGAGTCGCTGCAGCGCCTGCAGACGGACGTGATCGATCTCTACCAGGCCCACAAGGACGACGCCGACACCCCGCTGGAGGAGACGATGGAGGCGTTCGCCGCGCTGCAGAAGGCCGGCAAGGTGCGCGCGGTGGGCGCCTCCAACTACACCGCCGAACGGTTGGCGGCCGCGCAAGGCGCGGCGGGCGGGGGCGTGCGCTTCGAGACGCTGCAGCCCATGTACAACCTGCTGGAGCGCGCGGGCTTTGAGGCGGCGCTGCAGCCGTGGTGCGCGGCCAACGACGTGAGCGTGATCCCGTACTACGGCCTCGCGTCCGGCTTTCTCACGGGCAAGTACCGGACGGCGGCCGATCTCGGCAAAAGCGTGCGCGGCGGGGGCGTGAAGAAGTATCTCGATGCGCGCGGCCTCGGCGTGCTCGCCGCGCTCGATGCGGTCGCCGCCGCGCACCGGGCGACGCCTGCGCAGGCAGCGCTCGCGTGGCTGATGGCGCGCCCGACGCTGGCGGCGCCCATCGTCAGCGCCACCAGCGTGGCGCAGCTGACGGAGATCCTCGGCGCGGCGACGCTGGCGCTGACGGATAGGGACGTCGCCGAACTCGATGCGGCGAGCGCCTAGGGCACGCCGCCATCGCGTCGTCATTCCGGGGCATCGCGCAGCGATGAACCCGGAATCCAGCAAGGTGCAGCAAGGCCGGTCTGGCTTCCGGGTCCGGCCTGCGGCCGTCCCGGAATGACGAGACTTCGCCTAGGGCGCCTGCTCGATGGTCTCGGTAACGCCGCGGGCGAAGATGAGCAGCTTGGGGGCGGGCACGCCGTGGCCCTCGATCTCCAGCGTGCGCGTGGGCGTCTCCACCAGCAGCACGCCGTCCGTGGGAGCGGCGGCGGCGAAGCCGAAGCGAGCGGCGCGGGCACCGAGGTTTTCCACCGCCTCACCCTGGCCGGCGCCGGCGTGCAGGCGGGCGCGCAGGTCGAAGGCCTGCGTGGGGCCCGCCACCTTGAGCGCGGCGAAGATCCTGGCGTCATAGACGTTGAGGCGCACGCGGGCGCCGCCGTCGGAGGCCACCCAGGTGCAGCCCGGCGCGCGCGCATCGACCACGTCCTCTAGCGCCGACGCCTTCGGCGGCCCGTTCAGCACCACCGCCGCCAGCTCCAGCCGCGCGGCGTCGCAGTGCAGCAGCCCCGCCACCTGCACGTCGCCGGGCAGGATCTCGTCGCCGCGCGGCAGCGACGGCGTGGAGGCGGCCTGCTGGCAGGCGGAAAGCAGGAGGGCGGCGAGGAGGGCGCGGGTGCGGATCATCGCGTCCCCACAACCCCCAATACGCTGCAATGACAAGGAGAATCCCTCGGAGGGATTCCCTCGGGGAAAACTCCCGTGCGGGAGCTACGCCTCGGCGTCCAGATCGGGCATGGCGAGCTGGTTTTCCTCCGCCACGCGCTCGTAGTTCTCGCCGTCGCTCTTGATGCGGTAGGCGTGGCGCGTCCCGTCGCCCGGCAGCACGCGCACCACCGTGAAGCGCGAGGCCGCCGCCGTGCGCGGGTTCATGGCCGAAGGCGTGTAGGCCACGCGCTGGCCGACGGTGAACTTGGAGGCGGCCGGCGCGCGGCGTTCTGCGGGTGTGAGCATGGGACCTCCATGGCGCGCGCGCCCGCGGGATGCGGGGGCGATGCGGGCCGGATCGGGCTGGGGTTTGGCCGTGTGTAGCACGGGCGGGGGGCGGAGTCTGTTTTGTTTGGGGGCGCTCCGTCACCGGCGTCGGGGCAGGACCGCCGGCGCCCTCGCCGGCATCCGTCGCCCCATCACGCGCTGCCGTCGCAGACCACAACACCGCTGCCGGCGAGGGCGCCGGCGGTCCCGCATGGGGACCGGTGCTTTGCTGTGGTGATGGTCACATTGTTCCAGCCCTCATGCCTCGAGCCTGTCGAAGGACGAGGCTTGCACCGCCGCCCGCGCGAAGCCCTCCTCCTTCGACAGGCTCAGGATGAGGGCTTCAGGCTGTGACACCTCTCCCCCGGGAGGGGGAGAGGTCGAGCGTCAGCGAGGGTGAGGGGGCGTGGCGCAGGAGGAGTCCCGTCTTGCCCGACGCCCCCTCATCCGGCGCTCCGCGCCACCTTCTCCCCCTCGCGGGGGAGAAGGGAGGTCAAATAGGCATGTTCGCGATGTGCAGTGGGAGCATACTCACTCGAACTCAGCCAACCACCGGAGGTGAGCGGCTCCAGAACTCAGTATCGCAACGGCCAAAGACAACGGAGGCGGCTCAAACTCGTTGGCGCCATCGGCATGTCGATACTGGTATACTGACGTCACCCAGTTTCCGAAGGCCTCAAGCTGTTGCGTTGCGCAGGCTTGTGCCTGGCCAGAATACTTGGCGGCAACTAGTGGTCCCAATTTCTTCTTGAGTGCCGACGGGTCCAGTCGGGTTACTGCAAACATGTTCTTAAACTGGTTCTCCACCGCATCAAGAACATGTCGGACCGCGTTCCGAGTGTCAGGCGGAGTCGAATCTAGGTCCGCATGCGCGCGCTCAAAGTACTGGACTGTAGCCTTGTGCCGTTCCTGGGAAAGGGCCGCGATAACCGATGTCTGATTTCGGGCAAACTCAGCATCAACGTGGTGCCGTACGCCGGCACGCTCGTCGAGCACATATCCCAGGTTCTCTTCGCGAAAGATTCGTGAGATTGTCTGTAACATACGCGGGACTTTGCTCGCGCTGCGTGTTCCGTAGAGCGCATTTGCACGCTCACGTTGATCAAGTGAGTGAGCAGCAACCGTGATCGCGTCGAGCACGTCGCGAAGTTCGGCATTTTGGAAGAATGCGATAAACTCGTAGGAGTAGTGAAGCCGAGTGATCTTGAGGCCGAGCTCTGAGGTGAGTTTCGCTGCGAGATCAATTTCTGAGCAGTATTCACATAGCGCAGACGCGATACGAACGCGTGCCCGTTGACTGTCCAAGGCAGTCTTGCCTGGGTCAATGTAGACTTGACTGAATCGAGCTCCGACGTTGCTGACGTCCGGCATCCATCGTCCTTCACACTGGGCGAATCAGAAGTAAGCTTATCTCCCCTTCGGGGAACGGCCTACTTCCTCCGCCGCCCCCTCATCCCACCCCCACGCGGCCGCGCGTTCACGCTGGGCCCGCTCACCGCCTCCTTCACCCCCGCGCGCACATCCTCCTGCCGCGCCAGCGGGTCGTCCGCGATGAACAGCTCCGTCTCGCGCAGCTTGCGGATTTCGTCGCGCAGCTTGCCCGCCTGTTCGAACTCGAGGTTCGAGGCCGCCTCGCGCATCTGGCGTTCGAGGTCGGCGATGTAGGCCTTGATGTTGTGGCCGAGGAAGGGGGGGGGGTCCTCCTTCGCGCCGCGCTTTTCCTTCAGGCCTGCGCCGCGTTTCCACGCCATCGGGTCGCGCGGGTCGATGGTGAGGGAGTCGCGGGCGGCGACGCTGCCCATGATGTCCTGGATGCCGCGCTTGATGGTGGCGGGCGTGATGCCGTGGGCGGCGTTGTACGCTTCCTGCTTCTCGCGCCGGCGGCTCGTCTCCGCCATCGCGCGCTCCATGGAGCCGGTGATGCGGTCGGCGTAGAGGATCACGCGGCCGTCCACGTTGCGCGCGGCGCGGCCGATGGTCTGCACCAGCGAGGTTTCGCTGCGCAGGAAGCCTTCCTTGTCCGCATCGAGGATCGCCACGAGGCCGCACTCGGGAATGTCGAGGCCCTCGCGCAGCAGGTTGATGCCGATCAGCACGTCGAACACGCCCAGGCGCAGGTCGCGGATGATCTCGATGCGCTCCACGGTGTCGATGTCGGAGTGCATGTAGCGCACGCGCACGCCCTGTTCGTGCATGTACTCGGTGAGGTCCTCGGCCATGCGCTTCGTCAGCACGGTGACGAGGCTGCGCATGTCGCGCTTCGCCACCTCCTTCACCTCGGCGATCACGTCGTCCACCTGCGTGTGGCCCTTCGTGGAGACGGGGCGCACCTCCACCGGCGGGTCGATCAGCCCCGTGGGGCGGATCACCTGCTCCACGAACACGCCGCCCGTGCGCTCCATCTCCCACGATCCCGGCGTCGCCGACACATGCACCGACTGCGGGCGCATGATGTCCCACTCCTCGAACTTGAGCGGGCGGTTGTCGATGCAGGAGGGCAGGCGGAAGCCGTAGTCGGCGAGCGTCTTCTTCCGGTTGTAGTCGCCCCGGTACATGCCGCCGATCTGCGGGATGGTGACGTGGCTCTCGTCGGTGAACACCAGCGCGTTGTCGGGGATGTACTCGAACATCGTCGGCGGCGGCTCGCCGGGGCGGCGCCCCGTGAGGTATCGCGAATAGTTCTCGATGCCGGCGCAGCTGCCGGTGGCCAGCATCATCTCCATGTCGAACATCGTGCGCTGCTCGAGGCGCTGCGCCTCCAGCAGCTTGCCCTCCTGGCGGAAGCGGTCGAGCGTCTGCTTGAGCTCTTCCTTGATCTGGTCCACCGCCTGGTGGAGCGTCGGTTTCGGCGTGACGTAGTGGGAGTTGGCGTAGATCTTGACCGCATCGAACGTGGTGATGCCGCGGCCCGTGAGCGGGTCGAACTCCTCGATGGCCTCCACCTCGTCGCCGAAGAACGAGAAGCGCCACGCGCGGTCCTCAAGGTGGGCGGGGAACACGTCGACGTTGTCGCCGCGCACGCGGAACATGCCGCGCGCGAACGCCGCGTCGTTGCGCTTGTAGTGCAGCGCCACGAGCTGGCGCACCAGGTCCTGCTGGCCGAACGCCTCGCCCTTCTTCACGGTGAACGTCATCGAGGTGTACGTCTCCACCGAGCCGATGCCGTAGATGCACGACACGGAGGCGACGATGATCACGTCGTCGCGTTCGAGGATCGCCCGGGTGGCGGCGTGCCGCATCCGGTCGATCTGCTCGTTGATGTTGGATTCCTTCTCGATGTACGTGTCCGTGCGCGGCACGTACGCTTCGGGCTGGTAGTAGTCGTAGTAGGAGACGAAGTACTCCACCGCGTTGTTCGGGAAGAAGCTCTTGAACTCGCCGTAGAGCTGGGCCGCCAGCGTCTTGTTGGGCGCAAGGATCAGCGCGGGCCGCTGCACCGTCTCGATCACCTTGGCCATCGTGAACGTCTTGCCCGAGCCGGTGACGCCGAGCAGCACCTGGTCCTGCTCGCCGCGCTCCACGGCTTCCACCAGTTGCGCGATGGCGGCCGGCTGGTCGCCCGCGGGCTCGTAGTCCGACGCGATCTCGAAGCGCCTGCCGCCTTCGAGCTTTTCCCACGCGCGCGCGGGCCGGTGCGGCTCCCACACGGCGACAGAGTGATCGAACGCGGCGGACGCCTCGGCGACGCCGGGAGATTTCTTGGCTGGCATGGCGGCAATATGGGCTGGCGGGGGGGCGATCTCCAGATCGGATGCCTGCGCCGCCGCAACCGCCTGCGCTGAAATGTTCCTGCAACAAACCATAACAAGTGTGCGGTAGGCGACTGTATTCAACGAGATGCATTCAGTCCGGGTTCAGCGGAATACTATTAGGTTTCCAGTATCGAGGGAAACAAAGCGCGGCTCCGTCGCGTTCTATCTCCCGATACAGGAGTATCCCCATGAAACGCCTCGCCCTCTTTGCGGTGACTGCCGTGACCGCGTTCGCCCCCATCGCCGCCGCGCCCGCCTTCGCCGATCCGCCGCGCGGTTACGAGCAGGGCGGCTACGGTCAGGACCGTCAGGAAACCTATGACCGTCGCGACGACCGCTACGAAGCGCGGCAGGACGCGCGCGACGACCGGCGGGACTCCGACCGTGACCGCCGCCACGACCGTCGTCGCGAAGCCCGCAGCGAGCACCGCTGGGATCATCGCCAGCACAACGGCTACACCGTGAACGGCCGCTGGTATTACGGCGCCCCCCCGGCGAACTACTATTATCGCTCGGACTTCCGCCCGGGCTACCAGGCCTGGCAACGGGGCCAGCGCGTGCCGGACTACTACCGTGACCGCGCCCACCGCGTGGACTACCGCCAGTACCGCGACATGCGGGCTCCGCCGCGCGGCTACCAGTACATCCGCGACGACCGCGGCACGGTCCTGCTGGTGGGCATCACCACCGGCGTGATTCTGGCCACCATCCTCGCCCAGTAGGCGACCCGCACAGGCCGTACTGCAACCGCCCCGGCGCAAGCCGGGGCGGCTTTGTGTCCGGGACAAGACGCGCCGGGAGGGGGATGATCCCGCCGCGGGGCACGTTCTCGCGCCTGGACGACCGATGTATGCGGTTTGTTCCGGCGCAGGCGCCCGTTCCGGCGGCCCTCGGCGCGCTTTTCGTGCAAATGCGCCACACCAGTGGACGGTTTGCGACAACATGACGACGACACGTTGAAATTGCGGCGAAACCCGCCAAGACTGCGGTTAACCGAAGGTGTGGCCAGCTGGGTACCGGCGCCTGCCCCGGAATGATTGCGAATTAGGGGTCTTCCATGCGTTTCCGTCCCACCTCGCCCAAGAAAGCGGGTCTTTCGGTGCTGAAACTGTCGGGCCTGGTCGGTCTGACTGCGTTCGGTCTCGCCACGCCGGTGCAGGCGCAGCAGTCCGGCGAGGACGAAGTGATCGTCGTCACCGGCTCGCGCATCGCGCGCGACCCCAACCTCGTGGCCCCGACCCCGATCCAGACCGTGGGTCAGGAGCAGATCCAGGAGGGCGCCAACTTCCGCGTCATCGACGTGCTGAACGACATCCCGGCGCTGTCGCTGTCCACCACCTCCGAAACCTCGCTGCAGGACGGCAATGCCGACGGGCAGAACACGTTGAACCTGCGCGGCCTCGGTGAAGAGCGGACGCTGGTGCTGGTCAACGGCCGCCGCCACGTCTCCGGCGTGGAAGGCTCCCAGTCGGTGGACATCGGCTCCATCCCGCCGGCGCTGATCGAGCGGGTGGAAGTGCTGACGGGCGGCGCCTCCGCCGTGTACGGCGCGGACGCCGTGACCGGCGTGGTGAACTTCATCCTGCGCGAAGATTACGAAGGCTTCGACCTCAACGTGCGCGGCGGACTCTCGGGCGAGGGCGACGCTGACCAGTACTCCGTCTCCGCGCTGTGGGGCCGCAACTACGGCAAGGCCAACATCACGGTGGCGGTGGACTATCTGAAGGACGGCGGCCTGAAGCAGGGGGAGCGCGAGTTCTCCGCCAACAACCGCGTGTCGGATGACCTCTCGAACCCGGCGCTGCGCTTCCAGAAGGGCGACATCGGCGCGTCCACGCCGAACTTCGCGCAGTTCTACAACTTCGACAACACGGGGCTCTACCAGTTCGGCCTGCAGATCCCGCAGGATCCGGCGGACTTCATCGCCGACTACTTTGCCCAGTTCGGCGTCAACCCGACGCTGACGGCGGCGGAGACTGCGCTCATCAACCGCGCCGCGAATGCGCCGTCGCGGGCGATCATGCCGTTCCCGACCTTCGCCATCAGTTCGCGCAACGGCGTGATCATTCCGGGTGACTTCGACATAACGACAACCGTGGACCTCAATAACAACGGCGTTGGCGATTGCCTCGACTCTTTCGTCGGCTTCAACTCTGGCACGTCGAGCAACGCGCCACTCGGCGGCTGCTGGGTGGTCGAAAACGGGGTGGTGCGCCCGTATCGTGACGGACTGGTGGCCGGCGAGTTTAACCAGTTCGGCGGCGACGGCATCCAGAACAACTTCAACGAGGATCCGCTGGTCGCCGAAGAAGAGGCGATCACCGTCAATCTCACGGGCAACGTCCAGGCGACGCCGTGGCTCAAGCTGTTCAGCGAGATCAAGTACTCCTACCAGCACGTGGATTCGGGCGGCCCGCTGAACACCTTCTACGATCTGCTGTACGGCGCGCCGGACAATCCGTTCCTTCCGGCGGCGCTGCAGGGGCTCGCCGACGACACGGGCGGCCTTTTCATCACGCGCGACCCCACCGACCTCGGCCCCAACATCACCACCAACGAGCGGCGCACGTTCCGTTCCGTGGTCGGCGCCGAGATCGACTTCCTCGACATCTGGAAACTCGAACTGTCGGGCAACTATGGCCAGTTCAACTCGCGGGCGACGGATCGCAACGCGGTGCTGGTGGACCGCTGGTTCGCCGCCATCGACGTGATCGACGGAGACCCGGGGCCGGGCGTGAACCCGATCTGTCGCTCGGACGTGGACGACACGCCGCCCATCACCACCCTCTTCGACATCCCGTCTTTCGATCCGGGCTTCTATTCGTTCACGCCGGGCGACGGGCAGTGCAAGCCGGCCAACATCTGGTCGGGCAACGGCGGCATCTCGCAGGCGGCGGTCAACTTCATCACCGCCAACGACGTCAGCTCCGAGCAGATCACCCAGGCGGTGTTCAGCGCCGTGGTGACGGGCGATTCCTCGCAGTTCTTCAAGCTGCCGGGCGGGCCCATCGGGATCGCGCTCGGCGCGGAGTATCGCCGCGAAACCAGCCGCATCGAGAACGGCCCGCTCACGCTGGGTGAAATCCCCGCGGGTGCGCCGTTCCCGCAGGGCACGCTGGTCAGCGACGTGTCGGGCAACGGGTCGCTTATTTTCGATCCCGCCATCGCGGTGCTCGACGCCAGCGGCGCCTACAACGTGAAGGACGCCTTCATCGAAGTGAGCCTCCCGATCTTCTCGGAAGTCCCCTTCGCCTACTCGCTGGAAGTGACCGGCGCATACCGCTACTCGGACTACTCCACCACGGGCGGCGCCGAGACATACACCGGCGGCGTCACCTGGGCGCCGATCAAGGACGTGAAGTTCCGCGCCACCACCTCCCAGGCGGTGCGCGCGCCGAACATCTTCGAGCTGTTCTCCCCGGCGCAGGGCACCACCTTCCGCCCCGTCGATCCGTGCGACGTGAACGAGAGCGACGCGCTGGCCGGCAGCGATGCGGCGACC
>JAIYAO010000172.1 GCA_027488965.1 Alphaproteobacteria bacterium
CCGACATCGACGCGAAAGTCCGTGGCCTCGGTTTCGGCGCCGACGACTACATGACCAAGCCCTTCAACAAGGACGAGCTGGTCGCCCGCATCAACGCCATCGTCCGCCGCTCCAAGGGCCACGCCCAGTCGGTGATCAAGACCGGCGACGTGACCGTGAACCTGGACGCCAAGACCGTCGAAGTGAACAGCCAGCGCGTCCACCTGACCGGCAAGGAATACCAGATGCTGGAGCTGCTCTCGCTCCGCAAAGGCACGACGCTGACGAAGGAGATGTTCCTCAACCACCTCTACGGCGGGATGGACGAGCCGGAACTGAAGATCATCGACGTGTTCATCTGCAAGCTCCGCAAGAAGCTGGCGGCGGCCACGGGCGGCGAGCACAACATCGAGACGGTCTGGGGCCGGGGCTATGTGCTGCGCGACCCGCAGGAGGCCGGCGCGGTCGTCGCGGCCTAAGGCAGCCCGAAAACACTCCCCCCGGGGACGATGCAGGCGCGCCACACCGTGGCGCGCCTGTTTCTTGGGCGTCTTGCCAGGGACCAGTATTACAAATTAGTGAAAATCCGAAGGAGCGCCCGAGGAGCCAATGACCGAGGCCCCGCGCATTTCGGCCCTCATCGTGGACGACAATGCGCACATGCGCACCATCGTCTATACCCTGCTGCACGCGCTGGGGGTGGGCGACATCCGGCAGGCGTCGGACGGGGGCGACGCCCGGGCCCTGCTCGCGGAATGGCGGCCCGACCTCATCATCGTCGACCAGAACATGCGCCCCGTGAACGGCACGGAGTTCGCCCGGGCGCTGCGGCGCACATCGGAAAACTGCTTCGACACGCCGATCATCATGCTCACGGCCCACACCGAGCGCAGCGTGGTGGAATCGGCCCGGGATGCGGGGATCGACGAGATCCTGGCCAAGCCCATCTCCGCCAAAGCGTTGCTGGTGCGGATCAATGCCGTGACCCACGAGCGGCGGCCCTTCGTGCGCAGCGCCAGTTATGTGGGACCGGACCGGCGGCGCCGGAACGACCCCCACTACAGGGGCCCCCGTCAGCGCGAGACGGACGTCTGGGGCGAGGACACCTATTCCCTGGAATAGGGATCAGATCAGCGGAAACCGCCCTTCAGGCCGCCCTCATCGGCCGGCGCGCGCGTGAACGAGGCGGTGATCACGGGGGTCGGGGTCAGGCCGCCGCGCAGGTCGGCTGCACGCTGGTGGTTGACGCGCAAGGCATCGATCCGCGCCCGTTCGGCCTTGAACGCCACGAGATCTCCCCCGTCCAGGTTGCGCCCGGTGGGCACGCGCAGGCGCATGGGGTTGGTCTGCTGGCCGCGGTAGAGCACCTCGTAATGGAGGTGCGGGCCGGTGGAGCGGCCGGTGGTCCCGACGTAGCCGATGATCTGCTGCTGGCGCACCCGGGCGCCGGCGCGCATGCCGCGCCCGAACCGCGACAGGTGGGCATAGGCCGTCTCGTAGCCGTCCGAGTGGCGGATGCGGATGTAGTTGCCGTAGCTGCCGTTGCCCCCGGCCCGGACGACGACGCCGTCTCCGGCCGCCATGATCGGCGTGCCCGTGGGTGCGGCGAAATCGGCGCCCTTGTGCAGGGCGGAGTAGCCCAGGATCGGGTGGCGGCGGAAGCCGAAGCCCGAGGACAGCCGCGCCCCGTTGATGGGCGTCTTCATGAGAAACTTGCGGGCCGTCTTGCCGGTTTCGTCATACCAGTCGATGACGCCGTCCGCGGGGCGCTTGAAGCGGTAGAAGGACTTGGCCGCCCCCCGCGCATCCAGCGACACGAACAGCAGATCGCCCGTCTTCACGGTGCGACCCTCGTCGTCGCGGAAGCGCTCGAACACGATCTCGAAGGCGTCGCCGGGATGAATGTCGCGCTGGAAGTCGATGTCATAGGCGAACACGTCGGCCAGCTGGCTGACTTCGCGATCGGTGGCGCCGCCGGCGATGGCGCTGTCGTACAGCGAGGTTTCGACCTTGGAGGAAATCCGCGCCACCTCGAAGGTCAGCGGCATCAGGACTTCGCGCGCCTTGAACTGGCCGTCGAAGGTGCGGTTCACCGTCACCGCGGCCCCGGGTTCGGAGCGGAAGGACACGCCGGTGAGGCGCGCGGCCGCGCCGGCGCTTTCGAAATAGACGTCGATCTCCTGCCCCGGACGGATGCGGCGGGCGTCGAAGATCTTCGAGACGCCGTCGAGGACGGCCGCCACGTCGGCCTGGTCCGCCCCGGCCCGGCGGACGGCGGAGGCCAGGGTCTCGCCGCGGGCCACTTCGATGGTGCGGTCCTCCCGGACCCCGATGGCGCCGGTGAAGGCTTCGTGCTCGGCCCGGACGGCGGCGGCTTCGGCCTCCGCCATCAGCCGCAGGCGCTGTTCGGGGCTGAGCGCACCGGGTACGCCGCCGAGCGCCCACAGGCCCACTGCAGCCGCGGCAATGGCCATCGCCGGCCAGCGCAGGCCGCGCGGCGCAGTTCCGAGCACCATGGGACCGGCGCCTGTGATCATGCTTTCGGCCTTGGTGGCTGTCCGGGTGAAAGCCTTGTAAGGTTTTCGGAGCGGCGGGAATACGTCATCACACTACAACGTCGCGCAGTTTACTTAAAAAGCTTCAATGACACGTCAGTTGTTTCCAACTCGACTGACTCCGATCTATTGAAACCCACGCCAACGCCTTGGCGACGCTGGAGCATACGTCGTTGGCTTTAACCATGTGTCAAGGGCCCCAAGGGTGACCGGGGCGACCGACGCCCCCGGCCCCGGCACGGTTGCGCCCCAACGGAAACGGGGCCGGCTGGTGCTCGGGGCGGCGGGTCTGGCGCTCGCCACGCTGGTGGGCGCGGCCTGGACGTTCCGCCTGCCGCTGGCCGACGCCGCCGTCCGCGACGCCTTCCGCCGGGCCGGCATAGACGCCGATTTCGATCTCGCCCGCGTCGACTTCGGCGGCGCGGCCCTGACCAACGTCCGGGTTGGACCGGAGACCGCCCCGGACGCCGCCGCCGCGCGCGCCGAAGCGCGGATCGGCTGGGGGCTGACCGGTCCCCGCATGGCCGGCGTGCGCCTGCGGGAGCCGGCCCTGCGGGTGCGGATCGACGGGGACGGCGTATCCCTCGGTCAGCTCGACAAGCTGCTGACCCAGGGCAAGGCCGGCGGCGAGACCCGTCTCCCCGACATGGCCATCGACATCGCCGATGGGCGCGCCCTGCTGCTGACCCCCGCGGGCGCCATCCCGGTGACATTCTCCAGCAGCGGCCGGCTGACCCGCGACTTCGCCGCAGTGGCCGAGATCGCGCCCGTGACCCGCAGCGACGCGGGCGCGACCATCGCCAACCTCCGGGGCGCGGGGCGCGCGCGCACCGAGAACCGCGCCCTGATCCTCGAACTGGACGGCGCCGTGGACGCGTTGCGGGCTGCCGGGTTCGACGGCAAGGCGTTGCGGATCACCGGCCGCGCCGCCATTCCCCGCGGGATCACCGGCGCCGAGGGCGTCTTCAACGCCTCCGGCCAGACCCTGCTGCTGGGCGGGATCAGCGCCACCGGGCTGCAGCTCGACGCAAACCTGGCGCCTGCCGCGGACCAGCAATGGCGCCTCGGGGCGGGCCTCAAGGTGGCGACCGCTTCAAGCCCTGCGGGCGCCCTGCGGACCGCGGAGGTCACCCTCAGCGCCCTGGGGGACCTGCGCCAGGCCCACGGCGAGTGGTCCGTCCGCAGCGCCGACAATGCGCTGGGCGGGCTTTCGGCGCCCGAGGCCGCCGCATCCGGCGCCTACACCTTCGATGGCCGCGCCGCCGATGGGGCGGTGATCGCCGCCACGGGCCGGATCACCCTGGCCACCGCCGGGATGGACGCCGCCTCTCGCGCCCGCGTGGTGGGGGCGATCCCGGGCATGGGCGGTTCGCCCGTGGCGCCGCTGATCGGGTCCGGCAAGGCCGCGCTCGACCGGGCGCTGACGAAGTTCTCCGCCGCCGCCGCGGTGCGTCTGGACTGGCGCGGCGGAGCGGGCAGGGTCGCCGCGCCCGGGCCGTTCGTGGCGGAGGCCGCCAGCGGCGCCCGGATCACGGTTTCGCCCATCGAGGCCGGCCGGCCGGCGCTGATGGCGCTGCTGCCCTCCGGGGCCATCGAAAGCGGCGCGCGGATCGCTGTGGAAGGCGGCGGCATGCCGCCCGCCACCCTCACCCTTGATCGTTTTTCCCTGCAGGCCGGAAAGCTCGCCGCGGCCGGTGCGCTGACCATCGACGACTGGCGCGCGGCGGGCGGACGCCTCGACCTGCAACGCACCGCCTTTGCGCTGGCCCGCGACGGCGAAGCGGGCACGTTGTCCCTCGACGGGGCGCTTTCCCTCGACGGGCGCACCGACGCCATGAGCGTGGCGGATTTCCGCAGCCCGCTGAAGCTGGACGCCGCCTGGGGCGGCGGATTCCGCGTGACGCTGCCGGACCGCTGCATTCCCGCCACTGTCGGCGCGCTGGGCATCCCCGGCCACCTGTTCGGCGGCCGCGCCATTTCGCTCTGCGCCGGGGCGGACAAGGTTCTGGTGGCGGCCGACGCCGGCGGGCGGCTGTCGGGCGGATTCGCCGTGGACAAGCTGGCGCTTTCCGGGCGCACGGCGGACGCCTCCGGCAAGCCGGTGACGCTCGCCGCCGACCGCATCGTGGGGCGCTTCACGGGGCCGCGCAGCGACAACCACCTCCAGCTGGAAGCCACGGCGCCGAGGTACGCCATCGACTTTGCGCCCGACCGGCGCATCCGCTTTTCCGGCGACGTGGTGACCGCCCGCACCGCGCCCCGGGGCCGCGTGACGGGCGCGTTCCGCGGCGGCCAGCTGGAGGATCCAGCCCTCCCCGCCAACGTGGCCCGCATCGACGCGCGCTGGACCGCCGGGCCGGAGGGCGGCCGCACCGTCGTGCGCATCGCAGACGGGCAGGCGCGGGTCACCGACAAGCTCACGATCCCCGTGGCGGAGGGCTCCGCAGAGGCCGACGATCCCACCGCCAAGCCGCGCCCGCGCTTCAACCCGCTGCGGATCACCGGGGTCAACGGCGCGCTGGCGGACGGGCGCATCGACGCCGACGGCGCCATCCTGCTCGAAGACAAGGACCGCGAGATCGCCAGGTTCACCGCCCGCCATGATCTGGCCAGCGGCGATGGCTCCGCCCACGTGACGAACCCGGCGCTGCAGTTCTCCAGTGCGCTCGACCTGTACGAAATCACGGAGCTGGCGCGGGGCGTGGTGGACGGAGTCGAGGGGCCGATGGGCGTCGACCTGACGGTGGCCTGGGACAGCACGTCCATGACGTCGCGCGGGCGCATCTCGCCGCGGCACGTCAACCTCCTCGCGGTGGCGCTGGGGCCCGTGGAGGGCATCTCGGGCGACATCGATTTCGACGACCTGTTCGCCCTGACCACGCCGCCCGGACAACGCGTGGCCATCCGCCGGCTGAATCCCGGCGTGGTGGTGGAGGCCGGCGAGATCGCCTTCCAGGTGCTGGGACCCGACCGCGTGCAGATCGAGGGCGCCACGTGGCCGTTCGCGTCGGGGGAGCTGTCCATCGCGCCCCAGATGGTGCTGATCGGCGAGGACGAGTTCCGGATGAACCTCACCCTGCGCAACGTGGACGTGCAGAAGCTCATCGCGCAGCTGGAGCTGCAGGACCTGACGGCCACGGGGCGAGTCGAGGGCTCCTTCCCCCTCGTTTTCGACAGCACCGGCGGGCGGATCGTCAGGGGCACCCTGCGCGCCGCCCCGCCCGGCGGCGAGATCCGCTACACAGGCGCCGCAGGAGACGGCCTGGCGGGCGCCCCGCAGATCGCCTTCGATGCACTCAAGGCCTTCGCCTACACCGACCTCGTGCTGGAACTGGACGGGGAGCTGGAGGGCGACATCGTCACCGCCATCCGCTTCGAGGGGCAGAACGTCCAGCCCATCGGCGGCATCGTGGCGCCCGGCCTGATCCCGCTGCCCGGGATGGACCGGCTCAAGGTGACGGGATGGCCCTTCAAGTTCACCGTTTCCGTTCGGGCCCCGTTCAGGCGGCTGGTGCGAACATCCGACAGCATCAATGACGCCCGTCCGCTGGTGGATGAGGCCATCCGCACCGAAGCAGAGGGCGCGCCGGCGCCGCGCCCGGACGTTGACCCGCCACAGCCGGCGCCCCGATAAGGGCGCCAGAGAGATCGAGGAGACGATATGGGCCCGACAAGGATCTGGACGGCGGTCGCCGCCGTGGCCGTGGCGGCCTGTGCGCCGACCATAAAGGTGCAGGCGCCGGACAAGCCCATCGAGATCAACCTGAACGTGAACATCCGCCAGGAAGTGATCGTGAAGCTGGAGCGCGAGGTGCTTGAAACCCTCCGCCAGAACCCCAGCATCTTTTAAGCGCGAAGGATCCACACCATGCCCCCCCGCAGCTTCCTCCTCGCCGCCATCGCGGCCGCAACGCTCGCAGCGGCAGGCCCCGCCGCCGCGATCGAGGACCCGGTGCTCAACGCCGCCATCAACTCCGGCCGCGTGGGCGAACAGGCCGACGGCTACCTCGGCGTCGTCGATGGCGCGAGCCCCGCCGCCGATGTGCGCGCCCGCCTGAGCCAGGTGAATCTGCAGCGCCGCGAGGCCTACATCGCGATGGCGCAGCGCACCGGCGTCACCGTCGACGAATTCAGCCGCGCCACCGCGTGCAAGCTGCTCACCAAGAACACCCCTTCGGGCGCTTCCTGGCGTGACGAAAACGGTTCGTGGCGGCGCAACACCTCCGGCGTGACCCTGCCGGCCTACTGTCCCCCCGCGTGAAGACCGCAGCCCTCGTCGCGGTGCTGGGCGCATTCCTGATCGGCGCCGTCGTCGCGGTGATCTACGCCTGGTCGTCGGCCGGCGTGCAGATCAGCCTGTTCGGCTGGATCGTGATCGGCCTGGGCGCCGTCGTCTCCGTCATGCTGGGCGGCGGCCTCATGGCGCTGTCCTTCTACAGCGCCCGGCGCGGTTTCGACGACCGCATCGACCACCCCGACCACGAAGCCTGAGGTCCACGCCCGATCGGGCGGCTCGCGGCCCGGCAGAATCGGCTAGGGTGCGCTGCTCGACGATTCTGTCCGACGCATGAGGGATCACCATGATCGAAGGTCCGCGCCTCGCTGCGCTTGTCGCATCGCGCGTCTGTCACGACATGGCCGGGTCGATGAATCCGCTCATCCAGGGCCTTGAGATGCTCAAGGACAGCGACGCCTCCGGCAAGAACGCCGACGCCATCGCGCTCATGGAGCACGGCGTGGCCAACGCGTGGGCCCGGCTGGAGTTCTTCCGGTTCGCCTTCGCGGGCGGCGGCGACGCAGGCGGCGACGGCGAGGGCCGGCTGGAGGAAGCGCGCGCAGTAGCCGAGAAGCTCTACGGTTCGCTCAAGGCCGCGCTTGAATGGCGTGCGCCCGCCGTGGCCATGCCGCGGGCGACGCTGAAGGTATTCATGAACGCGCTCTTCATCGCCAACGAGTGTCTCCCGAAGGGCGGGGTCGTGATCGTCGATGCGGGCCGCGACGGCGAGACCGTGGAGCTGCGCATCACCTGCACCGGCCAGCGCGCCGGCATGCGCCCGGCCACATGGGCCGCCCTGCAGGGCGACCTGCCGGAGGACGGCTATCCAGGCCCCGTGGCCCAACCGCTGCTGACCGGCATCCTCGCGCGCCAGACCAACGTGGAGATCCTTACCCGCCAGGGCGAGGGCGCAGTGGACATCGTGCTGCGGTCGCCGTCCTTCGCTCTCGCGTAGCCGCCCGCAAGGGTGCGTTAACCCTCCCTCAAAGACTTGGCGTCAACGCTCCTGCGCGTCCCGTCCGATTCGGATGGCGCACAGAGAGATTCCGATGAAGACCTGCCTCATCGTCGACGACAGCCGCGTCATCCGGAAGGTGGCGCGCCGCATCCTTGAAGACCTGCGTTTCCAGGTGGAGGAAGCCGGCGACGGCCTCGAAGCGCTCACCGCATGCCGCAAGTCGATGCCCGACGGCATCCTGCTGGACTGGAACATGCCGCTGATGAACGGCATCGAGTTCCTGCGCGCGCTGCGCAAGGAGCGCGGCGGCGACACCCCCATCGTGGTGTTCTGCACCACCGAGAACGACGTCGAGCACATCTCGGAAGCCATCAAGGCCGGGGCCAACGAGTACATCATGAAGCCGTTCGACGGCGACATCCTGCAGTCGAAGTTCGTCGAGGCCGGCCTGATCAGCTACGAGGCCGCGTGATGGCGACGGCGATGGCGGATGCCGACTTCGCCTTCGTCGCCCGCGAGGTGAAGGCGCGGTCGGGCCTCGTTCTGACGGCGGACAAGTCCTACCTCCTGGAAACCCGCCTTGCGCCCATCGCGCGCAAGGAAAGCCTCGCCAGCGTCGCCGAACTCGCCGCAGCCGCGCGCCTGCGCCGCGACGAACGGCTGATCTGGCAGATGACCGACGCGCTCACCACCAACGAGACGCACTTCTTCCGGGACCGAAAGCCCTTTGCGCTGCTGCGCGACCGGATCATCCCCGAACTCCAGCAGGCGCGCCCGGCGGGTCGCTTGCGGATCTGGAGCGCGGCCACCTCCACCGGCCAGGAGGCGTTCTCGCTCGCCATGCTGCTCGACGACCTGCGCGCCGGCGGGCGCGGCGTGGACGCCGAGATCGTCGCTACCGACCTGTCGGAGCGCGTGCTCGAGAAGGCCCGCGCGGGCCTCTACACGCAGTTCGAAGTTCAACGGGGCCTGCCGGTGCGCACGCTCATCCGCCATTTCGAGAAGGTGGGCGAGTTCTGGCGCATCGCCGACCGGATCCGCGCCATGGTGCGCTTCCAGCGGTTCAATTTGCTCGACGACCTCGCGCCGCTCGGCGTGTTCGACGTCGTGGTCTGCCGCAACGTGCTCTCCTACTTCGCGCCCGAAACGCGCCGGCAGGTGCTGGAGCGCATCGCCGCGCAGATGACCGACGACGGCGTGCTGCTGCTGGGCGCAACGGAGTCCACCGTGGGCGTCTCGGACGCCTTCGTGCCAGAGGGCGGCTACTATCGGCGCACCCTCGTCCGCGAGCAGACGGCGAGCGCCGCGTAGGGCGACAAGCCGCCGATTGCCCGCTAGACACAGCCGCTGGATCCAACGGGCTGGCGTTCCTTCATGCTCAATTCCCTCAGCGCGCGCGTGCTCGTGGCGCTTGTTCTCGGCCTGACGGCAGGCGCCGCGATCCAGGCGGGCGACGCCCCGGAATGGCGGAGCGCCGCGACCATCGTGGAGGCGCTGGGCGGGCTGTGGCTCAACGCGTTGCGGATGACAGTCATCCCGCTGATCGTGGCGCTGCTGATCACCGGCATCGCGTCCGTGGCGGATGCGGCCGCCACCGGCAAGCTCGCCACCCGCGCCATCGCGCTGTTCACGGTGCTTCTGGTGTTCGCCGCCATCTACAGCACGCTGGCCACTCAGGGCCTGCTTGCGCTCTGGCCGGTGGATCCCGACGCCGCGCGCGCCTTCATCGCCGGATCGGCGCGCACGGACGCCGACGCGATCACGCCGCCCACCATCGCCCAGTGGCTGCAGTCGCTTGCGCCGGCGAACCCCGTGCGCGCCGCCGCCGAGGATCAGATCACGCCGCTCGTGGTGTTCAGCTGCTTCTTCGGTTTCGCCGCCACGCGCCTGCCGCCGGAGTTGCGCACGCCGCTGATCGCGTTCTTCAAGGCGGTGGCGGAGACGATGATCGTCATCGTGCGCTGGGTGCTGTTCGTGGGGCCGCTCGGCGTGTTTGCGCTGGCGCTCGGCGTCGGCGCCAATGCGGGCTTCGGCGCAGCCGGCGTGCTCGCGCAGTACGTGGCGATCGTGAGTGCGGTGACCATCGGCATCACCGTTGTGGCGTACCTGCTGGCGTTCACCTGGGGCGGCGTGCCGGTGGGGACGTTCCTGCGCGCGACGGCGCCGGCCACGGTGGTGGCGTTCTCCACGCAATCGTCCCTCGCCACTTTGCCCGCGATGCTGACGGCGGCGCGCGAGGGCCTCTCCATCCCCGCCCGCATCACCGACGTGATCCTGCCGCTGGCGGTGGCGGTGTTCCGCTTCACGAGCCCCGTGGCCAACCTGGCCGTGGCGTACGTGATCGCGCACCTCTACGGCATCGACCCCACGCCGGTGCAGATGACCACCGCGGTGGTGGTGTCGTTTGCGGTGAGCGTGGGCGCGGTGGGCCTGCCGGGGCAGGTGTCGTTCTTCATCTCCATGGCGCCGATCTGCGTGGCGCTGGGGGTGCCCATCGAGCTGCTCGGCATCCTGCTCGCGGTGGAGGTGGTGCCAGACATCTTCCGCACCGTGGGCAACGTGATGGGCGACATCACCGCCACCGCCATCCTGCGCCGCCACGAGAAGGCTTGACGTCCGCGCCGTCACGGCGCGCACTCTCGCGTCTTGCAGACCAGGGAGCGCGCCGATGGCGAACCTCGCAGACTCCATGCCCTTCTCCGCGCTGATGGGCGTGGAGGTGACCGACGCCACCAGGACGAAGGTGCTGGGCCGCATGGTCGTGCGCGCCGACCTGTGCACCGCCGGGGGCATCCTGCACGGGGGCGCGATCATGGCGTTCGCCGACGCGCTGGGCGCCGTGGGCGGCTTCCTCAACCTGGAGCCCGGCGCGCGCACCACGACGCTGGAGAGCAAGACGAACTTCCTCGGTGCAGCGCCCGAGGGCGCGGTGGTGATCGGCGAGACCACCCCCGCCCACATCGGCAAGCGCACCTCCGTCTGGCACACGCGCATCACCCGCGAGGCGGACGGCAAGCCCGTGGCGCTGGTGACGCAGACGCAGATGGTCGTCTAGCGCCGGGCCACGGGGAACACAGGGCGCGCGCCCGCGTCCGCAGAAGCTGATCGCTTTTGCGGCGCTCCAGAACATCAAGCGCGACAGCCGCCGCTACGAGGAATCCACGCACGCGCACACCGGCGCACACAACGCCGCAGGCGGCTGTGCAGGCGGCGCCACAGGGGTCAGCCGCGGGCTCACGCCCGGCTGCGCGATGCGCCGGCGCATGGCCGCCACATGCATGCCGAGACGCGCGAGCACCGCGCGCACCCGCGCGATCCGCGCCGCAATGCCGCCGCGACGGTGCATACGCACGCCGCGCTGCATCATCCGCGTGTCGGCGCCCTGATGGCGCACGCGGCGAAATCCCGGCGGACACGAACGCGGCCGCATGGCGCCCCGCATCTCCGGCGGCGGCGGCCCCATCCCCGCCACGGCGACGACGAAGACCAGCCGCCGCGTGTCGATCTCGGCGGCGCGCACCAGCGCCAGCAGCTCGCGCCGCCACATCCGGGGCAGCACGCCTTCGAATTCCGCCAGCCAGGCGGCGAGCGCCAGCACCCACGCGCGCAACAGCGCGGCGAGGATGTGGAGGCGTTCGGGATCGGGGGCGGCGGGTGCATTCATGCGCAGCAGTATGCGCCGGGCTTCAAACCCTCCGGATTGGGATGGCGAAGAAAATTGCGCAGCCGTACCGCCGGCTTCAGCCGGCCCCTTGTGCGCCAAAGAGTCTGCTGCGGAGAAAAAATGCCGGCTAAAGCCGGCGGTACGGGAAAAGTGTGGGATAGGCGGGGCGCCTATCCCCCTATTCTGCGCGCACGCCGCCACCTAATCCCGGGAACGCGTGCGCCGCCCGCGGCGGCGCGCATGGCTCCCGGCCCCGTGGCCGGCGCGACGATCCGGGAATGGGTGGAGAGCGGCGCAGCGGGTTCCGACGCGCGGCGACCCGTCGCTACTCCGCCGCGACCGCCCGCGTGCGACGGGCATCACGATCGGCGTCGGTGGTCGCGCGCAGCGCCGCCGCCTCGACATTCTCCACCGCGACGGTCTCGCCTGCGCCATTGAAGAACTCGACCTCATACGAGGCGCCGTTCCCGTAGACTTCGACCACGGCGCCGCCGTCGCCGGCCTTGAGGCCGCGGGCCGGCAGATCACGCACCAGCGTCACAGAGGCGAACATCGCAAACATCAGCGCCGTCTCCGGGGAAAGGCGGTTACAAACCGGGGAACGCTCTCGCCGTCGCGGACCTGCCACACCGTCCTTACGCGCGGCGTTCGCCCGTCAGGCGTCGAGATCGGCCCGGTAACGACATAGACTAGCGCATTTGGCCGCTGAGATACAGTCGCTTCCAGTCCCTCTGCATGGGCCACGAGCGCGGCGGCGAGCGTTTCCGGGTCGTCGGGTGAAAACCCAAAACGCAGAAAGAAGCGCGCCTTTGCCCCGCCTTCCGGATGATGAATGTCCAGAAGATAGCCAGACAGTTTTTCCGGGGGGACGACCGCCCCCGCAATTCCTGGAATGGTTGGCATTGGTCCCCACCTGCGCGCGCAAACCTAATCCGACGATGCAGACGCCCCCAACCCCTTCCCCAGCACCACAAACACAAGGTCCCGCCGCTTCGGCAGACCGAAGCGCGTATCGTCCATGGGGAACGGTCGCGTCTCGCCCGTGAGCGCGTATCCGCGGCGTTCGTACCAGGCGATGAGTTCGCCGCGGCCGGCGATCACCGTCATTTCCATCGTCCGCGCGCCGAAGCCGCGGGCGGTGTCTTCCGCGGCCGCGATGAGCCGGCGTCCAAGCCCGGCCGACTGGAGCGCGGGGCGCACCGTCA
The DNA here is from genome assembly GCA_027488965.1 of Alphaproteobacteria bacterium. Classification (GTDB taxonomy): domain Bacteria; phylum Pseudomonadota; class Alphaproteobacteria; order Caulobacterales; family Aquidulcibacteraceae; genus VFBF01. The sequence continues at coordinate 12,638 of JAIYAO010000172.1, forward strand.
GCATGCCGAGATAGCCGGTCACGCCGCCGTCGCCCCGCTTTTCGGCGACGCACACGCACCCGACGAGCGCGCCGTCGCGTTCAGCCAGCAGGATGCGCTGGGCGGGGTCTGCGATGATCTCGCGGAGTTCCTCGGCGTCGGTGCGCTGGCCGTCCAGCAGGTCGGCCTCGTGCGTCCAGCCGGCGCGGGCGCTGTCGCCGCGATAGGCGCTCTCGATGAGGGCGTGCAGGGCGGGAATGTCGATGGGCGTGGCGGGGCGGAAGCTGGGCATGGCGGCGACTATGCCCTCGCCTGCGGGGGCTGTGAAAGGCCGCGCGGGCTACCCCTTGACCCCGCACCCGGCGCGTCGCCAAGTCCTGTCCATGTTCCAGACTTTCGAAAGCCCGGGCGGCCCGGACATCGGCCGCAAGAACCTCCCCAAACTCCGCCGCGCGCTGGCCCAGCGGGGGCTCGACGGCTTCGTCATCCCGCACGAGGACGAGTACCAGAACGAGTATGTGCCGGAGGCGCTCGACCGGCTGGCCTGGGCCACGGGGTTCACCGGCTCCGCCGGCGCCGCCGCCCTGCTGGGCGACAAGGCCGCGGTGTTCGTGGACGGGCGCTATACGCTGCAGGTGCGCGCGCAGGTGGACGGGCGGCTGTTCGCCTATGAGGACCTCGTGGACCTGGGCCTTGCCGGCTGGATCCGGCGCGAGGGCAAGCCCGGCCAGAAGATCGGCTACGATCCCAAGCTGTTCAGCCCCGACGCGCTGGACCGGTTGAAGTCCGCCGCGAAGGACGCAGGCGCGGAGCTTGTGGCCGTGTCGCCCAATCCCATCGACGAGGCGTGGGGACAGCAGCGCCCGCCCGTGCCCGCCACGCCCGCCGTGCCGCATCCCGAGCAGTATGCGGGCGAAAGCGCAGCATCCAAGCGCCTGCGCCTCGGCGCCGATCTCGCGGCGGGCGGCGCCGACGCCGCCGTCATCACGTCGCCCGCGTCGCTTGCGTGGCTGTTCAACATCCGCGGCGCCGATGTGGCGCGCTCGCCGCTGCCGCTCGGCACGGCGATCCTGCACGCGGACGGACGCGCCGATCTCTTCATCGCGCCGGAAAAGACGAGCGGCGCGCTGCGCTCGTGGCTCGGCAACGAAGTGGCCGTGAAGCGCGAGGAGGACGTGGCGGAAGGGCTCGCGGCCCTCGCCGGCAAGCGCGTGCGCGTGGACCCCGCCGCCACCTCCGCGTGGTTCTTCGAACAGCTCGACGCCGCGTGCGCCCTCACCCTGCGCGGGCCCGATCCCGTGATGCTGCCGCGGGCGTGCAAGAACGCCGTGGAGATCGAAGGCGCCCGCCAGGCGCACGCGCGCGACGGCGCAGCGCTGACGCGCTTCCTCCACTGGCTCGCCACCGAGGCGCAATCGGGCAAGACAGACGAGATCGAGGCGTGCGGCGTGCTGGAGCAGTTCCGCCGCGAAAGCGATGCGCTGAAGGACCTCTCGTTCGATTCCATTTCCGGCGCGGGGCCGAACGGCGCGCTGCCGCACTACCGCGTGAACGTGAAGACCAACCGCAAGCTGAAGCGCGGCTCGCTGTTCCTGATCGACTCAGGCGGCCAGTATCTCGACGGCACCACGGACGTGACGCGCACGGTCGCCATCGGCCGGCCCACGCCGGAGATGAAGGACCGCTTCACCCGCGTGCTGAAGGGCCACATCGCGCTGTCGCGCGTGCGCTTTCCGAAAGGCACCACGGGCTCCGCGCTCGATGCGCTGGCGCGGATGTCGCTGTGGGAAGCGGGCTTCGACTATGACCACGGCACCGGCCACGGCGTGGGCAGTTACCTCGGCGTGCACGAGGGCCCGCACCGCATCTCCAAGCTGCCCAACCACGTGGCGCTGGAGCCGGGCATGATCGTGTCCAACGAGCCGGGCTACTACAAGGAAGGCCACTACGGCATCCGCACGGAGAACCTGCAGGTGGTGACGCCGCCCGCGCCCATTCCCGGCGGCGAGCGCGAGATGCTGGGCTTCGAGACGCTGACGCTGGCGCCCATCGACAGGACGCTGATCGACAGGAAGCTGTTGACGCGCGAGGAGCGCGACTGGCTCGACGCCTACCACGTCCGCGTCCGCGCCGTGATCGGCCCGCAACTCACGGGCCCCGCGAAGGCGTGGCTGGAGGAGGTGACCGCCAAGCTCTAGTGTGAGAGGAAGACGGGAATGTCGGCGTGGTCCATCACGTGCTGGGTGAAGCCGCCGAACAGCATCTCGCTCATCCGCCACCGGCCGTAGGCGCCCATCACCAGGAGATCGGCCCCGACCGTTCTGGCTGCGTCCAGCAGCGCCTCGCTCTGGTGGCTCTCCACCCGGGCCACGACCGCATCGCCCACGGCGATGCCGCGTCCGCGCAGGCTTTCCATCATGCGGTCGAGCGCGCGCTGCCCGTGGTAGGCGCGGTCGCCGTGGACGGCGAGGAAGCGCACGGACTCCGCCTTGTGCAGCAGCGGCAGCGCATCGTGGATGGCGCGCGCCGCCTCGCGGCAGTCCTTCCACGCGATCGCCACCGTACGGCCCACCGTCGCGCCGTTCCGGGACAGCGGCGCCATCAGCGCGGGACTCCCGGCGCCGAAGACGGCGGCCTGGAACATGGCGTCGTCCTGGCCTGCCCCGTCCGGCCGCGGCGGCGGCAGCACCGTGAGGTCCACGCAGCGCAGCCAGCTCGCCACGTCGATGAGGGTGCGGTCGCCCGTGGTCTCGACCACGTGCGTCGGGATCTTCTGGGCGGCGTCGACGGCGTCGGCCACGGCCTTTGCCTCCACGTGCAGGCGCTCGATGATGGTCGCCCGCATGGAATCGAAGGCGCTGGCCAGCACGACGGCGCCGGGCCCGTAGGGCGGCAGCGGCGTCACGTTGACCACGAACGCCTCGGCGGTCCCGCCGTGGGCGCGGGCGAGTTCCGCAGCGATCTCCACCCGGATCAACGCACCGGGGGTCGCATCGGCGTGGACGGCGATTTTTCTGAGCATGGCGGGTCTCCTCCATGAGGATGGCAAGCCCGCGGGTCACCGCATTGACCTCACTCAAAGGAGTCGTCGCACGCATGGCGGGCGGCTACAAGGACGCATGATCCGCACTCTCCTGCTCGCCCTCGCCCTCGCCTTCGCCGGCGCCGCCCACGCCCGGCCCGCAGACACCCTCCTCCTCAACGGCCCGATCTACACCGGGGAGGCCCGCGTCGAGGCGCTGGCCATCTCCGGCGGCAAGGTGGCGTACGCGGGCGACAGGGCGGGCGCGGACGCCCTGCGCGGCCCCCGCACGCAGGTCATCGACCTCCGCGGCGCCGCCGCTTTCCCCGGCTTCACCGATGCGCACGCCCACCTGCGCGGCATCGGCGAGCGGGAGATCACCTTCAACCTCGAGGGCACGCCGTCCCTCGCCGCCCTCGTGGACTCGGTGAAGGCGCGTGTGGACGCAGGCCCGGCCAACGGCGCGGTCATCGTGGGGCGCGGCTGGATCGAGACGCACTGGCCGGAGAAGCGCTTCCCCACCCGCGCGGACCTCGACGCCGTGTCGCCCGACACCGCCGTGATCCTGGAGCGCGCCGACGGGCACGCGCTCATCGCCAACTCCCGCGCGCTGGCCATGGCCGGGATCACTGCGGCAACGCCGGCGCCCAGCGGCGGCGACATCCTGAAGGACGCGGCCGGCCAGCCCACCGGCATGCTGATCGACAACGCCATGGCGCTGATGGGCCCCGTGATCGCGCGCGCCGCGCTGCCCACGCTGGACGCCGCGCTCGACGCGGCGCTGCGCGTCTATCCCGCACGCGGCTGGGTGGGCGTGCACAACATGAGCGTGGGCTGGGACGAGGCGACCGCCCTGCGCGCCCGCGCCAACGCCGGCCGCATTCCGCTGCGCCTCTACAACGCCGTGACGCCGGAGGCGGGCGCCATGCTGCTGCGCCGCGGGGCGCAGCGGAGCCGGGACAGCCGCGTCGTGACGCGGGCCATCAAGTACTACGCGGACGGCGCCTTGGGCTCGCGCGGCGCAGCGCTCTTTGCGTCCTACGACGATGCGCCGGGCGCCACGGGTCTCATCCTGATCAAGCGCGACGAGGCGCTGCCGGTGTTCGAGACCGCCCTGCGGCGCGGCATCCAGATCGCCACCCACGCCATCGGCGACCGCGGCAACGCGGTGGTGCTGGACATCTACGCCGAGGCCTTCGCCGCCGTGCCGGAGGCGCAGCGCCGCATCGCCGCGCCCCGCTGGCGCATCGAGCACGCGCAGGTGATCCGCCCCGCAGACATCCCGCGCTTTGCGCCGATGGGCGTCATCGCCTCAATGCAGCCGAGCCACGCCATCGGCGATCTGCACTTCGCGCCCGCGCGCGTGGGGCTGGAACGCCTCGTCGGCGCCTACGCCTGGAAGAGCCTGATCGGCACAGGCGCCATCGTGGTCGCGGGCTCCGATGCGCCGGTGGAGCAAGGGGACCCGCTGATCGAATTCTACGCCGCCGTGGCGCGGCGCGACCTCGCCGGCTTCTCCGGCGCCGGCTGGCGGCCGGAAGAAGCGGTGGACCGCGCCACAGCACTTCGTTTGTTCACCGCAGGCCCCGCCTACGCCGCCTTCGAGGAGACCACGCGCGGGTCGCTGAAGCCCGGCATGGCCGCCGACGTGAGCGTGTTCTCCGTGGACCTGATGATCGCACCCGTCGCCGACATCCCGAAGGGACGCGCACTGCTGACGCTCATCGACGGCGCCACCGCCTGGCGCGCCGCCAGCTGGTGAGTTTTGCGCTCGATCCCGGCCTCACGCGCAGCGCTGCGGCGATCCTCGACCTGCCGCTTTGCACTGTGTTGCTGAAGGACGATGCGCGCTGGCCGTGGCTGATGCTCGTCCCGCGCATCGCGGGCTTGCGCGACGTCGTCGACCTCGGCGCCGAAGACGCTGCGCAGCTGATGGCGGAAACGATGCGTGCAGCGAAGGCAGTCGCGGCGGAGCATGGCGTACAACGGACCAATGTCGGCGCGCTCGGCAACGTCGTGCCGCAGCTGCATGTGCACGTGATCGGCCGCTGGTCGGGCGACGCCGCATGGCCGGGGCCGGTGTGGGGCGTGGACGGCAAGGTGGCCTACGCCGACGACGCGCGCGCGGCGCGCGTGGCGCGGCTGACGGCGCGGCTGGCGCCGTAGCGCCCTACGCAATCTTGCCCGGCACCACCGGGTGCGAACTCGACAGCCCGCCATCCACCGCGATGGCCTGGCCGTTCACGTAGCTCGCGGCGTCCGACGCGAGAAACAGCGCCACTTCCGCAATCTCCTCCGGGCCCGCCGCGCGGCGCAACGGATTGAGCTGGCCGATCTTGCCTTCGCTGCCGCGGGCGCGCGCCATGTCGAACATCGGCTGCGTCATCCCGGTCTCTGTGAGGCCGGGGCAGATGGCGTTGATGCGCACGCCTGTGCCCGCAAGCTGGTTGGCGCCGGTCTGGACGATGGAGATGACGCCGGCCTTCGACGCCGAATACGGCATGCCGCCCGCGCCGGAGCGCAGACCGGCCACGCTCGCCGTGCAGATGATCGACCCGCGCTTGCGCTTGGCCATCTCCCGCGCCGCCGCCTGCACGGCGATGAACACGCCGACAACGTTGATGCGGAGCAGCTCCGTCCAGTGCTCCGGCGTGAGATCGAAGAGGCCCGCGAGGCCGCCGGAAACGCCGGCGTTGGCGAACATCACGTCGAGCCCGGCGCGGTCGGCCTCCGCAAACTTCACCGCCTCGTCGATCAGCGCCTGCGTCGCGGCATCGCCCACCATCGCCCGGCCGGCGCCGCCCGCGTCCTTCAGCATCTCGACGGTGGCGCCCACCTCCGGCGAGAGATCGACAGCGATCACGTACGCGCCTTCGCGCGCGAACAGGAGCGACGCTGCGCGCCCGATCCCGCTGGCGGCGCCGGTGACGATGGCGGTGCGGCCTTCAAGGGTTTTCATGGCGCCGCCTCAGGCCACGTCGGCGAAGTTCGCCGTGCGCTTCTGCAGGTTCGCCATCACCGCTTCCACCTGGTTGGGCGTGCCTATGAGGGCCGTCTGCTCCACCGATTCAAGCTTGAGGATGGCGTGCTGGTCGCTGTCGGCGATGGCGGCGAACAGGCGCTTGGCGCCGCGGATCGCGTGCGGGCTCTTGCCGGCGATCTCGGCCGCCACGGCGAGCGCTTCGGCGCGCGGATCGGCGCACACGCGGGTGGCGATGCCGATGTCCTTGGCTTCGGCGCCGGTGAACATGCGGCCGGTGTAGGTGAGTTCGCGCGCGATGTCGTCGCGCACGAGGCCGCGCAGCAGCACCATGCCGCCCATGTCGGGTACGAGGCCCCATTTGATCTCGAGGATGGAGAGCTTCGCGTCCGGGGCGATGAAGCGCATGTCGGCGCCCAGCATCACCTGGAAGCCGCCGCCGAGCGCCGCGCCGTGCACCGCCGCGATGACCGGCACAGGCTGCTCGCGCCACACCATGACGGCGTGCTGGGCGCGGTTGGCGCCGCCGGGCGTGCGGTCGTCGGTCACCAGCCGCCCTTCGCCGTTGCGCTGGCCGGAGGCCATCTTGCCGAAGTTCTCGGTGTCGAGCCCGGCGCAGAACGCGCGGCCCTCGCCCGACAGCACGATGGCGCGCACGCCCTTCTCCGTCTTGAGACGCTCGCCCGTCTCGATCAGCGCACTGAACATGGCGTCGTCGAGGGCGTTCATCTTGTCGGCGCGCACGAGGCGGACGTCGGCGACGCCGCCCGAAATCTCCACCCGGATCCGGTCTTCCATGGCTCTCTCCCTTGGGGCCAAAGCACCACGTCCGCCGCGGGATCGCAAGCTTCGCCCCCGATTTGCAATGGGACCCTTGTCTTGCAATCGTTCCGGGTGCGGCCGATGCTGACGGCGATCGCGCCCGTCCCCTGACGATGGGGAAAGAGCGCGCGACGGAGGAGACCGCATGGCTGCCGCTGGCGACGTTCCAGACATCGTGCGCCCGGAGGCCGTCAGCGCCGACTGGCTCACCCGCGTCCTGCAGGCCGGCGGCGTCGATGCGGTGGTGCGCGGCTTCACGGCGAAGAACGTGGGCACGGGACAGATCGGCGAGAGCGTGCGTTTCACGCTGGACTACCTGCGCGCGGGCGACGATGCGCCGGCCACCCTCGTCGGCAAGTTCCCCTCCCCCGGCGACACGAGCCGGGCCACCGGCGTGATGCTGGGCAACTATGTGCGCGAAGTGAACTTCTACCGCCACCTGGCGCCCTCGGCGCTCATCGCCACGCCGCGCTGCTTCTTCGCCGACATCGACGAGGCCACGCACGAGTTCGTGCTGATGATGGAAGACCTCGCGCCCGCGACGCAGGGCGACCAGCTTGTGGGCGTCACACTCGCGCAGGCGCACGCCGTGCTGGAGGAGGCCGCGAAGCTGCACGCCTCGCACTGGGGCGATGACGGCCTCGACGATCTTCCCTGGCTGCAGGGATCGAAGCACGCGCCTTCGCCGGTGACGAAAGAGATGGTGACGGCGGTGTGGGCCGCCTTCCGCGCGCGGTACGGGGACCGGGTGAGCGCGCTGGCGGTGGAGATCGGCGAGGCCATCTGCGCGACGTTCGGCGCGCCGGTCGAGCACCTCTCCCCCCGCTGCCTGACGCACAACGATTTCCGGCCGGACAACATGATGTTCGCCACGCCGGCCGGCGGGCGGGCGGTGACGGTGCTGGACTGGCAGACCGCGGGCTACGGGACCGGGGCAACGGACGTGGCGTACTTTCTCGGCGGCGCCGTTCCGTTCGACGTGCGTCGGGCGCACGAGGCGGCGCTGCTTGACGGCTACCTCGGAAAGCTCAAGTCGCTCGGCGTGTCCGGCTATACCCGAGACGCGCTGTTGCGGGACTACGCGGCGGGATCGTTCCAGCTGTTCCTCACCGCATTTTTCGCCGCCGTGATGGTGAACCAGACGGCGCGCGGCGATGACATGTTCTTCGTGATGCTGAACGGCGCCGCCGCGCAGATCGACGATACGGGCGCGCTCGCCCTGCTCAAGTAGCCTTACGCCGCCTTCGCAGCATCGAGCGTGGCGCGAACGTCGGCGGCGATCTCGAAGGACTGAAGGCGCGCGGCGTGATCGAAGATCTGGGCGGTGACGATGAGTTCATCCGCGCCGGTGCGGGCGATGAAGGCGGCGAGCGCGGCCTGCACCGTCTCCGGCGCCCCCACCGCCGCGCACGAGAGCAGCCCGTCGAGCATGGCGCGTTCCGCCGGCGCCATCTCCACGTGATCCACCGGCGGCGGCAGCGGCGCAGGCCGCCCGCGGCGCAGGTTGAGGAAGGCCTGTTGCAGCGAGGTGGACAGGCGCTGGGCCTCCGCATCGGTCTCTGCGGCGATGACGTTGAAGCCCAGCATCACATACGGCTTCGGGTGCGCGGGCGAGGGCTTGTAGCGTTCCCGGTAGAGCCGGAGCGCCGGCATCAGCGCCTGCGGCGCGAAGTGCGAGGCGAAGGCGAACGGCAGGCCGAGCAGCGCGGCAAGCTCCGCCCCGAACAGGCTCGATCCCAGGATCCACACCGGCACATCGAGCCCCGCCCCCGGCACCGCCTGCACGCGCTGGCCCGGTTCGGCGGGATCGAAATAGCTGATGAGCTCGAGCACATCCTGCGGGAAGCGGTCCACGTCGCCCACCAGGGTGCGCCGCAGCGCCAGCGCCGTGGGCTGGTCGGTGCCCGGCGCGCGGCCGACGCCGAGATCGATCCGCCCCGGAAACAGCGCCGCCAGCGTGCCGAACTGCTCGGCGATCACGAGGGGTGCGTGGTTGGGCAGCATGATCCCGCCGGCGCCGACGCGGATCGTGGCGGTGGCCGCCGCCACATGGCCGATGGCCACCGCCGTCGCCGCGCTCGCCACGCCCGGCATGTTGTGGTGTTCGGCCAGCCAGAAGCGGTGGAACCCAAGGCGCTCGGCGTGCACCGCGAGATCGCGGGAGTTCATCAGCGCCTGCCGGGCGTCCCCGCCCTGCAGGATGGGGGAAAGATCGAGGACCGAGAACGGGATCATGGCCCCACCTTAGCCGTTCTGTGCGCAACGCGCACGCCCCGGCAGGGGCCGCCCGCCGCCGCGCTCACGCCTTCAGCCGGTAGCCCGTCCTGAAGATCCACCACACCGCCGCGGCACACGCGGCAAGAAACGCCAGCGTGCCCGCGAGGCTCACCCACACCCCCTCGCCGCCGTAGAAGGCCCAGCGGAAGCCGCTGACGAGGTAGTACACCGGGTTCATCTGCGTGATCGTCTGCCAGACGGGGGGCAGCATATCGATGGAATAGAAGCTGCCGCCTAGGAACGTAAGCGGCGTCACGATCAGCAGCGGCACGAACTGGAGCTTCTCAAAGCTGTCGGCCCAGATGCCGATGACGAAGCCGAACAGCGAGAACGTCACCGCCGTCAGCACCAGGAACCCCGCCATCGCCAGCGGGTGCAGCACGTCGAGCGGCACGAACAGGCGCGCGGTGGCCAGGATGATGAGCCCGATGATCACGGATTTGGTCGCCGCCGCGCCCACAAACCCGATCACGATCTCCAGCGCCGAGATGGGCGCCGACAAAAGCTCGTAGATCGTGCCCGAGAACTTCGGGAAGTAGATGCCGAACGAGGCGTTGCCGATGCTTTCGGTGAGCAGCGACAGCATGATCAGGCCCGGCACGATGAACGCGCCGTACGGCACGCCGTTCACCTCCGCCATGCGCCCGCCCATGGCCGAGCCGAACACGACGAAATAGAGCGACGTGGTCAGCACCGGCGACAGGATGCTCTGGAACACCGTGCGCCAGGTGCGCGACATCTCGAACACGTAGATGGCGCGGATCGCGTGGAGGTTCATGCGGCGGCTCCGTTGCGGTCGGCGCGGACGAGATCGACGAAGATGTCCTCCAGCGACTTCTGGCTGGTGGCGAGGTCCTTGAAGGCGATGCCCGCATCCGCCACCGCGCGAAGCAGGCCCGTGATGCGCGCGCGCTCCGCCTCGGTGGCGAAGCCATACACCAGCGCATGGCCGCCGTCGGTCAGCTCCAGGCCGTAGGCGGCGAGCGCGGCGGGCACGCTCTCGAGCGGGTCCTGCAGCACCAGCGTGAGCTGGCGCTTGCCGAGCTTGGCCATCAGCGCGGTCTTTTCCTCCACCAGCACAAGCTCGCCCTTGTTGATGACGCCGATGCGGTCGGCCATCTCCTCGGCTTCCTCGATGTAGTGGGTGGTGAGGATGATGGTGACGCCGCTTTCGCGCAGGCCGCGCACCACGTCCCACATGTCGCGCCGCAGCTCCACGTCCACGCCCGCGGTGGGTTCGTCGAGGAAGAGGATGTCGGGTTCGTGGCTCAGCGCCTTGGCGATCATCACGCGCCGCTTCATGCCGCCCGACAGGGTCATGATCTTGGCGTCCTTCTTGTCCCACAGCGAAAGCTCGCGCAGCACCTTCTCGATGTGGGCGGGGTTGCGCGGCTTGCCGAACAGGCCGCGCGAATAGGTGACGGTGGCCCACACCGTCTCGAACGCATCGGTGTGCAGCTCCTGCGGCACGAGGCCGATCTTGGAGCGCGCGGCGCGAAACTCGCGCACCACGTCGTGGCCATCCGCCAGCACCGTGCCGCCGCTGGGCGTGACGATGCCGCAGACGATGTTGATCAGCGTAGTCTTGCCCGCGCCGTTGGGGCCCAGCAGCGCGAAGATCTCGCCGCGGTCGATGTCGAGCGAGACGCCCTTCAGCGCCTGGAACCCGTCGGCGTAGGTCTTCGAGAGGCCGGAAATGGCAATGATGGGGGACATGGATCCGCGCGGGATGGGCGCGGCCTGCACACGATCGGCGCCGGCGCCGTTGCGGAAACCGCTGTGCGCACGGGCGGACGGGCGCTGGCCAGCCGGGTTTGGATGAGGACCGCCTTTTCCCACGCGTCACCGGCGCATGTCCACCCCGGAAGCACGCTGCGCCCGCTTCCGTCGCCGCCGCGCATGGCGCTAGGGTGGCCGCACGGCACAAGAAGGAAAAGAGGCCCGCCATGATCGCGACCAACTTCAGCACGGACCTTTCCGGCCAGACGGCCCTGGTCACCGGCGCATCCTCGGGCCTCGGGCGGCGCTTTGCGGAAGTGCTGGCCGCCGCGGGAGCGAAGGTTGCGCTGTGTGCGCGGCGCGCCGACAGGCTGAACGAACTCGCAGGCGAGATCGCCGGGCGCGGCGGCGTGGCGGCGGCGATCTCGCTCGACGTCACCGACGCGCAGCAGCTTGTCGATGCGGTGGCGCAGGCGGAGGACACGCTGGGCCCCGTCACGATTCTGGTGAACAACGCCGGCATTCCCGACGCGAAGTACGCCACCAAGATGCCGCTCGATCTCGTCGACCGCGTGCTCGACATCAACGTGCGCGCGCCGTGGGTGCTGTCGTGCGAGGTGGCGCGTCGGCTGATCGCGGCAAAGACGCCGGGGCGCATCGTCAACATCGCGTCGGTGGCGGCGTTCCACTACGGGGGCGGAGGCGCTGCGCTCTACTCGGTGTCGAAGGCCGCGGTGATCCGCATGACGGAGGCGCTCGCGGTGGAATGGGCAGCCTACCACATCAACGTAAACGCCATCGCACCCGGGGCCTTCGCCTCAGAGATGATGGACGGCATGCTGGCGCGGATGGGCGACATCAGCCAGCACTTTCCGCGCAAGCGCATCGGCGATCCCGCGCAGCTGGATTCCACGCTCCTTTATCTGGTCTCGCCCGCGTCCGCATACGTCACCGGGACGTTCATCAAGGTGGACGATGGCCAGGGCGCGCGCTGAGCCCGCGGGCTTCTCCCCCGCCGGGTGGCCGCTTCTATCCGGCAGCGCCCTGTGGCAATCTGCTGCGAAACGAGTGTGCGGGAGCAAGGCATGTGGAAATCGATGTGGTGCGGTGCGGCGCTGCTGGCGGTGGCGATGGCCGCTACGCCCGCCCGCGCGGACGCGCCGCTGTTCGCCGAAGAGGGCGAAATCGCATTCACGCTGCACGCGCAGTTCGGCAAGCTTGAACGCGCCGCCAAGCGCAGCGTCGATCCCGTACCCGCGACGCTCACCCTGCCCGGCGGCGCCCAGGACTACGCCCTCCAGATCGCCCCGCGCGGCTTCTCGCGGCGCACCGGGGAGATCTGCTCCTTCCCGCCGCTCAAGCTCGACCTCGACAAGAAGGCCATGGAAGGCACGCTGTTCGACGACCAGAACAAGCTGAAGCTCGTCACCCAGTGCCGGCCGCAGTCCAGTTACGAACAGCTGCTGCTGCGGGAGTACACGGTCTACCGCCTCTACAACCAGCTCAGCCCGCTGAGCTTCCGGGTGCGCCTGGCCCGCGTGACGTACCACGACACCGACGGGCGCGGCCCCGGCGCCACCCAGTACGGCTTCCTCATCGAGGACGCCGACGCGATGGCCAAGCGCAACGGCCTCGTGGAGATCGAGGCCCAGCCCCGCCAACTCACCGCCGGACAACTCGACCCCCAGCGGGCGGCGCTGTTCGCCATGTTCGAGTTCGTCATCGGCAACCTGGACTGGGAGTACTTCGCCGGCCCGCCGGGAGACTTCTGCTGCCACAACGCCAAGCTGGCGGGACCGAAGGACGCGACCTCCGGCATCTTGCCCACGCCCTACGACTTCGACTTCTCGGCCCTGGTGGACGCGCCCTACGCCACGCCGCCCGAAGGCCTCAACGTGCGCGACGCTCACGTCCGTTACTACCGCGGCCACTGCCGGTTCAACGCGCAGGCGCCGGGCGCGCTCGCGTTGTTGCAGGAGAAGCGGCCCGCCTTCGCGGCGATCATCGCTGGCGAGACGCGCATCAGCGAAGCCAACCGGCGCGAGATGCAGGCCTATCTCGACGAGTCGTTCGAGATCCTGGCGGACCCGCGCCGCTTCGAACGCGAGATCATCGGGCGCTGCCGCTAGGGATGGCCGTGGCGCCGTTGGGGGCGCCGCAGGTCTCCACCAGCCGGCGCGTGGGCGCGCCCTCGGGATCGAGCGCGGCGATCTGGGCGAAGTAGGCGCACCGGCTTCCGCGGGTGGACAGATCAAGCGGAACCCGCTGGCCGCGGTGCATCACCGAAAGGGCGCCGCGCTCCGCGATGAGGAAGGCCCGCGGATCGGGATACCGCGCAGGCACCGCTACGTCCGTCACGATCACCCGCCCTTCGAAGCGCGGCAGCACCATCGACGCGCGCTTGGTGTGGCCCACCACGATCCGCGCCACCTTGTGTGTGGCGAGCAGCGCGCGCAGGTGCGACGCCTCCGTCACCTCCGCGTTGAGCGCCAGCCCCCGGTACCAAAGGGGGCCCTCCTCGGCATGGGTGATGTCGGGCAGTCGGGGATCGGGGAGGCCGTCGAGCGCCGACCGGACGGCCAAGTTGATCGCCTCGCGCGGCGTGCGGCGGTACAGCGGGCCAAGGCCCGCGTGCATGTAGAGCGTATCGTTGATGCGGATCACGGCGTCGTGGTCCGCGATCCAGCCGCCATAGAGACCGTTGGTCCGCCACGCCTCGCGGTGCTCGACGAAGCCCAGCGGGTGTTCGGCGTTCCAGCGCGCGCGGTGCGCCTCGTCGAACACGGGCAGGCCCTCGGGCGGCGGGGTCTCGCGCAGCTTGCGCACCACCTCTGCGTAGTACGCGTCCCGCCGGGCCGGCGAGTCCGCATCCACGAACGCCGCATACTCGCCGGCGCTGACGTAGCGCAGGTCGCCCTCGATGTTCATGGCCTCGTGATTGCCGATCAGCGCGTGCACGCGCCCGCCCGCAATCGCCGCCTGCGGTTCGATGCGCATCAGGTGATCGAGGATCTTGCGCGTGTCGGCGCCGCGATCGGGCACATCGCCCAGCTGGACGAAATGCGTCTGGCCGCCGATCCAGTCGCCGTTGGCGTCGATGAGACCGGCCTGCGTGGCCATGTCGACGAACTTGGGATAGTCGCCGTGCAGGTCGCCGATGGCGACCACGCGGGCCACGTTCTCCCACGAGGACACCGCCGACGCCCCCGCCGGCGGCTGCGCATCGGCCACGGTGGGCGTGGCGCACGCGGCGGCGAAAGCGGCGATGGCGGAAATGGCGGCGCTGAAAAGTCTAGTCATTGCGGCGGGCATACCGGGTGAGCTGGGCGCTGGAGTTCTTGGTCGCTTCATCGGCGATCACGAGCGCGCCGTCGGGCATGACCGCGGCCCCTTCCGCCTGGTCGTGGCGCCCGCCGAGGCGGCGGCCGGTGACGATGGCGCCGTCCGGGCCAAGCTCCACCATCGCCTTTTCGCGCGCTGCGAGCAGCACGACCCGACCGGACGCCGGGTCGATCTCGACGGACGAGGGATGGAAACTGTCCACCCGCGCCGCGGCGGCGAGGTCCGCCACCGGCAGGGTGCGCCAGGGTCTGGCGTCGAGACGCCCCGTGCGGCGGGACCACGAAAACAGGACGACTGAAGACCGCATCGACCGACCAAGCATTTCCTTGCAGGCCACAATAAGGCTGTCGGCGGCCCGCAGGTACGCAAGCCCCTCCACTTCACAGACAGTGGCGAGCCGCGTCTCCACCGCCGTGTACGGCACGTGTGCGCCGTTGGCCCCTTCCCGGAAACGGTAGAGGGCGCCGGTGCTGGTGATCAAGTAGATATCCCCGCCGTCCGCCACGGCGATGCCTTCGAAGTCCCCCTTCACCACCGGATCGCCGATGGCGAAGCTCCGCACGATTTCCCCTGTGGCGGGCGCGATTTCGCGAATCACCGCACGCTCGTCGTCGTGCCCCAGCAGCCGCCCGTCCGCCGTCACCGCAAGGCCGGAAATCTCCGGGATGGCGCCCGACAGCGGGACGCGCGCGGAGGCTGCGGCGGCGAACAGCGATTCGCCCGCGGCCGGCGCCTCGGCCTTGCGCTGCCCCGCCGCCGGCGCGGGCGCGCCGCAGGCGCCGATGAGCGCCACCGCGGCGCACGCCTGTACGGCCCGACGGAGAAGTCGATTTTCGCGTTTCAGGTGAGCGCTCCCTGGCAGACCCAGACGCCTTACAGGCGGCCGGACGGAATTGCACGCCCGCCGGTCACACACGGGGAGGCGCCTTGTAAAGTTTCGGCGCCTACGCAACGTTGCGCGACGCTGCTTCGGGGCGGCAAAGGATTCGCTGGATGAACAAGGGCACTTTCGGGCGCGCCGGCCTCCTCTTCGTGTGTGCAGCGCTCCTCTCCGTGCCCCTCCTCCTGCTGGGAGCCGCAGGCGCGTTCGCCCAGGACGTGCCGTTGTTCGCCGCCGCCGGCGGCGCCGACACCAACGCGCTGGCGAGCATCGGCTGGCGCGGCTTCCTCGATGTGAACTCGCTGCTGGAGGAGCTGGCGGCCCTCTCTCTCGCCACCGTGCTCGGCGCGCTGATCGCCTTCCACCCGCTGACGCCGCGCAGCGTCGATACGCTGGAGGAGGCGGAGCTCCCCAAGGTCTACATCATGTACGCCATCGTGGGCGCCGTGATCGGCGTGGCGGTGCTGCAGTACGGTATGGTGGTGGGCATCGTGGTGTTCGGGCTGGGCGGCCTGATGCGCTTCCGCACCAGCGTCGATTCCTCGCGCGATACGGGCCGGCTGATCGTGGTCACGCTCGTGGGCCTGATCGCAGGCCTGAACCTGCCGCACTTCGCGGTGCTGGCGACGGTGTTCGTGTATGTCCTGATCTTCCTGCTGGACGCGCACCCGATCTGCCGCATCGTCATCAAGGAGCTGCCCGATGCGCGCGTCAGCGCCGCCGCCGAAGCCTATCGCGTCGCCCTCGTCCACCTGAAGTGCAAGGTGCTGAGCGAGCGCAAGCACTTCGCCAAGCCCCGCGTCGACTTCGTATTCCGCGCGCCGCGCGCGGCCACGCCCGAAACCCTGCACGCCGAGCTCTTCCGCCTCGTGCCGCCTGAGGTGCGCGGCGAGATCGACTGGGAAGTGGACTGAGCTTGCCTGCGGGCGGTCACGGCCTATCGTAGGGGCATCGGCTTCAGGCGACGGCGGGGCGCATGCGCGTGAGACAGGTCTGCATCGGCGCGCTTCTGGCCCTCGCGTGGTGCCTGCCGGCACAGGTCCAGGCGCGGACGCTGCAGATGGAGTACGACGGCGCCGCGTACGGCGTAATCCAGCTTGGCCGCGCCCGCATCGAGGCCACGGTCTCCGGCGCGACGTACGCGGCGCGGGGCGATCTGGAGACGGCGGGCCTTGCGGCGCTGTTCTCGGACGCGCGCGCGATCGGCGCCTCCACCGGAGACCAGGCTCCCTTTCCCCTGCGCGCCCGCACCTACAGCCTTGACCACGCCTACCGCGGCGAGAAGCGCACCTGGCTGGTGGACTGGTCGCAGGCCCCCGTGGCGGTGGCCACCGCGCCGGGCAACCCGTTCCAGACCGAAGTCCCGCCGACGGAGGCGCAGCGCCGCGAGGGGCGCGACCCGCTCTCCACCATCCTGGCCATGGGCGCACACATCACGCAGACCGGCCGGTGCGACGGCGTCTTCCGCGTGTTCGACGGGCTGTACGTGTACGACATGACCATGCGCAGCGCAGGCAACGGCCGCTACCGCCGGCGCGGCATCGACTTGCCAGTGGTGAAATGCGCGCTGCGACAGCAGCGGGTGGCGGGCTACCGCTTCCGCGCCGACCTTGAGAAGAAACTGCCGGAGGCGGAAATCTGGTTCGGGACGCCGCCGGGGGCGCCGTTCGCCGTGCTCGCGCGCTTCAGCTCCCGCCTGCCGCTGGGCGTGGCGACGATCTCGCTCACGTCCTACGGCGAACGATAGCGGCCTCAGACGAAACCGATATTGCGCAGCGTGAAGTTGCGCAGGTTGGGGAAGATGGTGTCGAGGGCGCCGTCCGACACGCCGAACC
Source organism: Alphaproteobacteria bacterium (assembly GCA_027488965.1). Taxonomy (GTDB): domain Bacteria; phylum Pseudomonadota; class Alphaproteobacteria; order Caulobacterales; family Aquidulcibacteraceae; genus VFBF01. The sequence goes on from JAIYAO010000172.1 coordinate 29,494, forward strand.
ACCGCCCCAGCGTGGCGCCGAACTGGTCCACCGACATGGTGGGGATCAGGATGTTGCCCGACATGTCCGGGTTGGTGAACCCGGTCTGGTCGACGCCGAGGGTGGGATATTGGCCGTAGACGTTTTGGCCGTTCACTGCGCCGCCCATCACGAACTGGTGGGAGCCCCACGCGTGGTCCGTGCCGTCGCCGTTGGTGGTGAAGGTGCGCGAGAAATCGGACGCGGTGAAGGTGGTGACGGCGTTGCGCATGTTCACGCCGCCGATGTTGGCGAGCACGCCGTCGAAGTACGACATGGCGTGGCCGAGGCGGTTGAGCAGCACCGGCTGGGTGCTGTTCTGGATGTCGTGGGTGTCGAAGCCGCCGATGCTGACGAAGAACACCTGTCGGCGCAGACCCAGCATCGCGTTCGCCGCGATGAGCTTGGCCACCGTCTGCAGGCTGGTGGCCAGCGCGTTGGTCTCCGTGGCGCCGGTGACGGGGTTGACGAGCGTGGTGGGTGCTGGGATCGCGGTGACGTCGGCCATGGTGAAGGCGTCGTTCAGCCACACGGCCGAATCCATCGAGCGCACCACGCGCGCGGCATGGTCCTGCCCGAAGTAGCTGCCGCCGGTGGCGCCGCGGATCACCTGCGCCAGCCGCGCCGGATTGCCGGATGATCCGAACAGAGAGGTGTTGGTGGCCGGCGTGATGCGCACCGCAGGCGTGTTGTTGCCGGTGGTGACCTGGTACTGCACCACGTCGCGCCCCGACAGGAACACCGCGTTACCCGCCGTGGACACCGCGGTGAACACCGTGTTGGTCCCGTTCATGGACAAAAGCTGGTCCGCCATCAGCCCGCCCCAGCCGCGCCGCGCGCCTTCGGCGGCGCCCGCCTGCCACGTGGATTGCTGGTCGTTGTGGGACATCAGGTTGGCCGGCAGCGGCACGGTGCGGCCGTTGTACTGCGCCTTCGTGGTCGGCACGATCAGCGGCCCCACGTTCGCCGCCACCGCAAGCCGGCCCGCCGTCCAGATAGGCACGAGCGACGCAAGAAACGGATGCAGCGCGAACGTGCGGGTGGTGGCGTTGGTGCCGGGCGGAATGGGGTTGGGCGTGAGCGGCGTGATGGGCAGCACGCCGCCCCAGTTCTCCGGCGAGGCGCGCGAGACCGTCCGCCCGGGCGTGAAGGTGGAGGCGGCGCCGACCGGCTGCGCGGCCGCGCCCGGCGGCATCAGCGCGATGGGATCATTGCCGGTGTTGCGCGCCGACAGATAGCGCCCGTAGGTGTTGGCGTCGGTGGCGAGCACCGTGTTGTGCGCGTCATTGCCGCCGAACATGAAGATGCACACCAGCGCCTGGTAGGCGGGCGGCATGGTCTGCGCCGCCGCCGTGCCCAGCGTGGCGAGTTGCAGGCCAAACGTGGAGCCGGCGGCGGCCACGGCGGAAAGTGCGCCGGAGATCCGCAGCAGTTCGCGGCGTGTGGCCGGTGTCATCGCCATGGTGCGTCCCCTTCAGCGTTGCGTCAGGTATTCGGGCGACGCCATCGCAAACAGGATGGCGGTCTTCACCCGGTTCAGGCGTGCGGCGTCGATGGCGGTCTGGCCGGTGGCGGGGATCGTGATCGCGTTCACCGCATCGGTGGTCTGTCCGCGCAGCGTCGACGACATCTGCCCGTACAGCAGGAGCCCGTTGATGCGCTCCACCAGCGCTGCGGCGTCCCCCGCGAGCGCGAGTTCGGCGGCATACGCGCTGCGCACGTCGCGGCCCGATCCGCCCGGCGGGGTGGCCCCGATGCCCTGGTCGATGGTGGAGGACATGGTGTTCACGTAGCCCGCTACGGTCACTTCATCGACGATCTGGAATTCGGGCGCGAGCAGGCCGCGCGAGCCCAGCTCCGTGGTGCCCGGCGGGGTGAACCCCGGCCGCCAGAAGTTGAACACCGAGGGCGCATTGAGCGCAGACTGGCCGAAGGACTGGTTGCTGCTGGTGGAGTTGATGAGCCAGTTGCCGGATTGCGACGTGGCGCTGAACGCACGCGCCCAGTTGGCGAGGCGGATGACAGGTTCGCGCAGCTTGCCGAAGCCCGCCGCCGACGCCACGCCCGCATCGCGGGACTCCATGTCGATCAGGATGGCCCGCACCACGGCGCCCATGTCGCCGCGCACGCCGGACCCATTGTTGTTGAACACGGCGGCGACACGGGAAACGTAGGCGGGGCTCGGGTTGCTGGTCACCAGCTGCTGGATCAGCCGCTGCGCGATGAACGGCCCCACGTTGGGGTGATTGTAGAGCGTGTCGAGGGCGATGCGGAGATCGCCCGCCACGTCCACCGTCACCGACGCGGGGATCGTGCGGTCGAGAAACACCTTCTGCGAGGTGGAATGGAACTGCGGGTAGAAGATCATCGGCCGCACTTCGCGGTTGGGATCGCGGTTGCCGCCGAAGAACGTGGAGTTGGTGGGTGTCGGGTGATACCAGCTGATGCCGGTGAACACCTTGGCCAGACCGGCGATGTCGGCCGGCGTGTAGGCGGGGATCGGCTGGTTGGAAGAATTGAGACGCACCGTGCCGTCGGCGTTCAGCTCGCTGAGGCCGATGGTCATGAGCTGCATCACTTCGCGCGCGTAGTTCTCGTCCGGCGTGCGTGTACCTGCCGCGTCCTCTTTCTGGTTGGCGAGAAACGTGAGGTAGCGCCCCATCATCGGGTGCAGCGTCACGTCCTCCAGCAGCGTGCGGTAGTTCGAGAACGCGTTGCGCAGGAGCATGTCGTAGTAGGAGCCCGCGCCGCGCACGTCGATGCTGGAGTCGGCCAGCGAAATGACGAAAATCTGCGAGTACGCGAAGGCCACGCGCTGGCGCAGCTCGTCCTGTCCCGTGGCCGCACCGCGCCACCAGGCCTCGTAGAAGTGGTTGGCGTTGAGGGAGGCGGACGGGTTGGTCGCCTGCAGGCCCTGCAGGCGCGCCTCCAGGTAGGTCTGCAGCGGCAGGCTGTTGGGCACGGCGATCTGTTGGGTCACCCAGCCGTTCATGCCGGCGGCGCGCACCGCCTCGATGCCGGCAGGGGTGGGGCCGAAGGTGGCCTGCGTCATGAGGCGCGCGGCTTCCGCCGCGGTGGGGGCCGCCACGCCGGGGATCGGCGGGCCTCCGCCACTCCCGCCGCCGCCGCCACCTCCCCCGCCACCGCCGCAGGCCGCAAGGACCAAAAGCGCCAGTGCCGCCAAGACGTTTCGCATGCCTTGTCCCCGCAGTGATCCGCAACACATCGAACGCCCCCCGCGAGACATTCCGTCGCAAGCGCCGCGTGTGCGGAAAGGCCGTCTACATGGCGCCTGCGAGGCCCGGGTACGGCCATTCGGGGGCGAAACGCCAGTGGATAGTGGGTAAGGCGGGGTCGCGGCCTGCGCGCGCCGCAAGCGCGCTGCTTTGACACGTCGGCATCCCGCTGGTCCGCGAGGGACAAATGTGCATAAACCCGGGGTGCCGGCGGGAGGCAACGTCGGGGCTTTGGTCGGAAGCGGTCCGACCCCCAGCCCTGCCGTTCATTTGCTAGCGAAGCAATCCTCGCTGGACGGACTTTGCGGACACAATGTAGTGTCCAGTTCAATGACCGCATGAAGAGTGCGCGTGTATTAGAGGGAGCGTCATGAGGACCACGAAATCACTGATGGGGGCGATCGCCCTGCTGGCGGTTGTCGCCGCCTGCTCGCAGTCCGAACAGAAGGCTGAGGCGCCGCCGGCCGCCACCGAAGAAGCGGCGGCCCCCGCCGCCGAAGCCCCCCCGGCTGAAGCCGCGCCCGCGGCCCCTGCTGCGACGGCGGCGGCACCCCCGGCCGGCGGCATCGCGCTGGACGTGAAGGACGCCGCCGGCGCCACGCTCACGGGCAGCGTCGAAGCGGGCGCGCGGATTTTCCGCCAGTGCCAGACGTGCCACGTCACCACCGCGGGCGTGAACAAGGTCGGCCCGTCGCTGCACGGCATCATCGGCCGCACGGCCGGCACGGTGCCCGGCTTCCGCTACTCCAACGCCAACAAGAATTCCGGCATCGTGTGGACCGAGCAGGAGCTTTACAGCTACCTCGAAAACCCGCGTGCGAAGATCCCGGGCACGATCATGGCGTTCGTGGGCCTGCGGGACTCCCAGCAGCGCGCCGACGTGATCGCCTACCTGAAGGAAAACACCAAGTAACGGGTGTTTGAGTTCTGATTGCAGGAACCGCCGGATCGCAGGATCCGGCGGTTCTTTTGTTTTGCAGCGAGGGCCGGCCCTACACGCCGCGGCGGAAGATGATCGTGTTGCGCCCGAGCAGAATCCCGAACTTGGTGACGCGGGCGCGATTGACGAGCACGTCGGCGTCCACGAGCGTGAACGTCTCGCTGAAGCGCACCGGCAGGCGCCGTGCGCCGATGTTCAGCTGGAACAGATACGACCACGCTACGCCCTGCGCCGTGGCGCGGCCTGACGCCTCGCCGATCATGTCGTCGGCGGTGGCGCGGTAGCCGTCGGCACCCACGGGCGTGATGCGCCAGACGCGATGCTCACGCGCGCCGTCGTCGAACAGGAAATCCTCGTCCAGGTTGAACGTGTCACCGTCCATGTGACCTTGCAGCGTGATCGCCATGCGCCTGCGCACCGCGCCGAAACGGTCCTCGAACATCCCCACGCCGGTGCTGCGTCCGGCGAAAAACGCCTCGAGGCGCAACGGCGCGGGCGCGAGCGTGTCCGGCCGCGCGGCGGGCGCATGTGCTGCGCCGTCGGCGAGGCCCGTCGCCAGGGCGGTGATGTGCTTGGCTGTGACGGCCATCAGAGACGCCTCCGCATGAGATCGACCAGGTGGAACGGGAACGAGGCGGCGAGCCAGAACGCACACGTGGCCCAGCCGCCGCCGGTCAGCGCCGCACGCAGCGCCAGCAGGATGCACGCGCCAGGCGCGAGTGCAAAGACGAGATCGACCGCACGCGCGCGCCGCGCGCCCGCCGTGGCCATGGCCAGCAACGCTGCAAACTCGAGCACGATGACGCCGAGCACTACGTCCACGGCGGCCCCACTGGCGAACAGGCGCTCCATGGCGTCCACCCTCATCCAAACGGGGCGTTGAGATCGACGACCGCACGGTTCAGTACGGCGGCGAAGGACACCCACACCAGATACGGCGCGAGCAGCCATGTGGACTGCTGCGACCAGCGCCAGACAAACACCGCCAGCAGCACGATGGACGCCCACAGCGCCGCCACCTCGATCAACGCCCAGTCAGGACGCCTGAGACGAAAGAACAGCAGGCTCCAGAGCACATTCAGAAAGCCATTGAACGCAAACAGGCCCACGATCCAGTCGCGTGCGGCGCCGCGGGGAGCGGCGCGCCACGCCAGGACGGCGGAGGCCGCCGCCGTGGCATAGACGATCGTCCAGACAATGCCGAAGGCGGCATCCGGCGGCTGCCAGTCCGGCTTCACAAGGCCGCGGTACCAGGGCCCCAGGTCGGTGACGGTGGCGCCGAGCGCGGCCAGCAGCAATGCAGCGGCGGCCGCCACGAGCACCGCGCGCCCGCGCGTGGCGCCGGCGGTGGTCACGACGGCGAGAGGCCGAGCAGGTGTCCCATGTCCTTCATGAAGATGCGCGCGTGGGCGCCGGGCTTGGCGCGCACCAGTTCCTTGTTCATGTAAGCCTGCCACGTGAGGTACTGCACGTCCGGGTCGGCGCACATCTTCACGAAGCGCTCGCGGCGTTTGTCGTTGCGGTACCAGAAGTGCTGCATGACCCCGAGGACCATGAACACCTGGCCGTGCGCGCGCATGAACCGCTTGCGCGCGCCGGCGAGTTCGGAGGCCTTGCCCGTGCGCAGCAGCGCGTCCACGGAGGTCGCGGCCTCGCGGCCGCCGAGCATGGCGTAGTAGATGCCCTCCCCGGACGCCGGCGCCACGACACCTGCCGCATCGCCGGCGAGCACCACATCGCGGCCGTTGTCCCAGCGCTTGAGCGGCTTCAGCGGAATCGGCGCGCCTTCGGTGCGCACGGTCTCGCACCCCGCGAGGCCCGCCTCCGCGCGCAAGGTCTTGATGGCGCCGCGCAGGGAGAAGCCCTTCTGCGCACTGCCGACGCCGATGCTGGCGGTCTTGCCGTGCGGGAAGATCCAGGCGTAGAAATCCGGCGAGAGGTGGCCCTGGTAGAACACGTCGCAGCGGCGCGCGTCGAAATCGCCTGTGCCGTGGGCCGGAGCGCGGATGATCTCATGGTAGGCGAACACGCACGGCATGCGCTCGGCCTCCTTCGACATGCCGCGCGCGACCCGCGAGCGCGCGCCATCGGCGCCGATGATCGCGCGGGCGCGCACGCGCAGCGGCGGCGCATCTTCCGCGAGCGAGTAGTCCCGGTAGCAGACCACGGCGCAGTCGTCGTCGTCGCGGTCGATGCTTTCAAAGCGCCCCTTGCGCCGCACGGCGCCCGCATCCGCGGCGCGCACGCGCAGCCATTCGTCGAACGCGTCGCGATCGACCATGCCGACGAAGCCGCCCTCCACGGGCATGTCCACGCGGCGTTCGGACGGCGCGATCATGCGCGCGGCCTGCGCCCGCGCCACAAGCAGGTGATCGGGGATCGCGAAGTCGCGGATCAGGCGCGGGGGAATGGCGCCGCCGCAAGGCTTGATGCGACCGGCCTTGTCCAGCAGCAGGACGGCGCGTCCCGCAAGCGCAAGGTCGTGGGCGGCGGTGGCGCCGGCGGGGCCGCCGCCCACCACCACCACGTCGAAGGTCTCGGTGCGGCTCATCCTTGTACTCCGCTGGCGCGCGCTGGCAGGGCGTCGATAAGGGACGGCGAGGACGCCGGCCGTTCAACGAGGTCGAGGCGGCTCGCCAGCACGGCAGCAGCCACGAACAACAGCGCCTCGGCGCTGAAGACGATCAGGAAGGCCCGTGGCGCATCCCCGGTGAGGTGGCGCACAACATCCACGCCGGCCGCGCCAAGGAAGCCGCCGAGGCCGAACGCGATGGCCTGGCTTGCGCCCCACACGCCCATGCGCACGCCCTCGCGCGATTCGCGCCCTGCGCCCGCAAGGCCCATCATCGAGCCGATGGCGGCGACGGCGAAGATGCCATTGGCGAGACCCAGCAGGAACACCGTGGGCGCAATCGGCCACCCGGGCCCCACCAGCGCCGCCGCGCCCAGCGCGCCGAGCGCCAGCGCGGAGCCCACGCAGCCGAAAATCGTCCAGCGCCGCATCCACACCTGTTTGCCGTCCCGCGACCGGGCGCCGAAGGCGTCGACGACGATCATGCCGAGCAACACGCCGCCGTTCTGCATGCCGGCCATCTGCGTCGACTGGCCGGGCGTCATGCCGAACACGAGGCCGGCGAAGGGCTCGAGGATGAGATCCTGCGCGCTGTAGGCGAGCATGGCGACGAACACGAACACCGCAAACCGGCGCGCCAGCGGCTCCGCCCAGATTTCCGCGATGACGGCGCGGAACGCGGGCTTGGGCTCGGGCGCCGCACGCGCTTCCTGTGGGGCCGCCGCCGGTGCGCCCTCCACGCCCCACACCGCCAGCAGCGCGACGATGAAGGCCACCGCCGCCACGCCTGTCGCCACCATCGCAAGGCGCTGTCCGGAGAACGGATCAAGCAACGCGCCCGCCGTGGCCGCCGTCACCACGATGCCGACGATCATCATGATCCACGTGATCGACGCGGCGGCCGGCCGGCGCGCCGGCGTCACGCGCGTGGCGAGCAGCGCGAGCAACGACGTGCCCGAGGCGCCGACGCCGGCGCCGATCATCAGATAGGCGAGGATCGACAGCAGCACGCCCATCACCGGTGCATCCGGCATCATCAGCGTGGCGTCCGTGGCGAGAATGCCGCCCAGCGCCAGCACGCCCATGCCGCCGATGATCCACGGCGTGCGGCGATGGCCCATGTCCGAGCCGTAGCCCCAGCGCGGGCGCGAGATCTGCACGCCGTAGTGCCACGCCACGAGCGCCGCCGGCAGCATGGCGGGCAGCGCCATCTCGACCACCATGACGCGGTTGAGCGTCGACGTGGTCAACACGACGATGGCGCCGAGCGCACTCTGCACAAGACCGAGGCGAACGATGCCCAGCCACCCGAGCGGCGCAGGTGTCATGACTGACCTCCAGTGAGGGACCCGATGGCGAAGGCGCTGACCAGCATGCCGAGGACGTAGAGCGTGGTGCCGGTGGCGTTGTACCAGGGCACATGCTTGAGCGGATCACTGAGCAGGCGGCGCATCAGCACGCCCTGCGCCAGCAGCGCGACCAGCACGCCGACGGCGTGCCAAGGCTTGCCCCACGCGAAGAGCAGGCCGATCACCACCACCTGCGGCGCAGCCATCACGGCGCAGGCGAGCCGCGCTGCGTTGGCGACGCCGAACTGCACTGGCAGCGACCGGATGCCGAGCTGGCGATCGCCTTCGATGGCCTTGAAGTCGTTCAGCGTCATGATGCCGTGCGCGCCGAAACTGTAGAGCGCGATGAGCATGAGATTGCGCACGTCGGGCAGCGCGCCCGTCATCACGGCGGCGCCGGTGAACCAGGAAATGCCTTCATAGGAGATGGCGACCGACGCCGGGCCCCACCACCCGCTCATCTTCAGCCGCACCGGCGGCGCGCTGTACGCCCAGGCAAACAGGAGGCCGACCACTGCGGCGACGAATACCCATATGCCGAGCGTCGCCGCCACGAGCAGCGAAAGGCCCGTCCACGCGATGGCGATCCAAAGGCCCCAGCGGCCGGGAATGCGGCCCGAAGGGATGGGGCGATCAGGTTCGTTGATCGCGTCCACGTGGCGATCGTACCAGTCGTTCACCGCCTGGCTGGTGGCGCACACCATCGGCCCCGCGAGCACGATGCCGGCGACCGCAAGCGGCCACTTCTCGGCGAGCGGCGCGCCTGACGACACGACCCCGCACATGAACGCCCACATGGGCGCAAACCAGGTGATGGGCTTGAGAAGTTCGAGCACGGCGCGCGGGTGCGGCGCGGGCGCGAAGCGTGCTGAAACGGACTGCGGATCCATGTCGCACGCTAAAATTGACACCCAAAAGTGTCAAGCCGAATTGACGCTTTTTGCGTGGTGTCAGGCGGGATCGGGATCCAGATTGCCGAGCCCGTAGCGGTGCAGTTTGGAATAGAGGCTTTGCCGGCTGAGGCCGAGCACTTCCGCAGCCGACGCGCGGTTGTTGCCCGTCAGTTCGAGCGCCGCCTCGATGCACAGGCGTTCGACGAGGTCGGTGGTGTCGCGCACGATTTCCTTTAGGGACGCGCGCCCCACGAGCTGGCTCATCTCCGCCGCAGAGTGCGGCAGGTCCGGGCGCCGCTGCGAACCGCGTTCGGCATCGCGCCGGGTGACGCCGCGGATGGAGAAGCCATAGCAGGGCTGGCTGCCGTCGGTGACGGCCACGGCCGAGACCTCCACGTCCTCCTGGTCGAAGAACTGGGTGCGTACGACGGTGGAGAAGTTGCGCACGACGCCGTGCTTGCGCAGCATGTCCATGAGAATGTTGCGATCGATGCCCGGACGGCCGAGGAAGCGGTCAAGGGACTGGCCGCGCGCCTGCTCCTTGCTCGGCAAACGCACAAGATCAAGGAACGACGAGTTTTCGGCGAGGATGTGCAGCGCCTCGTCGGTGACGACGAACCCGTCGGGCATGCGCTCCAGCACCTCCAGCAGGCGCAGGCTTGCCTCAGGCGCCGCGGGCTCCGCCCGGTCATGGGGCGAGAGACGGACGAGGAAATGGGCCACGCGGTCCTGCCGGAACAACGAGGCGGAGACCGCATAGTCCCGGCCGTTGACCGTGAGCCGCTCCTGCGAGCCCGCCGGCCGTGACGACGATTGCGCCACCGAGAGCAGGGTCGCGGCCGATTCCTGGGACTGCACCGCAAAGACCTTTGCGAACGCACGGCCCACGATGGCGCCGTCGCCGCCGATGAGCCGGTCCGCCGCCGGGTTGGCCTCCACCACGCGGCGCGTGCGCGCATCGACGATGAGCACGGCTTCCGTGGCCATCTGAAACAGCAGCCGGTAGCGCGCTTCAGCGTCGCGCAGGCGCGCGTAGTCCCTCTCCATGGATTGCTGGGCCTGGACGAGGCGCTGCTGCATCGCCGCCGTGGCGCGGTGATCGCGCCCGATGGCGATGATGCGTCCGTCGCGGCCGGCATCGACAGTGACGTAGCGCACCGCCACGGACTCGCCGCGAGCGGTCGGGTGGTTGATCTCGCGCCAGCGGGACGCGGCGTTGCCGGCGGCGTCGCGCAGCAATTCCTCCACCTTGATGCGGCTTTCGATGGTGACCGTATCGGCCCAGCGCTTGTCCAGCCAGGATTCGAACCCGTCGAGGTGCAGATCGCGGTTGTTGAGCGCGAGATCGCAGATGACGCCATCACGGTCGATGACCATGGCGACGTCGCTCGCGGCGACCACAACCTTTGACGCAACGGAAGCATCGAGTCCGCCGAGCAAATTCCTCTGGAATTGCATCCCGCCGTTGCCGGTATGAATCTCAGTCGCCATCGACAGGTTGAGTACCTCTAAAAAACTATCTGGTCTCAACAGCGACCTTCCAGTTGCCGCACCGCGCCATCCGCCGCGGTGACGGCCCCTTCGCCGGTGGACGCTGTGACGTCGGCCCCGACTTCGGCGGCAAGTTCCGGATGCTCGTTGAAAAGGCGTCCCCCGACCATCACCCGGATAGTCCGATTCTTGGACGCCTTGCGTACCTGCGTGATGATGCCGGCGACGTCCTCGAGATGGCTGTCGCAGCTGACGCTCAGGCCGAAGACATCGAACCACTGGCCGGCGACCATGCCCGCCAGGTCGGCGCCGGTGGCGCGGGGCTCGCTCCATGTGCGCCAGCCGGCGCGCCGGAAAAA
>JAIYAO010000075.1 GCA_027488965.1 Alphaproteobacteria bacterium
GAGGTGGAGGTGCTGGGCGAGCGGCTGGACAGGATGTCCAGCGCAGCACTCGTGAAGTTTCGCCGGCGCAAGATCGGTTTCATCTTCCAGCAGTACAATCTCATCGGCACGCTGACCGCTGCGGAAAACGCCGCCATTCCGCTGATCGCCGATGGCGTGCCGATGGATCAGGCCACCGCGAAGGCTGCAGCGTTGCTAGCCCAGCTCGGCCTCGCTGCGCACACCGCCAAGTATCCGCGCCAGCTTTCCGGCGGCCAGCAGCAGCGCGTCGCCATCGCGCGCGCGCTGGTGCACGAGCCGGCGCTCATTGTCTGCGACGAGCCGACTGCCGCGCTCGACGCCGAAGCGGGCCGCGCGGTGATGAGCCTTCTGGAAACCGCTGCGCGCAGTCCCGACCGCGCCGTCCTGGTCGTCACCCACGACGACCGAATCTATCCCTTCGCCGACCGCATCGTCCGCATCGAGGACGGCCGCATCGCCGGTGAGGGCGCACCTGTTCCTGAGAGGGTTCACCCATGAAACTCACGCCGCGCCTAGCAGGACGCATGGCCCTGCCCATCGCCGCCATCGGCGCCATCGGCTTCGCCGTGGTCACCATCCAGCAGCCGGAGCCCGCCGTCGGGGCGCCCGCCATCGCGCCGCCCAGCCCCAGCGCCTCCATGACGTCATCGGTAGCGGCCGTGGGCCTTGTGGAGCCGTCGAGCGAAGCCATCGACGTGGCTACCGAGCTGTCCGGCGTCGTGCGCGACGTGATGGTGAAGCCCGGCCAGCGCGTGCGGCGCGGCGACGCCATGTTCCGCCTCGATGCGCGCGCCCTCGAAGCCCAGACCGCCAGCGCGCGGGCGTCGCTCAACGTGGCGCTGGTGGAGGCCCGCGATGCAGCGGCGCGCCTCAAGCTGTTCGACAACATCACCGATCCGCGCGCCGTCAGCGCCGATGAACGCGATCGCGCCCGTTTCAACGCCGAGCGTGCGGAAGCCTCCGCCGCACTCGCCCGCGCACAGCTGCGCCAGCTGGAGACCGATCTCGCGCGGCTCACCGTGCGCGCGCCGATCTCGGGTGAAGTGCTCAAGGTCAATGTGCGTCCCGGCGAGTTCGCGCAGGCAGGCCTCGCCACCGAAGCGCTCATCGTGATGGGGGCCACAGAGGCGCTGCACGTGCGCGTGCAGATCGACGAGGAGGACATGGCCCGCGTCGCGGAAGGCGCGGTGGCGGAAGGCGCGCTGCGCGGGGACGCCACGCGCAAGGTGGCGCTCACGTTTGTGCGGTTCGAGCCGCAGGCGCGGCCCAAGCAGAACCTCAACGGCGGCGCCGAGCGCGTGGACACCCGCGTGGTGGAGGCGATCTACGCCTTCGATCCCGCGGCGCTGCCTGCCTATGTTGGCCAGCAGATGGACGTGTTCGTCGCCGCGCGTCCGGTGATCGGCGCAGGCGCCGCCAAGAGCGCGCAACGATGAACGGCCGGGCTTCCTTCATTCTCGTGGCGCCGCTGCTTGCCTCGGCGTGCGTGACCGCGCCGGACATCGCTCCGCCGCCGGCCCCGCTTGCGGCGTGGACGGAGACAGCGGCGCAGCCCACGCTCGCGCGCACCGATGCCTGGTGGCGCGTGGCCAGCGACGATGCGCTGTTGCGGGATGTGCTCGATCGCGCCGGCGTGGTCGAAAGCGTCGCCGCCGCCCGCGCCCGCCAGGCGCAGGCGGTGCAACTCGCGCGCGCGGCGCGCGCCGGGCTCCTGCCGTCGTTGGGGGCAAGCGCCAGCACGACGGCTTCGGCGGAGCGCAGTGCGCGAGGCTCGGCGCAATCGACCGGGACCCTGGGCCTCACCGTGCCTATCGATCTTTCCGGCGCGCTGCGCGGGCGCAGCGGCGCCGCAGCCGCACGCGCGGCCGCCAGCGCCGCCGAGGTGGCCGATGCACGGGTGCAGGCGCGCCGGCTTGCGGGCGAACTCTATGTCACGCTGCGCACCGCGCAGGCGCAGCGCATCGCGGCGGAGCGGGCCTTCGCTTCGGCGCAGGACAGCCTGTCGTTGGCGGAATCGCGCGCCGCCGCGGGTCTGGAAACGGGCCTCGGCGTCGCGCAGGCGCGCAGCGCGCGCGATGCGGCGCGGGCCCGCGTGCCCGCATTCGCGCAGGCGGAAACCGCTGCGCGGCTGGGGCTTGAAGCGTTGCTGGCGACGCCGCCCGGCGGGCTTGCAGCGCAGTTGGGACCGCCGACGGCGCCGCCCGTCCTGCGCGCAGCAGGCCTTCTGCAGTCGCCCGCCGCCACGCTCGCCGAACGGCCGGATCTGGTGGCGGCGGCGGCGCGTCTTTCTGCGGCGGGCCTGGATGCACGCGCCGCGCGCGGAGACCTCTGGCCCACCATCGATATCCAGGCGCTCGCCACCGGGTTCGACTCAACGCGCGAGCCGGTGGGCTCCACGCTCAGCGCGGTGGGCTCTGTCACGGCGCCGCTGTTCAACTTCGGCCGGCTCAACGCGCTGGCGAAAGCCGCGGGCGCAGGCGCCGAAGCGGAGGGCGCGCTCTACCGTCAGGCGGTGCGCGATGCCATCGCGGAGGTGGAGACCGCTGTCGCGCGCATCGCACGGGCCGAGGAAAGCGTCGCCGCGCAGACCGCAGCCCTTGCCTCCGCGCAGGATCAGGCCGCGCTCGCGCGGACGCGCTACACCTCCGGCCTCATCGGGTTTCTCGATGTGCTGACGGCGGAACGCGCCGCCTACGATGCTGAAAGCGCGCTGGCCGGCGCACAAGGCGAACTCGCGCTCGCCAACGTGGCGCTGGCGGCGGCCATGGGGCTGGGGCAGGCGGCGTAGGCTCAGCGCTGGGCGAGCGCGCGGTCGAGCGCTGCATCGAGCGCCGCCGAGTCCGGCGCCACGCCGGACGGGAAGGCGGCGACAAGGCGTCCGTCCCGGCCAATCAGCAGCTTGTGGAAGTTCCACTGCGGCACGGCGGCCTCGCCCAGCTGCGTCCGCGCCCAGCGATAGAACGGCGCCGCGTTGCGCCCGGTGACGACGGACTTCTCCGCGATGGGAAACGTCACGCCGTAGTTCATCTGGCAGAAGCGCGCGATCTCCTTCGCGCTGCCCGGCTCCTGTCCGCCGAAATCGTTGGACGGCACGCCGACGATGACCAGGCCCTCGCGCGCCCGCGCGCGATAGAGCGCCTCAAGCCCCGCATACTGGCGTGTGAAGCCGCACTGCGAGGCGGTGTTCACCACCAGCACCACCTTGCCGGCGTACTGCCGCAGCGCGATATCGCCCTCGCCCATCAGCGGAGGGAAAGAGAACGCGTAAGCGCCCCCGGCCGGCGCTGTCGCAGCGACCTTCGGTTGCGCCTGCGATGCGGCCGGCGCCAGCGACATCGCCATGATCGCCGCCGCAGCGATCGCCCGGATCAACATGTCTGCACCTCTCGCTCGCAGGCCACCAACACCACGAAAGCGCGATGTCTTCAACGGAGTCACGCCTTGTCGCGCAGGGCTGCCCGCACGGCGTCCGTATGCTGGCCCAGCGTCGGCGCCGGCGCGGGCGGCGGCGGTTCCCACGCGCCGAAGCGCACCGGCGGTTTCATGTCCACGTGGCCGCCCTCGGTGGGGTGTTCGCGCCGTCGGAAGAAATCCACGGCGGCGAGGTGCGGGTCGCTCCGGATATCGCCGATGTCGCGCACCGCCATGGCGGGGATCGAAGCGGCGTGGAACGCCGCGACCCACGCCGCCGTAGTTCGCGCCGGGGTGAGCTTCGCCACGCCCTGGTACAGCAGGCTGCTGTGGCGCGCCCGCAGCTGCGGCGTGGCGAGGCGCTCATCGGCGAGCAGGGATGCGTCGCCCAGCACGTCGAACACCTTCGGCCACGACTCGTCGGTGTAGGGCACAAGGCTGATGTGACCATCCGCCGTGGGGAAGGGTTGCCGGTCGGGATCGATCTGGCGGCTGTAGCAGACGGGGCCCATGGGCGGGTCGAAGGTCTGGCCGGCGAGGTGCTCCTTCAGCAGGAAGCTGGCGAAGCTCTCGAACATCGGCGCTTCCACGAACTGCCCCTCGCCCGTGCGCAGGCGATGGATGATCGCCGCCAGCGTCGCGTAGGCGCCGTGCAGGCCCGCGATCTTGTCGGCGATCAGCGAAGGGATGTAGCGGGGCCGTGGATCGCCATCGACGCGCGGCGCGAGCGTCACGGCGCCGGTGGCGGCCTGGATCACGTCGTCGTAGGCCTGCAGTTCGCCGTATGGGCCGTCGGAACCGAAGCCCACGCAGTGGACGTAGATGATGCCCGGGCGCAGCGCCTTCACGGCATCGTAGCCGAAGCCCAGCCGCTCGATCGCCTTGCCGCGCACATTGTGGATGAAGACGTCGGCGTCCTTCAGCAGCGCGCGCAGGGTGTCGGCGTCGGCGGTGTCCTTGAGGTCGAGCGTCACCGATTGCTTGCCGCGATTGAGCGCGAGGTGGCCGGGGCTCATGCCCCGGGTTGCGGCCGGCTTGCCGGTGTACCGGAAGACGTCGCCCTCCAGCGGCTCGATCTTGATCACCTCGGCGCCCAGATCGACCAGCATCTGCGTGCAGTAGGGCCCGAACACCACGGTCGTGAGATCGATCACCCGGATGCCCTCAAGCATGGGCTGGCGGGAACTGGCGGTCATGGGCGGTCTCGCGCGGGGATGGAGCGGGAGACTGATGCGGGCGCGAGCGAAGGCGTCAAGCCGCGCGAACGCGCGTCAGGCGATGGTTGGAGAAACGGTCGCGAAAATGGTGCCGCTCAGGTGACTCGAACACCTGACCCCCGCATTACGAATGCGGTGCTCTACCGGCTGAGCTAGAGCGGCGCCGCCCTTTCGGGTGGGCGGGTTCTACCGGGCGTCGGGGCCGGCGGCAAGCGCCGTGGTGCGCGGCCCTACTCCGCTGCGGCCTCGCGGTAATCGCCGTCGGCGGCGGTCCATGCGCCGTGGTCGGAGGCGGCGGCGCCGCGCAGGGCCGGCGGCAGGGCGAGCACGGAGCCCTGGCCCACGTCGCGCCCGCCGCGTTCCATCCGCGGGTGGATCAGCTGGCCGGCGTCGCCATACATGTAGACGAGGCGCGCCCAGTCGCTGTCGTCGTAGAGGAAGGCGGGACCTTCCGGGTCGAGGTCGGTCCAGTCGGCCTCGCGGGGCGCCACGGACGCCTGCGCCATCCAGCGCCGCGCGCCTTCCTCGTCGCCGCGGCCTTTGCAGACGCCGGCGAAGAGGTTGCAGATCCGCGAAGAGGGGTTCTCGCGGTAGGCGTGTTCGAGATTGTCCCATGCGCCCTGCCAGTTGAGCTGCTGCATGGCGATCTCGGCGGCGATGATCTTGCTCTCGCGATGCTCGGGCTTCAGTTCCACGAGGCCCATCATCCGGCGCTGGCGGTCCACCGGCGCCTCGTCGGATTTGATGTCGCGGTAGGCGTGCGCGATGGCCGGGTGGGGGGCGGTTTCCCAGGCTTCCTCCAGCACCGCCTGCGCCTTCCAGGCCTTGCCTTCCACCACCAGCAGGCGGGCGGCGATCGCCGCGGCGGGTGCGAAGCCGGGGGCCAGGCGCACCGCGCGCTGGGCGAGATCGGTCGCCTGTTCGGGGCGACGCTCACGCTCGTGCCTGTGGGCGGCGGCGCACAGCAGCACGGCGCGGCGGCGGGTGGCGGCCTTGGCCTCGATCAGCTTGCGCTTCTCGCCCTCTTCCAGCGTCTCGATGGCGCCGTCCCAGCTGCCGGCCTGCACCTGCAGCTCGAACAGCGTGGTGAACGGCCACGAGGATGTCTTCGACAGTTTCAGCGCCGCTTCCGCGTGCGCCATGGCGCTGATGCGGTCGCCGCGCTTCAGCGCCGCCTGGAGCAGGCCCTTGCGGCCGAGGATCTCGGTGTCCTCGTTCTGCAGCATGCCGGAATAGGCGCGCTCGGCGGCGGGAATGTCGCCGGCCACTTCCGCGGCGCGGGCTTCCAGCAGCTTCGCAAGGCGCGGCTCCTCCACCAGTTCGGCGGCCTTTTCGGCGTGACGGCGCGCTTCGTCGAATTCGCCCGCCTCGGCGGCGATGAGGCCCAGCGCGAGGGACTCCTGGCCCTTCAAGCGCTTGCGCCGCTCGTTGCCGCGGCCGATGCGGCCCGGCGCATCGATCAGCACCATGAGGAAGCGCAGCAGCGGCAACAGCACCGCCATTAGCAGCGTGATGGCGATGATGGCGAAGAGGGCGGTGGTCTCCACCGTGGTGCCGAACCATTCGATGGTCACGCTGCCGGGCGTGTTGGCCACCTGGAACGTCAGCAGCGCGGCGGCGACCGCGACGATGAGAAGGACTGCGACGCGGATCATGACGAGCGCCCCCGCGAAAGTTCGGCGCGGATCGCGGCGAGCCGTGCATCGATTTCAAGCCGCGCACGCGCGCGCTGGATCCATGGCCCCGCCACCTGCGCGGCGGGTCCGGTGAGGCGGGAGAGTTCGGCCACCGCGCCGGCCACATCGTCGTTCTGCAGCCGCGCGCTGGCGCGCTCCACCATGCCGGTAGGCGTGTCGCCCTCGCCCGTGCGGCGCACGGTGACGAACTGCGCCAGGAACGCCTGCAGGCGGCCCCAGAAGCCCGCGCCGGATGCGCTGATGCGCGCGGCGCGCACGATGTTGTCTTCGATGGAGGAGAACTGGTCCTTCAGCTCCTGGCGGGACGGGGCCCCGGACCGCGCCAGCGGCGCCAGCGCCACGATGTTGGGATCGCCCGGAAGGATCGTCTCCAGCGTGGCGTAGGCCTGTTCGAACGGGCCTGAGGCGCGCGCGGCCTCGGCGGCGGCGGCCACGGCGAACGCCGCGCGGGCGGCAAGCGCCGCGGATTCCGATTGCTTGCGGATGGTGTCGGTGTCCGCCTGCAGCTGCGCCACCTGCTGGGACATGGCGGCGAGATTGGCGTCCCCGATGCGGGACTGGAGGCCGTTCACGGCGCCTTGCAGCTCGATCATGCGGCCGGCGATGGCGGCGGCGTCGGTCCCGCCGGTGGCGGTCTCCACCTGCGTCCAGCGCGCCTCCAGCAGCTTCAGGCGCTGGTCGAGGGCGCCGCCGCCCGCCAGCGCCACAGCGCCCCCCGGCGCCGGACCGAACTGGTCGAGCGCGGGCGCCAGCGCGGGCGAGCGCGACGCCACCGCCCCCATGCCTGCCCCGCCAACGGCGGCCAGCACCGAACAGACCAGCACGGTCCCCATGCTCACGCCGCCCTCGGGCAGGCGCGGCATCCGGCGGCCCCGGCGGGCCTCCTCGAAGTCCACGTCGATCGGCTCGTCGCGACCGCGTTCTGCAGAATCGCTCATGAACACCCCTGATTGGTCGCCCTGCGCGGACACCCTGCCCGATCAGTGCGAACCTTCGCGCATGGCGACCGCGGGAAGCAGCGCCAACAACGCTGAATCAAGCGGTTCGGCAGCGACCGCAACCCTGCGCCATGTTAACCCGCAGGCCGCCTGCGCCACCGCCGCACTCAGACAAAGAGCATCGATTCGGGCCAGCGGATCGTGGTGTTTCGCCAGCTTCACGAACGCCGCCGCCCCCCGCGCGCTGTGGAACAGGACGGCTTCCAGCGTCGGCGGCCCGGCGGCGAGCGCCGCCTCCACCGCTGCAGGAAAGCCTTCGGCCTCAAGGGCGCGATAGAAAGTGCGCACTGTGACGGAGAAGCCCTCGGCGCCGAGCAGCTGCGCCAGGTCTCCGGCCAGGTCGGCGCCGGCGGCTTGAAGAAGAGGGCCGGCGTCGGCGCGCGCGGCGGCGCCGATCAGCGCGGCCAGCCGGTGCAGATCGCCGCCGGCTACATGCACCTTGGGGAATCCGGCCGCCTGCGCCGCCTCGGCCGTGGCCTCCCCGACACACCAGGCGGGCAGGGACCGGACGGGCGACGCCGCCGCGAAGGCGGCCACGCCGTTTGAACTGGTGAACACCAGCCCCTGGAAGCCGGCGACGTCGGTATCCGCCGGCACGGCGTCGATGCGCAGCATGGGCGCCACGAGCGCGTCGTGGCCGAGGGCTTCGAGGCGGGCGGCGGTGGCGGCCGCGCCGGGCGCGGCGCGGGTGACGAGGACCCGGGCCATCGGCCCCTCAGGAGTCCCAGATGAGCTGGTCGCCCGCTTCCGCCCGGATCGACCGGCCCAGTCTGTCACCGAGCGTTGCGGCGGCGGCGGCGAAGTTGGGCGTCACGGCGATCCGTTCCTCGCGCCGCCACCGGGTCTTGCCGTCCGGGGTCAGTGTCTCGCCGATGAACGACAGCCCCGCATCGTCCAGGCGCGCGACGGCGGCGATGGGCGTGCGGCAGGAGCCGTCGAGCGCGGCGAGAAAGGCCCGCTCGGCCGAGATCTCGATCAGCGCGCGCTCGTCTTCGAGGCTCGCCAGCAGGGAGCGGACTTCCGCGTCGTCGCGCCGGGCGGTCACGCACAGGGCGCCCTGGCCCGCGGCGGGCGGCATGGCGATGGGGTCGATGAGGCTGCGAACGTTCTCGGTCAGCCCAAGGCGCTCCAGGCCCGCCATGGCCAGGAAGGTGGCGTCGAACACGCCCTCGGCGATACGGGCCAGACGGGTGCCCACGTTGCCGCGCAGCATCTCCACTTTCAGGTCCGGCCGGGCATAGAGCACCTGGGCCTGCCGGCGCAGGCTCGCCGTGCCGATCACGGCGCCGGCTGGCAGGTCGGCCAGGGCCGCCGCGGACTTGCTGATGAAGGCGTCGCGCGGGTCCACGCGCTCGGGGATGCAGGCCAGCACGATGCCGTTGGGCAGGCGGGTGGGCAGGTCCTTCAAGGAATGCACCGCCAGGTCGATGTGGTTGGCGAGCAGCGCCTCATCGAGCTCCTTGGTGAACAGGCCCTTCCCGCCGGACTCGATGAGGCGGCGGTCGGTGACCTTGTCGCCGGTCGTCATGGTGGGGAACAGCGGGACCCGGTGGTCCTGGTCGGCGGGCTCCACCTTGAGCGCTTCGGCGATGCGCGCCTGAATGCGGCGCGACTGCGTCATCGAAAGCGGCGAGGCGCGGGCGCCGATGCGGATGATCCTGGTCATGGAGATCTGGGGGCGGGAAGCTGAAAGGCGTGTGGTTCAGCTATCGGCGGGGGCGCCGGCCAGCGCAAGCCCCGTGCAGCGCTCCGCGCATCGCGCCCCAGGTCTGCGGCCAAGAAAAAAGGGGCGGACGGCCCGTCGGCCATCCGCCCCTTCAGGGCCTCAGACAAGGTCATGTCAGCCCATCACAACCGCGGCCATGTTGAGCAGCGGTGCGAAACCGCCGGCGAACAGCACGACCGCCACGATCACCGCCAGGGGGCGGAGAGCGAGAGGCTGGGAGTTGGTACGCATGATGTCCTCCTTTTGTTGCTGCGCTTGCGAAGCGCCCGGACGGCCAATGAATGACGGATCGTCAGGATTCGTGGAAGGGTCGCTGCGTTGAAACAGCCATGCGTAGTTTCATGCCTTGCCGACAAGAAACCTTCGCATTGCGGAAAATCGGGCAAGAAAAAGGCGCGAAGCAAGCCTCGCGCCTTTCAGTGTACCCGGCCTGCGGGAGGAGATGCAGCCGGGGCTGGTCCGGAACTCAGCCGACGAGCGTGTCGAAGAGGCTGGCGAGGGGCAGCGCAACGAAGCTCATTGCTGCAATTGCGAGAAGAATGTTGCCGAACTGGTGGAAGGCGGCGGCGGCGCGACGCGGGGTCATGGGAAGGCTCCTGGAGCAAGGCGAGGGGATCAGAGGATGATGCGCCCGGCGGCGTTCGCCAGCGGCAGGAAGGCGCCGGCCACGACGATCAGGCCGAACAGCAGGCCGCCGACGCGGCCGATGACGTGGGGGGCGAAGGTGCTGGTCATGTCGTGTCTCCGGTCTGGCGGCATCGCCATGACCTCCTTATGACACGAACCCGCTCGCTGATCAATGAATAAAATCGATTTGATTCAGAAATTCTGGATCAACTCACCCTTAAGTGTTCCTTGCCTGTCGCTGCGGCCCCGGCGTCGGGCCGGGCGAAGATGCCGTTGAGGAGCAGGTCGAGTACGCCATTGAGCTCCCGCTCCAGCTTGGGCAGGGTCAGGCTCGAGAACAGCTGGGGGAAGCTGAACTTGGCGGTGGCCGACTGCAGCATTTCGGCGATGAATTCGTAGTCGCCCTTGATGAAGACGCCCTTCTCGGCGCCTTCCTGGAGGAGGGCCGCGAGGAACACCCGCTCATGGGCCAGCTGCTCGTTGGAGAAGATCGGGCGCTCCTTGGTGAGCACTTCGGCCACCTCCAGAATCTTGGCGTTCTCCTCCACCAGGAGGTAATTGTCGCGCATCCGCTGCGTAAAAATCTCCCGGAGCCGCTGATCGACGGTCAGGTCCCGGCGGCGCGCGATGGCGGCGCTTTCCAGCTGCTGTTCGGAGTAATGGCGCCGGGCCATCGCCTCGGCGATGTCGATCTTCGCCTCGAAGAAGCGGTAGATGTTGCCGGGCGACATCCCGCAATCGGCGGCGATCTCGGCCATCGTCGTCTTGCCGTAGCCGTAGTGCTTGATCCGGGTCATCGCGGCGTGAAGGATGCGCTCGCGGGTTTGTGCCTTTTCATCCATCACCAGACCTTACGCTTTGTGAATTGAACGATCAATGAAGAGTTCAGCCGAATCAAGCCCTCCCGGTCGGAGCCTCCAAAGGTTGGGGGTTCTGGGCGCCGGAGCCTGGGGCACCGCTCTCGCGCAGGTGGCCGCCGCCGCCGGCCGGGAGGTGACGCTCTGGGCGTTCGAGCCTGACGTCGCCGCCGCCATCGAAGCGACGCGGGAGAACGCGGTGTTCCTTCCGGGCTGCCCCCTGCACCCCGGCATCGCGCCCGCCACTGACCTTGCGGCCCTTGCAGGGCTCGACGCCATCCTCGCCGTCGTTCCCGCACAGCATTTGCGCCAGACATTGCGGCGGCTCGCCCCGCAACTCGCGCCTAGCATGCCCGTGGTGCTGTGCGCCAAGGGCGTTGAGCAGGGAACGCTCGCGCTGATGACCGATGTCCTCGCCGCCGAAGCGCCCCTCGCCCGGGCGGCGGTGCTGTCGGGGCCCGGGTTCGCGCGGGACGTCGCCCGCGGCCTGCCCACCGCCACCACCATCGCCTGCGCGGACCAGGGCCTCGGCCGGGCGCTGGTGGCCGCTTTGGGGCTGCCGACGTTCCGCCCCTATCTCACGGACGATCTCGTCGGCGCCGAGATCGGCGGGGCGGTGAAGAACGTGATCGCCATCGCCTGCAGCGTGGCCGAGGGCCGAAAGCTGGGCGACGGGGCGCGGGCGGCGCTGATCACCCGAGGGTTCGCCGAACTCTCCCGGCTCGGGCTCGCCATGGGCGCCCGGCAGGAGACCCTGAGCGGCCTGTGCGGGCTCGGCGACCTTGTGCTCACCTGCGCCAGCCTGACCTCGCGCAACACCTCGCTGGGCGCGGCGCTCGGCGAGGGGCGGGCCATAGGCGAGGTGCTCGCGGGGCGCGTGTCCGTCGCCGAGGGTGTGGCCTCAGCCCCCGCGGTGGTCGCGCTGGCCGCGCGGCACGGCGTGGAGATGCCGATCTGCACGGCGGTGGACGACCTGCTGGCGGGCCGGCTCGATGTGGACGCCGCCATCGCCGCCCTGCTTTCACGGCCGTTCCGGGCGGAGGGCGTGTGAACCCGGCGCGCCCGCCGCCGGGGGCTGCGCTGATCGCGGTGGCCGACCTCGCCGATCCGGAAGCCCGCGCCCTCGATTTCCGCGCCGGCGAGATGCTGTTCTCGCTCATCGTCGTCCGTCACGGCGACACGATCGCCGCCTACCGCAACTGGTGCCCCCATGCGGGCGCGCCGCTGGAGCGGCCCGATGGCCGGGTGGTGATCGAGGACGGCCGCTACCTTGTGTGCTCCCTCCACGGCGCAAGCTTTGCGCTGGAGGACGGCGCGTGCGCCGGCGGCCCGGCGAACCGGGGGCTTTTGCCCTTTCCCGTGGCGGTCCGCGACGGGATCGTGGTGGCCGCCTAGGTATTGTCCGACGGGGTCAGGTTCGGGTCCTGGCGTGGCGGCGCGTCGCCGCGGCGATCACGGACGATCCGCGCGCCGCCGGGACGGCGGGCAAGGCCCACCAGCCACGGAATGACCGCCAGCGCCACGAGGCCGCCTGCGATCCACGGCAGCCAGCGCTGCACGTCCGCCATCGAGAACGCGCCCGCGGGCGTCGTGCCGGCGGCGTCGCCGACGGGCTGGAGGCCGCTCGATTGTGCGGGAATGCCGGCCGCCGGCGTGCCGGAGGACGGCGTCGCCGGCGCGACGGGGCCCGCGGCCACGGTGGCCACGGGCTTCGACTTCAGCGTGAGCAGGCTCGGCAGGTCGTACAGGGGCGCGGGATCGGGGCCGGCGCGGAAGTCCGCGTAAGCCTGGCCGGGCGTGAACGTCACCATCCGCGCAATTTCCGGCGCCGCGGCGGCCACGGTGGCGAGCTGGTCGCCGCGGGCGTCGATGGTCACGCCGGCCACGAGGTTGCGGCCCAGCAGGCGTTGTTCGTTGCGCAGGGTGCGGGTGGCGGCGGCGCCGGCGGTGCGTTCGGTCCAGGCGGTGAGGTGGCGGGCGCCGTCGTGGACGGGCGGGGAGGCGAAGGCTTCCAGGCGCGGCGAGGACGCGGGCCGCGCGGCGCGGACCTCCTCGATGAAATCGGCGGCGGCGAGGCGGTCGGCCCGCTCCTCGGCCACGTGCCCCAGCGGGTTGGTGCTGATCACGGCGCCCCAGAACCCGGCGTCGATGGGCCGTGCGCCCGACGGCGCGATCAGCCCCAGCACCTCGCCCGCGGGCGCCGGCGCGCCGATCCGCTGGAGGTGGGCGCGGGCTTCGGGGGCGGGCAGGAAGTAGTAGGTGGCGGGCACCCAGAGCTTGATCGCCCCGTTGGCCAGGGTGATCTCGCCGGTCTGCCCGTACCGTTGCTCGACGGCTTTCTGTTCGGCCTTCTGCACGGCGGCCGTCTTCTTCTGCGGGCGGGGGCCGCCGTCGGCGAAGGCGAGGCCGGCGAAGCCGGCGGCAAGGACGGCGGCGAGGCCCACCTGGCCCAGGCGCGCCGCCAGGAAGGTCCGTATCATGCCTAACTCCGCATTCTGCCGATGGTGGACATGGTCGATATTAACGCGCGACGCACCAAGGGTCGCCCCTCAAGCGAGTTAGGAAGCCGAAAGTTCCGCCCGGGCGGCCTCGATCGCGGCATCGATGGCGGTGCGCCAGTCAGCCATGGTCCGCGCCTGGGCGGCCGCAGGCGGATAAAGGATCGAGCGCGAGGCGCTCACCACGCCCCCCAGACCGCCCACCAGCCCGGCCTTTGCGTCAGCCGCAGTGGCGCCTTGGGCGCCGTAGCCGGGGGCCAGGAAAAGCGCCTTCGGCAGCAGGGCCCGCAGCCGGCGGGACTCTTCGGGCCAGGTGGCGCCGGCCACGATCATGAGGTCCGACCAGTCGCGGCCCCGCGCCAGCCGCTCCATGGCAGGGGCCAGCATTTCCGCCACCCGCACCCACAGCGGCGCACCGTCCACCGGCAGGTCCTGCAGGTCTGCCGCGCCGGGGTTCGAGGTGCGCACGAGTACGGCCACGCCCTTTTGATGGGCTTCGGCGAACGCGAAGAACGGCTCCAGGGAATCGAGGCCGAGATAGGGGTTCACGGTGACGCAGTCGGCCTCGAAGCCCGGATCGGGGCCCAGCGTGGCGCGCACGTAGCCATCGGCGGTGGAGCCCACGTCGCCGCGCTTGGCGTCGAGGATCACCGGCAGGCCCAGCGCCCGCGCGGTCGTCGTCGCATCCCGCGCCACCGCCACGCCCACAGGGCCGTAGGGCTCGAAGAAGCCCAGCTGCGGCTTCAGCGCCGCGCACTTGCCGGCGATGGCCTCCAGGATGGCGTCGCAGAAATTGGCCACGGCGGCCACGTCCTCGCGCGCATCGCCGAACAGGGCGGGGATGCGCTCGGGCATGGGATCGAGGCCCACGCACAACGGTGCGCCGCACCGGCGGATCGCGTCGTGCAGCCGGTCCGCGAAGGGACTAGGGGCCGCCATCGATGAAATCCGTGCCGTCGGCCACGCACACCACCTGCGCCACCGCCAGCGACCGGCGCAGCATGTCGGACTTGGGGCCGTAGTTCGCGCGGGTCATGGGGGAGGCGGGCTCGCCCACGGGCTCCACGTTGGCGAGGCCGAGCAGCCGGGCGATGGAGGAGGGCGAGGCGGTGTAGATCCGGCCGCGGCGGGCGGATTCCGCGATGGTGATGCCGATGACGTTGCCCTTCTCGTCGAAGACGGGCCCGCCGCTCATGCCCGCAAGGCTCCCGTTCAGGCCCCGCGTCCGGCCAAGCTCCGCCCAGGCCAGCACCGGCTCCTCGTTGTCGTAGCGGCCCCGGGCCACGAGTTTCTCGCGGCGGTAGAGGCGGGAGACGGCCTCGCCCTGACGGCCCTGCGGGAAGCCCACATGATAGGCCAGCTGGCCGAAGCGTAGCTTGTCTTCCGCGGTGTCGAGGGCCAGCGCCTCCGGCGCGCGTTCGGTCTTGAGCAAGGCGATGTCGGCGAAGGGGGCGGGACGGACGGTGGTCACCCGGGCCGCCGCGCGGCGGCCGACGATGATGCCCACGTCCTTGCAGTCGGCCACCACGTGGCGGGCGGTGAGCCACCAGCCGGTCTCGTCGATGGCGAAGGCGGTGCCGACACCCGATTGCTGCGGGCCCACCTCCACCAGCACTTCGGGATCGAACACGGAGGCCGGCGGCAGCACCGGCCCGATGGCTTCGGATCCCGGCATCGCCGGGGGGGCCTGGTCGGCGGGGTCATCGAGCCGGAACAGGACCCATACGATCGCCCCGATGACCGCAATGTAGATCAGCCAGTCGGGAATGCGCATCAACTCATCCGAAGCTTTGCGCGCCCAGGGAGGCCGCGCGGAACATGCTCAGCGAGGGGTCGCTGAGCGCGCCGGCAAGAATGATCCCCACGCCCAGTTTCACGGACATGAGAAAGATCGCCGCCGCCACATCCCCTTCCGCGATCCGTCGCGGCAGACCGCGGAGGAATATGTCCGTGACGCGGAAGACCACAAGCTGCACGAGCAGCGTGACCACGCCCCAGACCAGCAGGTCGATCAACGAAAGACTGTGGGCGAGACACGCGCCCAGCGGGATCGCAAGGCCCACCACCACCGCGCCGAACGCCAGCGCCGCCGAGGCGTTGCCGTCGCGGATGAGCGCGAGCTCCTTGTGCGGGGTCAGCAGGACGTAGGTCGTCAGCCCGAAAACGAACAGCCCGAGCGCCACGCCCAGCTGCATCATGAATTGCGGGAAGCCCGAAATGAAGGCTTGAATCTCTGCGAAATACATGGCGCCAACCTTTCGGGTCGCGCGGGGTTATCCCCCCGGGCGCATGGGCGTCAAGTGACGCAGTTCGGACGAGGAGGCTCCCATGGGGGCGCGCAAGGCGGCGGTCGTGACGGGATCGACCAGCGGGATCGGGCTCGGCATTGCGCAGGCGCTGGCCCGGGCGGGCATGGACGTGACGCTCAACGGCTTCGGCGACGCGGCCGCCATCGAGAAGATCCGCAGCGACCTGGCCGCAGAGACGGGCGTGGAGGTCCGCTACGACGGGGCGAACCTCATGAAGGCGGAGGACGCCATGGGCCTCGTGACCCGCGCGGAGGCGGCGTTCGGTCAGGTGGATGTCCTCGTCAACAACGCCGGCATCCAGCACGTGTCGCCCATCGAGGATTTCCCGCTGGAGAAGTGGGACCAGATCATCGCGCTGAACCTGTCGTCGTCCTTCTGGACGATCCGGGCCGCCTTTGCCGGCATGAAGGCCCGCAAGTGGGGGCGCATCGTCAACATCGCATCCGCGCACGGCCTCGTCGCCTCGCCGTTCAAGGGCGCATACGTGGCGGCCAAGCACGGCGTGCTGGGCCTCACCAAGACGGTGGCGCTCGAAGGCGCAAAGGACGGCGTGCGCTGCAACGCCATCTGCCCGGGATACGTGCTGACGCCGCTCGTGGAGGGCCAGATCCCCGACACGATGAAAGCGCGCGGCATGACGCGCGAGCAGGTCATCAACGACGTGCTGCTCGCGGCCCAGCCCACGAAGGAGTTCGTCAAGGTCGAGGACATCGCGGCGCTGACGGTGTTCCTCACAAGCGAGGCCGCCAACCAGTTCAACGGCGCCGCCATCTCGCTGGACGGCGGCTGGACCGTACAGTGACGCAGAAGAAGGCGATTCATCTCGCCTTGCAGGGCGGGGGCGCGCTGGGCGCCTACACCTGGGGCGTGCTGGACCGGATTCTCGAAGACGGACGTCTCGACATAGGCGCGGTCTCCGGCGCGTCCGCCGGCGCTATGAACGCAGTGGTGCTGTGCGACGGGTTTGCGGCCGGCGGCGCCGACGGCGCGCGCGCAGCGCTGCGCACATTCTGGGCGGGCATCGCGAAGGCCGGCGAGAGCAATCCCTACCGGCGCACGCCGCTGCAGGCGATGATGCTGGCGTCGATGGGGCCGTGGGGCGAGGCGCTGTCGGGCCAGTGGACCGCCTGGTGGAGCGCGCTCGCCGGCGCCACCAGCCCCTACGATTCCAACCCGCTCAATCTCAATCCCGTGGGCGACGTGCTGGAAGAGCTGGTCGATTTCGATCGCGTGCAAGCGTGCACCGCGATCCAGCTCTACGTGGCCGCCACGAAAGTGGAGACCGGGCGCGTGCGGGTGTTCACCAACGCGGAGCTGACCGCCCGGCATGTGCTGGCGTCGGCGTGCCTGCCGCAGGTGTTCCAGGCGGTGGAGATCGACGGGGCGCATTACTGGGACGGCGGCTTCATGGGCAATCCGCCGCTGTTTCCGCTGTTCGGCCATCCCAGCTCGCGCGACATCGTGATCGTGCAGATCAATCCCATCGAGCGGCCCGGCGCGCCGCGGACCGCCACCGATATTGCGGCCCGGGTGAACGAGATCACCTTCAACGCCAGCCTCCTGCGGGAGCTGCGGGCGATCGAGTTCGTGACGCGCCTGCTCGACGAGGGCCGCCTCGAAGAGGATCGGTACGGGCGGATGCTCGTGCACGTGGTCTCGGACGACGAAGCGCTCCTGCCGCTCGGGGCAGGGGCGAAGCTGAACACCGATCTCGCGTTCTTCGAGAGCCTGTTCGAGATCGGACGCACGTCGTGCGCGGCCTGGCTGGAGATGCACTTCGACGATCTCGGCGTGCGCGCCACCGTCGACCTGCGCGCCATGTTCGACGGCGAGGTGGGCCCGCTCGGCCCGGCCGGCAAGGCGCGCAAGCGGCGTTCATGAAGCGTTAGCCGGGCGCGTGGAGAACGCCGGTCCATGACCGCTCTCCGTTTCGCCGCCGCCGCGTGCGCGCTTCTGGCCAGCCCTCTCGTGTGCGGCCCCGTCGCATTCGCGGAGGGGGCGGCACCCCAGACGGACGCCGGCAAAGGCTCGACGCGGTTGTCGAGCGCGCCGTCGTACGTTCCTTTACCCTCGATCACCTCGGCGACGTCCTCGGGGCGGGGCATCGGCGGGATGATGGCGGTGGAGTTCGGCCTCGACATTCCCGACGCCCGGCTGCGGACCCGCGCCATCGCCATGCGGCCCCGCCTGATGGACGCGATGCGCGCCACCGTGGCGGATTTCGCGCTGACCCGCGTGCGCCCCGGCAGCCCCCCCGATCCCGACCAGCTCTCCGCCCTCGCCCAGACCGCCATGGACCGGACCATGGGGCAAGGCGGGGTGCGGGTGCTGATCACCAACGTGATGATCACCGAGCGCCGCTAAAGTTTTCCCGTGCTGCAGGCCGGGCCGATGAGCGCATCGACGATGCCGCCGGCCTCGATGGGGCGCAGCCCGGTCGCGGCGGTCTCCGTCACTTCCCGGTGCGCCACCTGGTCGGCGCCGTCGCCCATCCACTGGCGCTCCAGCAGCGCGAACTGCCGGTTCACGCAGTCGATCCGGTAGAGGAAACGTTCGCGGGTGAAGGTGATGGTCTGGATCGTGGTGGCGTCCTCCACGACCTTCTGGTCCGCGCGCAGGTGCGTGATCTGGATGGGGATGTCGCGTTCGCCGGTCTGCGGATTGCAGTCGATGACGAAAGGATTGAACTCCACCTTGCCGCCGTCGTTGGTGGCGCGCAGGAACTGCCAGTCGGAGCCGAGGCCGCGCGCCTTCTCGAAGTAGGGGTTGGGCGTGCAGTCGATCACCTTGGCGGCGAGCTTCTGCTGTGCGGCGCGCCGCTCTGCGGTGGCGGCGCCCGGCATGGTCTGCGGCGCCACCAGCGCCAGGAACCCCACCACGATCAGCGCCACCACGCCGAAGGCGATCCAGCGAACATTGCCTTGCATCGGTCTGGTCCTCTCTCGCGTCTCATGAAGACCGCGGCGTCGCGGTCTCCGATACCCTCACATCGCCGAAATGCCGCCGTCGACCTTGAACTCCGCGCCGGTGACGAAGTTCGCCTCGTCGCTGGCGAGGAACAGCACCATGTAGGCCACGTCCTCCGGGCGGCCGAGCCGGCCCAGCGGCACCTGCTTCGACAGTTTGCGCCGCGCCTCGTCCTCGCCGAACCGCGCCTTCAGCGGATCGAGGATCGGGGTGTCGATGAAGGTGGGATGCACGGAGTTGCAGCGGATCTGCGGCGTCATCCGCGCGCCGTGCAGCGCCACCGATTTCGACAGGAGCCACACGCCCGCCTTCGCTGCGTTGTAGGCGGCATAGTTGTGCGAGGCGATGAGCCCCGCGATGGAGCTGATGTTGACGATGGCGCCGGGGGCGCCGCTTGCGCGCATCAGCGGCATCGCGTGCTTGCAGCCGAGGAAGACGCTATCGAGATCGATCTCCATCACGCGCTTCCAGTTCTCGAACGTCTCCTCCTCCACGCTGCCGTTGCCGCCGACGCCGGCGTTATTGACGAGGATGTTGAGCCCGCCCATGGCCTCCGCGGCCTCTGCCAGCACCTGCGGCCAGCGCGCGGGATCGCGCACGTCGTGTTCGTAGGCGAAGGCCCGTCCGCCTTCCGCCGCGGCCGCCGCCGCGGCGCGCGCCTTGTCGATCTGCACGTCCGACAGCGCCACCGCCGCACCCTCGCGGGCGAACATCCGCGCCGTCGCTTCGCCGAGGCCCTGCGCCGCGCCGGTGATGAAGGCGGTCTTGCCGTGAAGCCGTCCCATGGGGTCCTCCTGTTTTCTGGTGGTGTAGCAGGCGGGGGCGAAATCGCGAACGCCTGGCCCCCATCCCCCGCGTGCCGCGGGGACTTCCCCCGTTTCACGGGGGAAGAAACAGGCGCTGGTGCTTTTCTTCCCCCGTGCAACGGGGGAAGTCCCGCCGCAGGCGGGGATGGGGGCCCTGCAGGCGTGCGTCGGCGCCCGCCGCGAAGCGCGTCGGCGAAGATACGGGCGTGCAGCGGGCGCCATCAGCTCGAATCCGGAAACGCGATCGCCCACGCCACGTGGTGGATGTGCAGCGTCACGCGGGCGCACGGCGTATGTCCGGTGAGCCGGGCGGGGGCGAGGAGACGGCGCGTCGCCGCCGGCGACAACCGCCGCGCAATGCGCCGCGCCAGGCGCTCCGGCGCGGCCAGCACGCGCGCCAGCGCCGCGAGGCGTTCGCGGAGCGGACGCGGCGGAAATGGCGGGCGCGGCGGCGGAAGCGCCGGCCGCTGCGTACGCGCGGTCGCGGCCCGCGCGCGGCGTTCCTCGGCGAGGCGCCGTTCCGTCTCGCGGTCGCGGAAGCACGCGGCGAACGCGTCGATCACGCGGAGCGGACGCACGCGCGCACTGCGGCGCAGGCGCCATTCTCTGCGCGATCCGCGCGACGCCGAAAGGGCGAAGCGGAAGCCGCAGGTGGACATGCGCGTCGAGCTGCGCGGCTTCGGTCGGCGCCGCAGCGGCGGCAGGGTCAGCGCGCGCGCCATCACGAACAGCAGCAGCCGCGCCAGATGCTCCGCCGGGCGCAGCCAGGACAGCAGCCAGAAGCGCCCGGCCTCGCCGAACTGCGCGAAGCTGTCTTCGATCCGCGCCCGCATGTCGCGCAGCGCGGTGAAGCCGTCCTCAAGAGTGATGCCTGCGTGTGTCATGGGCCGGAGCATGACACGGGGGGTTCACCCCCCGGATTGGGGACAAGCATTTTGGGGCGAAGGGGCGCGCAGGCCTCCGGCCCGCATGGGGCGTTTCTGCAGCAACGACGGGCGAAAGATGCGGGCCGGAGGCCCGCGCTCCTTGCAGCGAATCTTTGGCGATCCGTGGATAGCGGCCCCCGCTATCCCCCCATTTTTCCCGCCAGCAGGGCGATTTCGGCGCGCAGTTCCGGGATGCCGGTGAGGTCCTGCGCGGAGACGGGCAGCACGCGGGGGTGCGCGGCGGGGCGCTTCACCAGTTCCTTCTCCGCCGCGCCCACAAGCCCCGCGCGCTCGGCGCGGGTGAGCTTGTCGGTCTTCGTCAGCGCCACCTGATAGACCACCGCGGAGGTGTCCAGCATGTCCATCACGGCGCGGTCGTTGTCCTTCAGGCCGTGGCGCGCATCCACCAGCAGGAACACGCGGGTGAGGCCGGGCCGGCCGCGCAGATAGTCGCGCACCAGCTTGCTCCAGCGCTCGATGTCGGCCTTGCCGGCCTTCGCGTAGCCGTAGCCCGGCATGTCCACCAGCCGCGCGCGGTCGCCCAGCAGGAAGAAGTTGAGTTCGCGCGTGCGCCCGGGCTCGCCTGAGGCGCGCGCGAGGCCATGGCGGTTGGTCAGCGCGTTGATGAGGGAGGACTTGCCCACGTTGGAGCGGCCCGCGAACGCCACTTCCGGCAACGTGGCGTCGGGCAGGGAGCCCATCGCCACCACGCCGAGCTCGAACGTCACTGGCCCCGCGAACAGCAGGCGGCCGGCTTCGAGGTCGTCGGCGGTGAAGTCTTCAGTCATGGCCCCGCCCTCGCCGCGTGGTCCTGCATCGCAGGCGCGCCTGGTCTCCGGGTTCGTCGCGCCCCGCGACGCCCCGGAGGAAGGACGATCCTCACTCCGCCGCCGCGGGCGCGTCCTTCTTCATGATTTTCGCCAGCCATTTGTCGAGGCCCGTCTCCACCCCTTGCGAGCGCATGATCGCGTACTGCTGGGCGAAGGTCAGCACGTTGGACCACACCCAGTAGATCACCATGCCCACGGCGAAGCCCGCGAACATGAAGGTGAACAGGATGGGCATCAGCTGGAAGATGCGCTTCTGGATCGGGTCGGTCATCTGCTGCGGGCTGATGGCCGTCACCGCCCACATGGAGGCGCCGTAGAGCACGGGCATGAGGCCCACCGCGATGAGGAAGCCCAGCACGGGGATCTGCGTGGGCGCATCGAACGGCAGGATGCCGAACAGGTTGATCCACGACGTGGGATCGGGTGCGGCGAGATCCTTGATGTAGCCGAGGAACGGCTGGTGGCGCATCTCGATGGTGACGAGCAGCACCTTGTAGAGCGCGTAGAACACCGGGATCTGCAGCAGGATCGGCAGACAGCCGGTGACGGGGTTCACCTTCTCGGCCGCGTAGAGCTTGATCATCTCCTGCTGCAGCTTCTGCTGGTCGGCGCCCATGCGCGCCTGCAGCTCCTTCAGCTTCGGCTGCAGCTTCTGCATCTTCGACATCGTCTTGTACGAGTTGTACGCGATGGGGAACAGAAGCGCCTTCACCGCCACCGTCGTCAGCATGATCGCGATGCCGAAGTTGCCGACCAGCTTGTAGAAGAAGTTCATCACGTCGAAGAACGGCCGAGTGAAGAACCAGAAGTTGCCCCAGTCCACCGCCTTGTCGAGGTCCTGGGCCCCGATCTGGGTCTGGTAGGCCTTCAACAGCTCCACGCGCTTGGCGCCGGCGAAGAAGTGCTGCGTCACCTGCGCCTGGCCGTTGGCGGGGATCGTCACCGGCGCGCCGATGTAGCCGGCCTCGTAGAGCGTGCGCCCGTCGGGGCCGGGACGCGCGGTGTAGCGGGCCGTCACCTGGGCGGCGCGGTCGGGGATGACGGCGGCGAGCCAGTACTTGTCGGTGATGCCCAGCCAGCCGCCGGTGCTGGGCACGCCCGCCAGCAGCTTCTCGGCGTCCTGGCCGCGGCCCTTCTCGGCGGGCTTGTAGTCCAGTTCGTAGAGTTGCCCGCCGATGACGCCGGTGAAGCCCTCGTGCAGCGTCTGGTAGTTCACCAGATCGGCCGGCAGGCCGTGGCGGCGCACCGCGCCGTAGTTGCGCAGCATGCGCGGGGTGTCGCTGCTGTTGGCGACCGCGTCGGTCACCGTGAAGAGGTAGTTGTCGTCCACCGTCACCGTGCGGGTGAACACCAGACCGTCGCCGGTGTCGTAGGTGAGCGTGAGCGGCGTAGCCTGCGTGAGCACCGCGCCGTCGGCCGCGCTCCAGCGCGGGATGATGTCGACGGCGCCGGCGTCGTCGGTCCAGCCGAACACGCCGTAGGTGGCGCCCTGGGCGGCCTCCGGGTTGAGGAACACCACCTCGGGGCTGCCCGGCTCCACGGTCTGGCGGTAGCGCTTGAGGGAGAGATCGTCGATGCGCCCGCCGTCGAGCGCGATGGACCCGTCCACGCCCGGCGCGTCGAAGCGCACGCGGGGGCTCACGCTCACGGCTGCGGCGCGCGGCACGGGGCCTGCGGCGGCGCCCACCGGGCCCCCGGGCGTCGTGGCCACGCCCGCGGCTTTCGCCTTCGCCGCGCGCTCGGCCAGGATCGCGGCCTTCTGCTCGCGCTGCATCGGGTCGAGCACGAAGAACTGGTAGGGGAGGAAGATCGCCATCGAAATCACGATCGCCAAGATCATGTTCCGGTTGGAGGTATCCTCCGGGCCGCGGGTCATGGTGGGGGTCCTTGGGAGATGGTGCGCGGAACGCACGCGTCAGGGCGGCGGCTGCAGGGCGGCGGCGAGCCTTAACAATGCGTCTTTCATATCGTCAAGCAGCGCCGCCCACGGGGCCGTGCCGGTGGTCTCGCGCGCCAGGAACACATAGTCCACCCCCGCCAGCCCATGGATCGGGACCAATCGCCGCGCCGCCTCGCGCAGCCGGCGCTTGGCGCGGTTGCGGGCGACCGCGTTGCCCATCTTCTTGGTGGCGGTGAAGCCCACGCGGGGCGGGCCCGCGGGATCGTCCTCGGGCGCACGCCGGCGCGCCTGCGCGGCGAGCGTGGGCCGCCCGCGGCGTTCACCTTTCTGGACGTACTGGAACTGCGCGCGCTTGGTGAGCCGGGCGAGCGGCGGAAGCGGAGCCGTCAGCGGGCCGACTAGGCCGACAGCCGCTTGCGGCCCTTGGCGCGCCGACGCGCCAGCACCTTCTGGCCGCCGGCCGTGGCCATGCGCGAGCGGAAGCCGTGGCGGCGTTTGCGCACAAGCCGGCTGGGCTGATAGGTCCGTTTGGTGGCCACGGGGCGCGTCCTTCAGAAACAAGAGCGGCGGCGGATACACGAGGGAGGGGGCGCGCGTCAAGTTTGGGGGGATCGACGACGATGTTCTACTTTTTCGAGGTGCGCCGATCTGTTAGTCATTTCGCGCCGGTCGATGGAGGGGATTGTGCGGTCACTCATGTATCTGGCGCTGCCGGTGGCAGTGTGGCTGGGGACCCCGACTGCATCGGCGCAGGCAGCCGGCGATCCAGCTCCTCAAGGTGGCGAAGAGCAGGTCGATACAGGCGAGTGCACGGATCCGGCCTCAGGCTTCGGCGTTTGCGCACGCGAACGCCAACTCGTCGAAGCGGCCCTTCGCATCAGTTCGCTCTCCGCTGGCCTTATTCCATCCCTTCGGCCGCGCTCAGGTAGCCCTGACCCATTGGGTTCCGACCTTCTATTGGGCCAGCTCGCGTTGGCGTCCGCCTCGAGCAACGCGAATGATGAGATTTACCGGCAGTACTTGCTGTCTAGGTGGAGGTCGCAGGCGGCTTCCACTTTGCAGAGCGCATCGGGTGTATCGGTTGCATCGCAAAACGTGGCGACAGCGACTCCGGTTGTTCAACAGACCGGAAACACTGACGTTGCAGAAATCGCGGCAAGCTCAGCAGCGCTGCAAGCGGCGCAACAGGCCGAACTAAAGCGTCTTTGCCCGGACGCGTCCGATACCGGATTGGAAATCTGCATAAAGAACGGAAGGCAATACCTGCAAGCCATGCGCGCCGCTGTCAGGGTAGCGGAAAGAGACCTTAGCGGATTTGCAGAAGTTGAGCCTGCCCGACTCGACGCGCGCACGCGCGCGCGCTTGCGAACGACAGTGGAATGGGTCGCGGAGTCGTTGCGGCGCGTGGTTGAACTGGAGCAAAACATCGAGTTTCTTGAAGCCGAACGCGCGCGCCGTCAGCGCGCGCGCGTTCAGCCGATGGGTGTATCCGCCGACTCGTCCGAAGCGTCTGGCTCGCCGGGTGCACAAGCAGCCCCGCTACAGTCGAATCCGTCACAGCCGGCCCAGCCGTTCGCCATGGCGGCTCTCAACGCGGCCAATGCGTTCCTGCTGCGCCTGTCAGGAGTGGTTGTAGGCCGCGCAAACGCATCGACGCCGCAAAATCCACCCAAGCAGTGAGGGCTATTTCGGCCGCAGCAGTCCAATGGCGAACGCGATCAAACCCGCGACGGGCAGGACAATGCCTACAAACGCAAGCACGTCTGCCTGAATCTTCTGGCGGTCGAGGAACGCCCACGCCCAGAGGGCGAGCGTACCCGCGATGTGGGCGAGCACGCCGATCGATAACAGCAGCCGTGTGGTGTAGGTGACTTTGTCGTATACCTGCCCAAGGAAGCCCAGCGAGATCGCCGCCCACGCTCCGAGCGCCACGAGCAGGAAGGGTTCCGTGAATATGTCGGCCTGCGCAACCGTCTGAAGCCCTTCCATCGCCTACCCCCGATCTGCCCCGCCAGCCTGAAATCATACTGCAAACATGGCATCCGGGGAACATGATGCGCGCAAGGCCACCCTCACACCGGATACTGCGGAAACCTTGGCCGCCACACGCCCAGCGCGATGTTCGCCACGGACACCGCCAGCAGCAGCCACAGCGTGTTCACCTCCGCCTCGTACAGCCGCGCTGCGTTCGCGGCGTCGGCGCCGTCACTGGCCAGCGCGGCGGCGGCGCGTTTGGCTTCCTGCTGCAGCGGGCCCAGCACATGCAGGCCGCCTTCGAGGATGAGGATGCCGGTGGCCGCCTTGGCCCACACCCAGCCGGCGTCCTGGTAGGCGGGCGTCGCCACCATCGCCAGCAGGCCCGTGGCCACCGTCAGCGCCATGGAGGGGCCGATGATCCAAGCGGCGATCTTGGATGCGGCCACCAGCATCGGCGCGTACCCCGGCGCCTCGGCCGATGCCGGCGCCAGCAACAGCACCACCGCCAGCGCCGCGGCCCCGCCCGTCAGCCCCACCGCCGCCAGGGTGTGGAGAAACTTCAGAAGCCGTCGCATGATCTCCCTCCCGGCAGGCTGCGGACCCGCAACTAACGGCGCCCCCGCGCCGTATAGGGTGACGGAGGTCCCATGCGCATCCTGTTCGCCATTCTCGCCTGTGTCGCCGGTCTCACGGTCGCACACCCCGCCGCCGCGGCCGACCACGCGCCGTGGGACACATTGCTCTCCCGCTACGTCCGCGAGAGCGCCGACGGGGTCAACCGGGTGGACTACGCCGCCTGGAAGGCCAGCGCGCCCGACCGCGCGGCGCTCACCGCCTACGTCGCCGCGCTGCAGGGCGAGCGCCCGTCCGCGCTGCCGCGGGCCGATGCGTTCGCCTACTGGGCCAACCTCTACAATGCGGTCACGGTGGAGGTGATCCTCGCCCGCTACCCCGTGCGCTCCATCCGCGACATCCGCAGCGAGGGCGGGGGGCTGAAGGGCTTGATCGGCCCTTGGCAGACGAAACGGGTGACGGTGGAGGGCAAAAGGCTTTCGCTCGACGAGATCGAGAACGCCGTGATGCGCCCCACCTTCGCCGATCCGCGCGTGCACTATGCGCTCAACTGCGCCTCCATCGGTTGCCCCAACCTGCGCACCCGCGCCTTCCGCGGCGCCACGCTGGAGGCGGACCTTGACGCAGCGGCGCGCGCCTACATCGGCCACCCGCGCGGGGTGCAGGTCACGCCGCAGGGCCTGCGCCTGTCGACGATCTACAAGTGGTACGCGGGCGACTTCGGCGATGCAGCGGCCCTGCGCGCCCACCTCGCCCGCTACGCGCCGCCCGCGCTCGCCGCGCAAATCCGTGCATCGACGCGCGTGGCAGGCTACGGCTACGACTGGAGCCTCAACGGAACGGAGCGGCAATGACCGTGGAACAGACGGCCCCGCGGAAAGGCGGCCTCGCGCGCTTCCTGCCGCTGGCGCTGATCGCGCTGGGGATCGCGGCGGTGTTTGCGTCGGGCGTGTACAGGTACCTGTCGTTTGAGCAACTGCGGGCGCAGCGGGAGACGCTGTCGTCGTTCGTCGCCGGCCAACCCGTGATCGCCGCACTGGCGTACGTGGGCGTCTACATGCTGTTCACGATGCTCATGGTCCCCGGCGCGCTGTGGGTGACCATCGCGGGGGGCTTTCTCTTCGGCCTCGCAGGCGGCGCGGCGCTCACCGTGGTGGGCGCCACGGCAGGGGCCACGTGCCTCTTCCTCGCGGCGCGCACGGCGCTGGGGGAGCCGCTGCGCCGGCGCGCGGGCCCGTTCCTCAAGAAGCTTGAGGCGGGCTTCCAGGAAAATCCCTTCAGCTACATGCTGACCATGCGGTTCCTGCCGGTCGTGCCGTATCCTGTGTCCAACATTGCGCCCGCGCTGCTGGGCGCGAACCTGCGGGACTTCGTCATCGCCACGTGCCTCGGCATCATCCCCGGCGTGATCGCCTACACGCTGATCGGATCGGGCCTCGGCGCTGCGTTCGACAGCGGCCGCGAACCCGACATCGCCGGCTTCGTGCAGCCGCTGCTGCCGGCCTTCTTTGCGCTCGCGGCGGTGTCGCTGGCGCCTGCGCTCATCAAGCGCCTGCGCACCCGGAAGCCCGCATGACGAAGCGCGATCTCACCGCCGACATCGCCGTGATCGGTGCGGGCTCCGGCGGACTGTCGGTGGCGGCGGGCGCGGCGCAGCTTGGCCTCAAGGTCGTGCTGTTCGAGCGCGGCGAGATGGGCGGGGACTGCCTCAACTA
This sequence comes from Alphaproteobacteria bacterium, assembly GCA_027488965.1. Lineage (GTDB taxonomy): Bacteria > Pseudomonadota > Alphaproteobacteria > Caulobacterales > Aquidulcibacteraceae > VFBF01. The sequence continues at coordinate 27,056 of JAIYAO010000075.1, forward strand.
CGGCTGCGTGCCGTCCAAGGCGCTGCTGGCGGCGGGCGGGCGCGCGCAGGCGTTCCGCACGGCGTCGAAGTTCGGCGTGGCCAGCGCGGAGCCCGTCATCGACTGGGCCGCCGTGAAGGCCCACATCGCCGGCGTCATCGAAACCATCGCCCCCATCGACAGCCAGGAGCGGTTCGAAGGCCTCGGCTGCACCGTGGTGCGCGAACACGCGCGCTTCACGGCCCCCCGCGTGCTGGAGAGCGACTCCGTGCGCGTGCGCGCGCGCCGCATCGTCATCGCCGCCGGCGCCCGCGCCGCCGTGCCGCCGATCCCGGGCCTCGCCGAGACGCCCTTCTTCACCAACGAGACCATCTTCACCGCGCCGGAATTTCCGAAGCGCCTCGTGATCCTCGGCGCCGGCGCCATCGGCATCGAGATGGCGCAGGCCTTCCGCCGGCTCGGCGCCGAGGTGGAGGTGATCGAGGCGGCGGCGCCCCTCGCCGGCTTCGACCGCGAGGCCGCCGATCTCGTGGTCGCTGCGCTGAAAGGCGAAGGCGTGGCGTTCCGCATCGGCGCGAAGGCCGCGCGGGTGTCCGGCAGCCCCGGCGCCATCGTGGTGACGCTGGAGTCCGGCGACACCGTCACCGGCTCGCACCTTCTGGTCGCCGTCGGGCGCACGGTGAACACCGACGGCCTCGACCCGGAGAAGGGCAACGTCGCCTACGACCGCAAGGGCGTCAGCATCGATGCGTTCCTGCGCTCCACCTCCAATCCCCGCGTGTGGGCCGTGGGCGACATCGCGGGCCGCGAGCAGCTCACGCACGTGGCCGGCTGGCACGCCAGCGCCTTCGTGCGCTCGGTCTTGTTCAAGGCCGCCACCCGCGCGGATGCGCCGCCGATCCCGGCATGCGTGTACGCGGCCCCCGAACTCGCGCGCATCGGCATGACGGAGGAGGCCGCGCGCGCCGCGCACGGCGACAAGGTGAAGATCACCACCAGCCATTTCCACGAGAACGACCGCGCCCAGGCCGAGCGCGACACGGCAGGCTTTGCCCGCTACATGATCGGCCCGGGCGCGAAGATCCTCGGCGCCACCATCGTGGGAACCGGCGCCGGCGATCTCATCCAGATCGTGGCGCTCGCCATGGCCAACGGCCTCAAGCTGCGCGCGCTCACCAATGTGGTCGCCCCGTATCCCACGCGGGGCGAGATCGCCAAGCGCACCGCAAGCGCCTTCTACACGCCCATCCTGTTCAGCGCGGGTACGCGCCGGCTGGTGGGCCTGCTTAACCTTCTGCCCTAACCATCCGCCCTAACCATCCGCCTTGAGATCGCGGCCCCCATCGGCGACAAGACCTGCGATGGAGCTGGCCGGCCTGTTCACCCACATGCGCGCGCGTGCGGGCCGCTTCTTCGGCGGCCTTGCGGGGCAGATGCTCGCCCTCTCCATCGCGGTGGTGATCGCCGCGGACGTGCTGCTGCTCGGTCCCTCGCTCGGCGCGTTCCACGATTCCTGGCTCGCCCGTCGCGTCGGCGCCGCGCAGACTGCCGCGCTGGCCTCCGAGGCCGCAGGCCAGGCGCGCGTATCTGCATCGCTGGAGCAGGAACTCCTCGCCAACGCCCGGATCGTGGCGGTGACGCTCTACCGCGCCGATGCGCGCGTGCTGGCGCTGGCCGCCGACGTGCCGCCCGACGCCGACATCCGCACCGTGGACCTGCGCCAGCCGCGTGCGGTGGCGGCGATGGTGGACGGCGTGCGCGCGCTGGCGGCCCCGCGCGAGCGTTTCGTGCGCGTGCTCGCCAACCCCACGCTGGGCGGCGGCCGCTTCATCGACGTGATCGCCAGCGAGGCGGAGCTGCAGACGGAGATCACCGCCTTCGCCAAGCGTGCGTTCCTGGAGACGCTGGTGGTCTCGGCGCTGGTGGGCGTGATCCTCTATGGCGCGCTGCTTGTGTTCGTGGTCCGCCGCATCCGCCGGCTCACCGGGGCCATCGTGGCGTTCGGCAAGCGCCCGCAGGACGTCTCCGTCGCGATCCCGGAATCGCATGGCGACGATGAACTCGCGCGCGCCGGCCAGGCGCTGACGCTGATGGGGGAGGAGGTGCGCACGGCGCTGCGCCAGCGGGAGCGGCTTGCGGGCCTCGGCGCTGCAGTGGCGAAGATCGCGCACGACCTGCGCAACAGCCTCGCCGCCGCGCAACTGGTGAGCGACCGCCTCGCCGGCAGCGACGATCCGATGGTGCGGCAGTCTGCGCCGCGGCTGGAGCGCGCCATCGCGCGCGCCGCCGCGCTGGCGGAGGCGGCGCTGCGCTTCGGGAAGGCCGATGAGCCCAGGCCCGTACTGCAGACGGTGGATGTGCGCGAGGCGCTGGAGGAGGCGGCGGCCGATGCGCTCGCGCGCCATCCGTCGGTGGCGTGGACGAACGGCGCCGACGCCTTCCCCGTGCGCGCCGATCCCGACGCGCTGCATCGCATCCTCGTCAATCTCCTGCGCAACGCCGCTGAGGCGCAGCGCGGCCGCGACGGCGCCGCCATCGCCGCTGCGGCGCGCGTGGCGGACGGCATGGTCCTGCTCGACATCGCGGACAAGGGCCCCGGCATCTCCGCGGACGTGCGCGAGAGACTGTTTCAGCCCTTCGCCACCGCCCAGCGCGACAGCGGGGTCGGATTGGGCCTCGCCATCTCCCGCGAACTCGCCCGTGCGCAGGGCGGGGACGTGACGCTGGAGGCGGGCGGGCCGGAGGGCTCGGTGTTCAGGGTCGTGCTGCGAGGGGCGTGAGATGCACACCTGGGTGTGCACGCCCCAGGCCCCGTTTCGGCAGCGGCGCGGTGGTGCGCCGAAGAGCAGAGCCGGCCTGTACCGCCGGCGGTCGGGGCGAACGGCGCGCCTTACCGCCCCGTCCCCCGCGCCACGCCTTCACGCCGCGGATCTGCACCGCCGTCGAGGCCCTGCGGCGTCACGCGGAAGCCGTGCAGGCCGCTGGCTTCCGTGGCGCCGGTGGGCGCGATCTTCCAGCCGCGCGCGGTGAGTGCGGCCTCAACGCCCGGCGCCATGCGCGTGGTCTCGGCGCGTACGGTGTCGCTGCGCGCGGTGAGGTTGGGCAGGTCGATGGCCTGCTGCATGGTGAGGTTCCAGTCGATCACGCCGATGATGGTCTTGGCCACGTAGCCGATGATCGCCGAGCCGCCGGGCGAGCCGATGACGGCCGCGAGATCGCCCTTGGCGTCGAGGATGATCGTCGGCGCCATGGAGGAGCGCGGCCGTTTGCGGGGGCCCGGCGCATTGGCCACGGGCTTGCCGTTCTTCTCCGGCGCGAAGGAGAAATCCGTCAGCTGGTTGTTGAGCATGAAGCCGCCCGCCATGCGGTGCGACCCGAACGGCCCTTCCACGGTGGCGGTGAGCGCCACCGCGTTGCCGTCGCCGTCGATCACCGAGAGGTGCGTGGTGCCGGGCGTGTCTCCGGGCGTGTCGCGGCCCCAGCGGTCGAGCAGGGACGGGCCGCCCACGGTGATGGACGGATCGCCCGGCTGTACGCGCAGCGGCGCCTTGGAAAGATCGATCTCGCTCGCGCGCGCCGTGAGGTAGCGCGGATCGGTGAGGCCCGCGGTGGGCACGGGCACGACCTGATCGTCGGCCACATAGTGGTCGCGGTCGGCGTAGGCGAGGCGGCTTGCCCAGAGGTAGGCGCTCCAGTCGTCGGCGTCGGCGGCGCCCACAGGCGCGGGGCGCGCGCGCTCGTAGAGGCCGAGGATGGAGAGTACCGCGACGCCGCCCGAACTGGGCGGGCCCATCCCGCATACGGTGTAGGCGCGATAGGCGCCGCACACGGGTTCAAGCTTGCGCGGCTTGACGGCGCGCAGGTCCGCCAGGGACAGCGTGCCGCCGCGCGGCGCGCGCTGCACGGTCTCGACGATGTCGTCGGCGATGGGGCCTTGCGTCAGCGCGCGCGCGCCGCTGCGGGCGATCGCGCGCAAGGTGGCGGCGTAGGCGGGATTGGTGCGCAGCGTGCCCGCGGTCAGCGGCGCGCCGGCGGCGTCGAAGAAGTAGGCGCGCGCTTCAGGATCGTCCTTCAGCGCGCCGAGCCGTGCGGCGCCCGCCACCAGCGCCGCCATGCGCGGCGAGATCACGAAGCCTTCGTCGGCCAGCCGGAGGGCGGGCGCAAAGAGATCGGCCCAGGGCAGGCGGCCGTTTTCGCGGTGCGCCATCTCCAGCATCGCCACCAGCGATGGCGCGCCGGTGGAGAGCCCGCCCAGCACCGCGTCGCGATAACCCAGCGGCTTGCCGTCGGCCCCGAGGAAGAGGGCGGGCGTGGCGCCCGCCGGCGCCTGTTCGCGGCCGTCGTAGGCGGCGAGATCGCGGGTGCGCTTGTCGTAGGCCACGAGAAAGCCGCCGCCGCCCACGCCCGCCGATTGCGGCTCCACCAGCCCCAGCACCAGCATCGTGGCGATGGCCGCGTCCGTCGCCGTACCGCCGCGGCGCAGCATCTCAAGGCCCGCCTCCACCGCACGCGGATCGGCCGCCGCCACCATGCCTTCCCCTTTAGGCGCAGGCGCGGAGCTGAGGCTGCCCGACGCGCAGGCCGCGAGCGCGACGGACAGGATGACGCCAAGGAGCGAACGACGGTGCATGCGGGGCGACTTTCGGGATCATTGCGGCGGGGAAGGGGGTCAAGCATACACGGGCGCCACGGAAAGTGACCATGACCCAGCCACCCGCCCCGGACGCGTCCCGCTCCACCCCCCTAGGTCCTGGGCCGGGTCCCGGCCTGGGTCCCGGCCCCCGCAACACCATCGCCGACGTGCCGGGCCTTCTCGTGGGGTGTGCGGAGGACCTTGCCGTGCGCACCGGCGTCACCGTCATCCTGCCGCCCGGTCGCGCCGTGGCGGCGGTGGATGTGCGCGGCGGCGGGCCGGGCACCCGGGAGACGGACGCGCTCGCCCCCGACACGCTGGTGGACGCCATCGACGCCATCGTGCTCGCCGGCGGGTCCGTTTACGGCCTCGGCGCCGCCGACGCCGTGACCGCGGCGTTGGGCGCAGCAGGCAAGGGGTACGTGGTGGGGCCGGGGCTCAAGCCCGCACCCATCGTGCCGGCGGCCATCCTCTTCGATCTCGCCAACGGCGGCGACAAGGACTGGGGCGAGACCCCGCCCTACGCCCGGCTCGCCAAAGCCGCACTGGCGGCGGTTTCGGCGGAGGTGGTGCAGGGGTCCGTGGGCGCAGGCACAGGCGCCCGCGCCGGCGCGCTCAAGGGCGGCCAGGGCTCGGCATCGCTGGTGCTGGAGGACGGCGCGGTGGTGGGCGCGCTGGCGGCGGTGAACAGTTTCGGGTCGGTGGTGATGCCGGGATCGCGGGCGTTCTGGGCCTGGCCGTTCGAGATCGGGGACGAGTTCGGCGCCGCGCCGCCCCCGCGGGCGCGCGTGGCGGCCATGGACTGGGGCCTCGCCAAGGTGAATCCCGCGCCACGCGCCAACACCACGCTCGCCGTGGTCGCCACGGACGTGGCGCTCACCCCCGCGCAGGCGCGCCGGGTGGCCGTGATGGCGCAGGACGGCCTCGCCCGCGCGATCCGCCCGGCCCACGCCCCGTTCGACGGGGACGTGGTGTTCGTCCTCTCCACCGGCGCCCGTGCGCTCACGGAGCCCGCCGCGGCCCACATCGCCCAGCTGGGCGCGGCCGCCGCGGACGTGCTGGCCCGCGCCGTGGCGCGCGGCGTGTTCGCCGCAACCCCCGTGGGGGACTGGCCCTGCTGGCGGGATCTTGCGCCGGACGCCTGATCGCATCCCGGGCGAAACCATCGCTTGATACGCCCGCCCCCCGACGTTATGTACGCCCCTCCTAAACGCGCCCATAGCTCAGCTGGATAGAGCACCAGACTACGAATCTGGGGGTCAGGAGTTCGAATCTCTTTGGGCGCGCCATGGGAGACAAGGGTTGCCAGCACCCCTCAATCCGAAGAACTGACCGCCGCAAGCATGGCGGAAGCAATCTGACCCGGTTCGTGCGCGCCAGCGTAAAGCGGCCATGAGCCTATTCGATACGATCGACGAACCCTCGGCCCCGCTCGCAACGGTGGACTGGACGCCGACCCGGGCGGCCGGCCTTGCCCGGCTTGCGGCGTTTCTGCCGCACGCAGGGCGCGCCTATGCGCGGAATCGCAACGTGGACCGCGGGCCGGGGGATCGTTCCAACGTCTCGGCGCTGTCGCCATGGATACGCCGGCGGCTGATCACGGAGGAGGAGGTGATCGGCGCTGTGCTGGCGCGTCACGATTTCGCCGCGGCGGAAAAGTTCGTGCAGGAAGTGTACTGGCGCGGCTACTGGAAGGGCTGGCTGGAAATGCGGCCCGGCGTGCTCGCGCGCTTCGACGATGCGCTGCGGGCGCTGGAGCGTGCCGAGGCCAACAGTGACGCTGTGCGCCGGGCCATCGAGGGGCGGACGGGCATCGCGTGCTTCGACGCCTGGGCGGCCGAACTCGTCGGGACGGGCTGGCTGCACAACCACACACGGATGTGGTTCGCCTCGATCTGGATTTTCACCTTGCGTCTGCCGTGGCAGCTGGGCGCGGCCTTTTTCTACCGCCATCTCCTCGACGCCGATCCCGCGTCGAACACGTTGTCGTGGCGCTGGGTTGCGGGCCTCCACACCGTGGGCAAGCACTACGTGGCGCGGGCCGCCAACATCCACCAGAACACCCTCGGACGCTTCAATCCCGAAGGACAGCTGAACGAGAGCGCAGGACCGCTAACCGCGGACGAGCCGACGCCGCGGCCGATGCCGCCGCCGCCGGGCGGGAGCGTGTCGGCGCCGCGGGTGGCGCTGCTGCTCACCGAGGAGGATCTTCACGCGGAAAGCTGGGCCGTCCGCGCCGATGTCGCCGCGTGCGCCGCGTTGAACCTCCCCGGCGTCGCGGGAGAAGGAATCGCCGCGGCCCGCTTCAGTGCAGGCGCCCTCGCGGACGGCCTTGCGCGCGCGCAGGCCCACTTCGGCGCCACAGCATCCACACTGGGCCGCGACGACATCGTCGCGTGGGCCGGCGGGCTCGGTGTGGAGGAGGTGGTCACCGCGTACGCGCCGGTCGGTCCCGTGGCCCGGGAGCTCGATGCGCTGGAGGCCCGCCTGGCGGCGTCGCGCGTGCGCCTCGTCCGCCTTCAGCGTCCCTTCGACACCCGCGTCTGGCCGCACGCCACCGCGGGTTTCTTCAAGCTCAGGGAGAAGATCCCCCAGCTCATTGCAGGCCGGGCGTGATCCACGTCGTATGGTTCAAGCGTGACCTGCGGGTGCACGATCATGCAGCGCTCGAGGCGGCGGCGTCGAGCGGTGCGCCGGTGCTCGCGCTCTACATCCTGGAGCCCGAGCTTTGGCGCCAGCCTGAAATGTCCGGTCGTCACCATGCCTTTCTGGCGGAGTGCCTGGCCGATCTCGACACAGCCTTGAAGGCGCGTGGCGCGCGTCTCGTGGTGCGGGTGGGGGAGGCCGTGTCGGTGCTGCACGATCTCAATGCCGCGCACGGGATCGCGGCCCTCCACGCGCACGAGGAGACGGGACTGCTGTGGACGTACGCGCGCGATCGTGCGGTCCGCCGCTGGGCGAGGAAGGCCGGCGTGCCGTTTCTCGAGTATCGGCAGCACGGCGTGCTTCGCGCGCACGGCGACCGCGATGGCTGGGCGAAAACATGGGAGCGGACGATGCGGGCCCCGACGCAGGCTGCGCCGTCGCACCTGCGCGCCGCATCGCTGGTGTCGCACGATCTGCCGGATGCGGGCGGTCTGGGGTTGGAAGACGATCCATGCCCGGACCGCCAGCGGGGCGGCCGCGCGGAGGGCGTGACCCTGCTCCGGAGTTTTCTCGCCACGCGCGGCCGGCACTACCGCAAGGCTATGTCGACGCCGCTCGATGGAGCCGCCGCGTGCTCGCGCGTGTCGGCGCATCTCGCGCTCGGCTGCCTTTCCATGCGCGAGACCTATCAGGCGGCGCTGCGCGCGCAGGCGCGCTGGCGACAGGCCGAGGACGCAGCGTTCGCCCAGTCGGTCGGGTCGTTCGTGTCGCGCCTGCACTGGCATTGCCATTTCATCCAGAAACTGGAGGACGAACCGGAGATCGAGCGGCGGGATCTCCATCAGGCCTATGCCGGGTTGCGCCCCATCGGCCCTGACCATGAAGCGCTGGTGGCGGCGTGGATTGAGGGGCGCACGGGCTTTCCCTTCGTCGATGCGTGCATGCGCAGTCTGCGCAGCACCGGCTGGCTCAACTTCCGCATGCGATCGATGGTGATGGCGTTCTCCAGCTATCATCTCTGGCAGGACTGGCGCCGCCCGGCGCAGGCGCTCGCGCGCCAGTTCACGGACTTTGAGCCGGGCATCCACTATCCGCAGGCGCAGATGCAATCGGGCGTGACGGGCGTGAACGTGGTGCGCATCTACAATCCCGTGAAGCAGTCCCGCGATCAGGATCCCGGCGGCGTCTTCATCCGTCGCTGGGCGCCGGAGCTGTCGGCGCTTCCCGACGATTTCATCCACGAGCCGTGGAGCGCGCCCGCCGATCTCCTCGCGGCGCGCGGCGTCCGTCTCGGCGACAGTTACCCCGTTCGGCTGGTCGATCACGAGGCCGCCGCCCGCGTCGCGCGGGAAAAGGCCTATGGCGTGCGTACGGGCCCCGCGTTCCGCGCCGCCGCCCGCGCCATCCAGCAAAAGCACGGCAGCCGGAAGTCCGGCCTGCCTCCGACCGAGCGCCGCGCCCGATCAGCCCGGAAGCCTTCGCAATCCGAGTTCGACTTCTGAACGTCGCCACGCACACAGGCCTCAACACCCGCATCCATGCGTCAGTGGCGCCGGGGCCGGCGGGCGGTGCTGCTGCGTCAGTGCGTCCCTGTGCAGGGTGGGGCGCGCGGCCTATGCCGGCGGCATGAAACAGCGGTCGGTGGCTATCATTGGTGCGGGGGTTGCGGGCCTTGCCTGCGCGCGTCGTCTTGCATCGTCTTCGGTGGCGGTGCGTCTCTTCGATAAGGGACGGGCGCCGGGCGGGCGTCTCGCGACCCGCCGGATCGTATCGCCCAGCGGCGAGATCCGGTTCGACCACGGCGCGCAGTACATCACGGCGCGCGATCCAGCCTTCGCTGCGGTGCTGGACGCGCTCGGCGCGCAGGGCGCGGCGCAGAGGTGGGCCGCCGATATCGCGGAGCTGGATGGGTCTTGTCGTCCCGTAAGCGGGGCGCGCGACGCAACGCCGCCGCGCTGGATCGGCATGCCGGGCATGAGCGGGCTCGCCCGCGGCCTCGCATCGGGGCTGGACGTGGCGGTCTCTTCGCGCGTCTCGGGGATCACCAGGTCCGCCGCCGGGTGGCGGATCGCTGTGGCGCGGGACGATGGGGTGGAGGAAGCCGGGCCGTTCGATGCGGTGGTGGTGGCGGCGCCGGCGGAGCAGGCGGTCGGGCTGCTTGAACCGGTGGCGGCAGACATGGCGGCAGAGGCGCGCGCGGCCGTGACAGCGCCCTGCTGGGCCGGCCTGTTTGCGTTTGAGACCTCCATCGAGGCGCCCTTCGGCGCCGCTCGGTTTGCGGATCACGACGTGCTGGCCTGGGTCGCCTGCGAGCAGGCCAAGCGCGACCGGCCAGGGCCGGAAGCCTGGGTTGTGCACGCCACGCCTGAGTGGTCGCGCCGGCATCTCGAAGCGGCGCCGGAGGACGTGGCCGCGGTGTTGCTGTCGGCGTTTCGCGCAACGTGTCCCGTAGCCCCTGCGCCCCTATTCAGCCAGACACATCGCTGGCGCTACTCGCAGGTGGCGCGCGCCGCGGGAACGCCGTTTGCGTGGGATGCAGCGCGCGGACTTGGCGCCTGCGGCGACTGGCGTCTGGGGCCAAGGGTCGAGGCGGCGTGGCTGTCGGGCGATGGTCTCGCCGCCGCCATGCTCGCTTGAAGATCAGGGCGGCGTCTTGTCCTCGGCGAGGTGCGCGCGCACGCGCTTGAGCACGTACCAGACGCCGACGATCACCAGCGGCGCGGCGAGGCCTGTCGCCACCGTCGCGTTGAGGCCAGGCAGGACTTCCGCCAGCGCCTCGATGCCGAACTTCAGAAGGCCCAGCGCGTAGTAGGCGATGGCCGCCACCGACAGGCCTTCCACCGTCTGCTGCAGGCGTAACTGTTGCTGCGCGCGCCGGTCCATGGAGGCCAGGAGTCCGACGTTCGTCGCCTCGGCGGCCACTTCCACGCGGGTGTTGAGCATCTGCGTGGTGCGCGCGATCCGCTCGATCACGTCGCGCTGGCGTTCGGCCACCGCGTTGCAGGTGCGCATGGCGGGCGCAAGCCGGCGTTCCATGAACTCGGCGATGGTGGGGCGGCCTTCGATGGCGCGCTCATGCAACTGGCCGATCCGCTCCTGCACGAGGCCATGGTACGCGCGGGCGGCGGCGAACCGGAAGCTCGTGCCCCCGGCCAGCGCTTCCGCTTCGCCCGCCAGCGCCGCGAGCCTGGACAGAAGGGTGCGGTCCGCGTCCACGCCGCCTTCTTCGGCCACCTGCTCGGCGGCGGCCGCGGCATCCGCTTCAAGCTTCGCCAGCGGCACGGACGCCGCGCCGGCGAGGGGAAAGGCCAGCAGCGCGAGCAAGCGATAGGTCTCGATCTCGAACAGCTGCTGCAGCAGGCGACCGGCGTTCGCTGCGCCTTCGCCCCGCTGGACCACTATGAAACGCGTGAACGCGTCAGGCCCGGGGCGGAAGTCGGTGAAGACGTCGATGTCGCCCGCGCCCACCGTCGCTGCGATGATCTCGGCGTCTGCGAACGGCAGCTCGGCCGGGGGCGACCGCACGATGGCCACATGGGCTGCAGCAAGCACCTCCCCGGGCAGCGCCGAGAGCCAGTCCTGCGCCACCACGCCCAGCGCGGTGGTGGTGAAGGTCTCGGGGTTCGCGTCGGTGACGGGGTAGAACACGGTCCAGGTGGAGACTTCGGTGTGGCGCTCCCACCGGAGCGTCCACCGGCCGCCGTCCACCACGCACCAGCGGGCGCCCGGGCCAGGCTCGGTCGCGCCGATCTTGCGGCACAGGAGGGCCATATGGGCGAGGTCCGCCTCGCCGCCGCCCTCGCCGGACATGGTCGCGATCCGGCTGGCCAGCAGGGGCGCCTCCACCGGGGTGGAGGGGCGGGCATGGGCCTCGGCCAGCAAGCGGTCACGCTCCGAGTGAAACCGCCAGGAAACCTGCTGCATAGGGCCGTCCGCTCGTCCGTCACGGGAAATCGCCGCGGCACAGGTGTGGCCCTCCCGCGGGTGTTCGTCTAGCTTGACGTCCAAAGTTTGGGTCAACCCGGAGCCCCGGCCACATGCGCAGCGTCTTTCCCTTCTCCGCCATCGTCGGGCAGGAGGACATGAAGCTCGCTTTGCTGATGGCGGCGACAGACCCCGGCATCGGCGGCGTCATGGTGTTCGGCGACCGGGGTACGGGCAAGTCCACGGCGGTGCGCGGTCTCGCCGCCCTGTTGCCGCCCATCGAGGCGGTAGTCGGCTGCGCCTATCACGGGGATCCCCAAGCCCCGCCCGGCGCGTGCTCGCCGGAGTGCCGCGCCTGCGCGGGCCCACGGCCGCTCCGGTCTGAACCCATGCGCACGCCGGTGGTGGATCTTCCGCTGGGCGCGACCGAGGATCGCGTGGTGGGTGCGCTTGATCTGGAGCAGGCGCTGGCCAAGGGTGAACGTCGTTTCGAACCTGGATTGCTGGCGCGCGCCCACAGAGGCTTCCTCTACATCGACGAGGTCAACCTGCTGGAGGATCACCTCGTCGATCTCCTGCTGGATGTGGCGGCTTCGGGCGAGAACGTCGTCGAACGTGAAGGCCTCAGCGTGCAGCACCCGGCGCGGTTCGTCCTGATCGGCAGCGGCAATCCGGAGGAGGGCGAGCTGCGCCCGCAACTGCTCGACCGGTTCGGCCTGTCCGTCGACGTCAAGACGCCGGAGACATTGAAGGAGCGCGTCGAGGTGGTGCGCCGCCGCGATGCGTTCGACCGTGACCCGCAGGCCTATCTCGCCCAGCAGGCCCGGGACGAAGCGGCCGTATGCGCCCGCATCGTGTCGGCGCGCGCACGACTTGCTTCCGTCGAGACGCCCGATGCAGCGCTGGAGTGGGCGTCAAGGCTGTGCATGGCGATCGGATCGGACGGCCTGCGTGGCGAACTGACGGTGATCCGCAGCGCCCGCGCCGTGGCCGCGCTCGACGGCGAGACCGTCGTCTCCGAAAAGCATCTGCGACGGGTGGCCCCCATGGCGCTGCGCCATCGCCTGCGCCGCAATCCGCTGGACGAGTCCGGCAGCACCACGCGGATCGAACGCGCCATGGCGGAGCTGTGACGGACTCAGCCGGATCGGCGGCCTGGTCCGACGCGGCCTTCGCCGCCGCGTTGCTGGCGGTGGATCCCGGCGGCCTCGGCGGTCTTGTGCTGCGCGGCGGGGCAGGGCCCGTGCGCGATACATGGCTTGAACTGTTGCGGGACCTGCTGCCAGCAGGGACGCCCGTGCGCCGCTGCCCGCTGAACATCGCCGATGATCGCCTGCTTGGCGGGCTGGACCTGACGCTGAGTCTCGCATCCGGTCGCCCCGTCGCGCAGCGCGGCGTGCTGGCCGATGCACACGGCGGCATCGTGGTGCTGCCGATGGCGGAGCGCATATCCGACGCCACCGGCGCGCGCATCGCAGCGGTGCTGGACGATGGGCGCGTCGCCATCGAGCGTGACGGTCTGGCGGCCACGCTGCCCGCAGACATCGCCATCGTCCTGCTGGATGAGAGCGCGGGGCCCGATGAGCGGCCGCCGTCGGCTCTGGTGGAACGCTGCGCTTTACAGATCGATATCGGGGACGCGCGCGTTCAGGATCTCTCCCTCGGGAACGTCGATGAAGAACAGGTGGCCGCAGCACGCGCGTCGCTTGCGCAGGTTCGTCCCGTCGACGACGCCCTGATCGACAGCCTCTGCGAGGCGACGCTGGCGTTGGGCGTCGGGTCGGCGCGTGCGCCAGTGTTCGCCCTGCGCGCCGCGCGCGCCGCCGCCGCTCTCGAGGGGCGCGATCGCGTCACGCTTGAAGACATGGCCTGCGCCGCGCGGTTGGTGCTGGCGCCCCGCGCAACGCACGCGCCGCCGCCCGATCAGGATGCGCAGGACCGCGAAGGCGAGGCAGAGACGCCGCCGGAGGAGCCCGCATCGCGTGACGATCGAGAGGAGGGCGGCGAGTCGAAAGATTCCGGATCTCCGCCCACAGACGTGGTGATCGCCGCCGTGGAGGCAGCCCTTCCAGCCGAGATCTTGTCCGCGTCGTTCGCGAGGGAACGCACGCGCGCTGCGCGTGCGCATGCCGGCGGCGCAGGCGCCAGGGTGTTCTCGCCGCTTCGCGGACGCCCTGTCGCTTCGCGGAGCGGCGCCTTGCGGGCCGGTGAACGGCTGAACGTGGTGGAGACGCTGCGCGCCGCAGCGCCCTGGCAGAAACTGCGCGGCGCCAGCGGTCGCATAGAAGTGCGCCGGGACGATTTCCGCATTCGCCGGTTTGTGGAGCGCCGCGAGTCCACCACGATTTTCGTCGTGGATGCATCGGGATCGGCCGCCTTCCAGCGCCTCGCGGAGGCCAAGGGCGCCGTCGAACTGCTGTTGGCCGATGCCTACGTGTCGCGGGCGCGCGTGGCGCTGGTATCATTCCGGAATGTCGCCGCTGAGGTGCTGTTGCCGCCGACGCGGTCGCTGGCGCGGGCGCGCCGACGCCTCGCCGATCTGCCTGGCGGCGGCGGCACGCCGTTGGCGAACGGCCTGCAGGCGGCGCTGGTGCTGGCGCTTGCGGAGAAGGCGCGCGGGCGCTCGCCGCGCCTTCTGTTGCTGACAGACGGTCGCGCCAACATCACGGCGGCGGGCAAGCCGGGGCGCGCGCAGGCCGAGGAGGATGCACTCGCGGCTGCCCGGCTGGTGCGCGGTGCGGCGCTCTCTGCAATCCATGTGGACACGTCGCCGCGTCCGCGGCCGGGCGCAGGCAAACTCGCCGAGGCCATGGGCGCGCGCTATGCGCCGCTGCCCTATCTCGATGCCCGGTCGGTGCGGGGATTGCTCGGGCCGTCCGCTGTGCGGCAGACGTGATCGCACATGTACCGCAAGCCGGACTGGGCCGTAGAGGGCCGTGATTGGCCCAACCGGGATGCGAGCCGGTTCGTGCGCGCGGCCGGCATCGAATGGCACGTGCAGAGCATGGGTGCGGGGCCCACGGTGCTCCTCCTGCACGGCACGGGCGCGGCCACGCACTCCTGGCGCGCCCTCGCACCGCTGCTGGCCAGCGAGTTTCATGTCGTGTCGCCGGACTTGCCCGGGCACGGCTTTACCCAGACGCCTCCTGCACACGGCCTCTCCCTGCCGGGCATGGCGCGATCCATCGCCGCCTTGCTGACGGCGCTCGATGTTGCGCCACGCTTTCTCATCGGACATTCCGCCGGCGCCGCCATCGCGCTGCGGATGACGCTCGATGGCCTCGTCGCGCCGGAACGCATCGTGAGCCTCAACGGCGCACTGATGCCTTTTCCGGGGATCGCCGGTCACATCTTTCCGCCGGCGGCGCGGCTCCTGTTTCTCAACCCGGTGGCGGTGCGACTGTTCGCCCATCGCGCGGCGGATCGCAGCCGCGTGGAGCGGCTCATGCGCAGCACCGGCTCCCGCATCGATGCCGATGGGCTTGACCAGTACGGGCGGCTGTTTCGCACGCCGGGCCACGTGGCGGGCGTCCTGGGGATGATGGCGCACTGGGACTTGCAGGCCCTGCAACGCGATCTTCCGGCGCTCCGCACCCCGTTGACGCTGATCGCGGCGGGCAACGACCGCGCCATCCCGCCCGAGACCGCCGACGCCGTGAAGCGACTGGCGCCGCATGCGGATGTCGCGCCGTTGTCCGGTCTGGGCCATCTGGCCCATGAGGAAAGCCCCCAGCGCGTGGCGGCGCTCATCCGGACCGTGCTCAAGGAGGCCTGCTGAGGGTTGCGCAAGTCATTCGGACACGTTTACATGTCCAACGATGTTGACAGCCGCCGAGCGCCCGCGAACTTCCAGCACGGCGGCCGACCCCCGGCCCCACGCTGTGGTCATCGGCAGCGGCTTCGGCGGCCTCGCGGCCGCAGTGCGCCTTGGCGCGCGCGGTTACCGCGTCACGGTGCTTGAGCGCCTCGATGCGCCCGGCGGTCGGGCCTATGTGCACCGGCAGGATGGCTTCACCTTCGACGCCGGCCCCACCATCATCACCGCGCCGTTCCTGTTCGAGGATCTGTGGGCGCTGTGCGGACGCAAGCTGTCCGACGATGTGACGCTCACGTCGATCGATCCTTTTTACAAGCTCGTGTTCGACGACGGCGAAAGCATCAGCTGCTGCGCGGACGCCGATGCGATGAGCGCCGAGATCGCGCGCATTTCGCCCGGAGATGTGGCCGGCTACCGGCGGTTCATGGCGCACAGCGAAGCGATCTATCGCGTGGGCTTCGAGCAGTTGGGGCATGTGCCGTTCGGCTCCATCGGCGACATGCTGCGCATCGCGCCCGATCTGGTGAAGCTTGGCGGGCATCGCAGCGTTTACGGTCTGGTGTCGAAGTACATCAAGGACCCGCGCCTGCGCATCGCGCTCAGCTTTCATCCGCTGTTCGTGGGCGGCAATCCCTTCAACACCACCGCCGTCTACTGCCTGATCTCCTACCTGGAGCGACGCTGGGGCGTGCATTTCGCCATGGGCGGCACCGGTGCGCTGGTCAGCGGCCTTGTCGGCCTGATCGAGGGTCAGGGCGGTCGCTTGCGCTGCAACGCCGAAGTGACGGAGATCACCGTGGCGTCGGGCGAGGCGACCGGCGTGCGGCTGCAGGGCGGTGAGGTTCTTCCCGCGGACATCGTCGTGTCCAATGCGGATGCGGCCTTCACTTACGGCAAACTGCTGCCTGCGGCGACGCGCCGGCGCTGGACGGACGGGCGGCTGAAAAGCGCCCGCTACTCCATGAGCCTTTTCGTCTGGTATTTCGGCACAACGGGCACGTATCCGGGCGTGGAGCACCACACCATCCTGCTCGGTCCCCGGTATCGCGGACTCATCGAGGACATCTTCAAGCGCAAGGTGCTTGCGCAGGACATGAGCCTCTACCTGCACCGCCCCACCGCCACCGATCCCTCGCTGGCGCCCGCCGGATGCGATGCCTTTTACGTGCTCTCCCCGGTGCCGCACCTCGATGCCGATGTGGACTGGCGCACAATGGCCGAGCCGTACCGTCAGGCCATCGAGCGTCGCCTCTCCGAAACGCTGATGCCCGGCCTTCAGGGGAGGATCGCCACCTCGATGGTGACGACGCCGCAGGATTTCCAGGACCGCCTGCTGTCCATCAAGGGCGCGGCCTTCGGGCTTGAGCCGATGCTGACGCAGAGCGCATGGTTTCGCCCGCACAACGCGAGCGAGGAAATCCGGCATCTCTATCTTGTAGGGGCGGGCACACATCCCGGCGCGGGCGTGCCCGGCGTCCTTTCCTCTGCGCGCGTTCTCGACACGGTGGTTCCCGATGCATCCGTCTTCGCGCGCGCCTGAGCCGCTCCAGTTCGCCACGCCGGCGCACAGCGCCGCGTGCCGGGAGATGATCCGCACCGGCTCGCGGTCCTTTCACGCGGCGTCGCTGCTGCTGCCGGACGAGATGCGCGAAGGCGCCTACGCCCTCTACGGGTTCTGCCGCCTCTCCGACGACGCCGTCGATGCTCTCGGCGCCGCGCCCGACGCGATTCCGCGTCTGCGCGAGCGGCTGGACCGCGTCTTCGCCGGCAATCCCGTGTCCGGCGCGGTCGATCCCCCGCTGGCCGACGCCGTGCGCCGCTTCGGCATTCCGCGCGCGCCGTTCGATGCGCTGATCGAAGGTCTGCAGTGGGATGTGGAGGGGCGTGTCTATGAAACCGAAGCCGACCTCGACGCCTACGCGGCGCGCGTGGCGGGGTCGGTGGGCGCCATGATGGCGGCGCTGATGGGCGCCCGGGCAGGGCCGCTTGCAGCGCGCGCCTGCGATCTCGGCGTCGCCATGCAGTACACCAACATCGCGCGCGATGTGGGCGAGGACGCGCGGCTTGGGCGGCTGTATCTGCCCCGCGCATGGATGCGCGATGCGGGGCTCGATCCCGACGCCTGGCTTGAGGCGCCGGTCTTTACGCCGGCGCTCGGCGCGGTCGTGGCGCGCATGCTGATGCGCGCGGACCAGCTCTACCGGCGCGCAGACCGCGGCATCGCCCAGTTGCCTGCCGCGTTCCGTCCGGCGATCTACGCCGCCCGTCTGCTCTACGCCGAAATCGGGGCCCAGGTTGCCCGCCAGGGGTTCGACTCCGTGTCCGGCCGCGCGCGGGTGCCGGCGGTGCGCAAGGCCTGGCTGATGGCGCAGGCATGGCGCCTGTCGTCGCGGCCTGCGCTTTCGGGTGCGGCGCATGGCGCCTTGCCTGCGACGCGGTTCCTCGTGGATGCGCTTGTGGCGCAGCCGGCGCCTGCCATGCGCTCGCCGCGACGCCACCCCGATGGCGACGTCACATGGGTGCTTGATCTCTTCGCCACGCTGGAGCGCCGCAAGAGCGGGGGCACGCCGGTGGTCTAGAGGCGCAGATCGCCTGCACGGAGGCAGCGTCGATGGGCGCCAACACGCTGATCATTCTGGAGCTGATCATCTTCAACGGCATCATTCTGGTATGGGCCGTGCGCGAGTTTCTCTCGGTGCAGCCGGAGAAGAAGGCTCCTGAAGAGAAATCGGCAGGCTCAGCCGACGAGGCGGGGCATCCGGAAGGGTAGCATCGCCCGCACGACGGGCGTACGCAGCCGGTCGAGAGATAAGCTCTCGTGCATGATCGCAGCGGGTTGACCCAGGAAGCGGCCCTGCAGCGCGGTGCGTGCATAGAAGGGCGTATCTTCAAGCGTTTTCTGCACCACAGGCGCGTGTGCCCCGTCGCGCCATGCGTTGCGGGCAAGGCCCCAGCCGGTGCGGGGCAGAGCCGATTGTGCCGGCGAGTCCAGGGTGTGGACGCCGCCGTTGCGGTCCACGCGCAGGGACAGGCGGCTGTGCACGCCGTCGCGGCGCTCCACGTCGTAATTGAGGCCGATGTCCGTCGCCGTGTGGGCGCGCGCCCAGTCCCATGTGCGGAACGCGCGTTCAAGAGGCTCTGCGCCGCTGTTGGAATCGAGGTAGCCGTCGCCGCTCCAGCGCAGGCTTGGCGCATCGAACGCCACCTCGACGCGCGCCCGCGGGGCTATGGGCCGCCAGACATGGTCGCCACGCGCCGCCAGGGGAATTCGCGCCTGCGTTTGTGTGACGGGTGAGAGGCGTATCGTCCCGCGCACGCGCGTGGGCAGAGGCGCCGTGACTTCATCGAGCTGCGCCGTGAGCACGCCGTTCGTCCACGACAGGCTGCTGCGCCCGATGGAGAGACGCGTCGCGTCCCGGTCCAGGCTGCGCCGGCCGCGCTCGGTCATCGCCCAGTGGCCGCCGCCGCCATCGAGCCGATAGAGGGCGATGTTCATGGCGCAATGGTCCAGCGGATCGCGCCAGCCGCTCCACGCATAGTAGGGAGAGAAAACGCTGCCGATGAAGGCGATGAGCGTCAGCCCGTACCGGCCGTCGTCGCTGAAGGCGTCGACGTACCACCAGGCGTAGCCGCCTGGAGGAACGTGCGCCGCAAAGCCCAGTCCGCCATCAAGGTCCGCGCCGCCGTGCGGCCCGACAGCGCCGCCATCGGCACCCCCGCGCCCGGATGGGCGCCGCCCCCCGCCAGATACAGTCCCCGAATCGGCGTCCGTGCGCCCGGACGTTGAAACGCCGCCACCCAGCCGTGCGTTGCGCGCCCATAGATCGCCCCGCCCGTCCCCGGGTAGAGCGCATGGAAGTCCTGCGGCGTCATCGTCGCCGTGCGCGCCTTCTCCAGGCGCACATTCAGGCCGCTGCGCTTGAGGCGGTCGAAAACCCTTGTCTGGCATGCAGTGCGCTCCTCGGGGGACATGGTGTTGAGATCGCCGTCCGCCGGTGCGTTGACAAGCACGAGCAGGCGTTCGTGCGCGCCGGGCAAGACGCTCTGCCCGCCGCCACGGTCCTGCGCGCAGACATAGATCGTCGGATCGCCCGCCACGCGTCTGTCCTGCAGGATGTCCCTGAACTCCGCGCGATAGTCTGCGGAGAAGAACACGTTGTGGCGATCGAGCGGAAAGCCGTCGGTGGGCGCCGAAAGCGACCAAGTCATCGCGGAAAGGGAGCGCGCATGGCGTGCGGGGGCTGCGGTCGCGCGCCGTGCCGCCGCACCGAAGGCGCCCAGCGCCAGGGCGGATGGATCGGCATTCACCACCACGGCATCGGCGCCGATGCGTTCACCGGTATCGAGCGCGACGCCCGCAGCGGCCCCCCGATCCGTCTCGATCCGCGCCACGTGCGCGCCGTATCGGACGTGCACGCCTTGCGCCCTCGCCAACGATTCCAGCGCCTGTGCGAGTCGTCGCATGCCGCCGGTGACAGACCACACGCCGTCCTGCTCCACATGCGCGATCAGCATGAGGGTGGCCGGCGCCTGGAACGGCGAAGAGCCGCAGTAGGTGGCGTAGCGGCCAAAAAGCTGACGCAGGCGCAGATCGCGAAAGTGCCGGCCGAGTGCATGCCAGAGGGTTTCGAACGGCCGTATGGCCCAAAGATCATCCAGGCGATGGAGACCGATGCGGCCTGCAAGGCTGATCGGGTTGGGCCTCGTCGCGTCCAGGTAAGGCTCGCGCAGCACGTCGTACATGCGCCGCGCTTCGGCGGCGAAGGCGAGATAGCCGCGCGCGTCGGCCGCGCCGCTGAAGGCGCCGATGGCGTCGGCGGATCGGTCCGCGGAGGCATGAAGGTCAAGCTCCGCACCGGCCTGCCAGCCATGCCGTGCAAGAATGTCGAGCGGGGTCAGCGCGAGATGATCGTCCAGCGAAGACCCTGCGGCGGCAAAGATCTCGTCAAATACCCAGCGCATGGTGAACACGGTAGGGCCGCAGTCCACTGCGGCATCGCCCACCACGGCCTGGCGCACCTTGCCCCCGGGCCCGGCCGCTCGCTCCAGCAAGGTGACCTCCGCCCCGCCCCGCGCGAGTTCGATGGCCGCCACAAGCCCGCCGATGCCGGCCCCCACGACGGTGACGCGCTGCGCGGGCATCTCAGATCCGACGAATGTCCATTGACTGGACAGTAACATGTGTCCAGTTTGAATGACACTTGGTTGTCGGAGACGATGCATGCCTCTCGCAGCGCGGGTCGAACAGGCCCTTGAAGCAGCGGTGTCGCTCGCCGCAGCGCCCGGCGCGCCTCCGGGCCTTTCCGCCGCCATCCGGTACGCAGTGTTCCCCGGGGGCGCGCGGGTGCGTCCGCAGTTGTGCCTTGCCGTAGCGTCCGCTTGCGGCGACGACAATCCGGACCTCGCGGACGCCGCCGCCGCGGCCATTGAGTTTCTTCACTGCGCCTCTCTCGTGCACGACGATCTGCCGTGTTTCGACAACGCCGACCTGCGGCGCGGGAAGTTGTCCGTGCACGCGAAGTACAACGAGCCGCTGGCGCTGCTTGCGGGCGACGCCCTGATCGTGATGGCGTTTGAGACGCTGGCCCGCGCCGGCGTCGCGTCGCCGCTGCGCCTTGCGCCGCTGATCGCGACCATCGCGCGTGGCGTCGGCGCGCCGCACGGCATCGTGGCCGGCCAGGCGTGGGAAAGCGAACCGAACCCGCCCGTGGAGACCTACCACGCCGCCAAGACCGGCGCGCTTTTCGTGGCCGCATGCATGTCGGGCGCGGTGGCGGCCGGCGCCGATGCCGGCCCATGGCGGGCGCTGGGCGAGCACCTGGGCGCGGCCTACCAGGTGGCGGACGATCTGCTGGATGCGGTCTCCTCGGCAGAGGACTGCGGCAAACCCACGGGACGCGATGCGGCGCTCCAGCGTCCGAGCGCAGTGGCCGAACTCGGCATGAAGGGCGCCCTTGCACGCCTGCAAAGCCATGTGCTCGGCGCAGTGGAGTCGATTCCGCCTTGCGCCGGCGCCAAGTCCCTGCGGGATCTCGTCCGGATGCAGGCCGTCCGGCTTGCGCCGAAGCAACTGGCCCGCAGCGTCGCCTGATCGCGCATGCCGCACACGCCCTGGCGAGAACGTTGGGTCGCGTGGCGCAACGAACGCCTTTCAGATCCGCGTTTTCAGCGCTGGGCGGCTGCCTTTCCGCTGACACGACCCGTGGCGCACCGGCGCGCTGAGCGGCTGTTCGATCTCGTCGCGGGGTTCGTCTACTCTCAGGTCCTTGCTGCTTGTGTGACCTTGCGGCTGTTCGATCACCTCGCGGACGGACCGCGCACGAGCGAAGCGCTCGCCGTGTTGATGGACCTGCCCGGCCCCAGCGCATCGCGCCTGCTTGCCGCCGCGGCGGCGCTTGATCTGGTGGAGCGCCTTGGGCCCGACAGGTACAGCGTTGGGCAGGCGGGTGCGGCCCTCAGGGGCAATGCCGGTCTGTCGGACATGATCGCCCATCACGCCCTGCTGTACGCCGATCTCGCCGATCCCGTGGCGCTGCTCCGGCGCGGCGGCGGCGATGGGGCGTTGGCGGCGTTCTGGCCCTACGCGCGCGCCAGCGATCCGGACGCGGCGCCCGTTGAGGCGGTATCGCCGTACTCCGCCCTCATGGCGGCTTCGCAGCCGATGATCGCGGCAGACATCCTTGCGGCCTATCCGATGCGCAGACATCGACGGTTGCTGGACGTGGGCGGCGGGGAGGGCGCGTTTGTGGAGGCCGCCGCTCGACATGCGCCGCGCCTTCAGCTCATGCTCTTTGACCTGCCCGCCGTGGCCGCGCGGGCGGACGCACGGCTGACCGCGGCCGGCCTTTCGGACCGGACAACGACATTCGGCGGCGACTTCCTCGCCGATCCGCTACCCGGCGGGGCGGATGTGATCTCCTTTGTCCGAATCCTTCATGACCATGACGATTCCGGCGTCCGCACGATGCTGCGGGCCGCCCGGCGTGCGCTGCCCCCGGGGGGCGTGGTCCTCGTCGCCGAGCCCATGAGCCGCGCGCCGGCGGCGGACCCCATGGCGGATGCGTATTTCGGCCTCTACCTGCTCGCCATGGGCCGCGGACGCGCGCGCCAACCATCGGAAATAAAAGACTTTATCTTGGGGGCCGGCTTCCGGTCGGCGCGCCTCGTCCCGACCCGCACCCCGATGCTCGTCCGGGCCGTGGTCGGTCGCGTGTAACGAGAAATCTCGGATCAGGGCGTACAGATCAATTGACACTGAGAAGTGTCCATTTAGACTGACACTTCGATCAAGAAGTATGGCGTCAAGCCAACCGCTCAGGGAGCCCCCTCAATGGATACCGTCGCCGTCGTGCTGGAAGGGCCGGAGCGCTTGTCGCTCCGCACCCTCGACCTGCACCCGGCGACGCCGGACGATGTCGTCGTCGACATCGCCTGGAGCGGCATTAGCGCCGGCACGGAGCGCCTGCTCTGGTTTGGCCGCATGCCGCCGTTTCCCGGCATGGGATACCCGCTGGTGCCGGGCTACGAGTCCGTCGGGCGCATCGTCGATGCCGGCGCGAATGCGCGCGGTCGCATCGGGGAGGCGGTGTTCGTGCCGGGCTCTGCAGGCTTCAAGGATGCGCGCGGCCTGTTCGGCGGCGCGGCGCGGCGCCTTGTAGCCCCCGGTGTGCGCGTGGCGCCGATCTCGGAAACCCTCGGAGAACGCGGCGTCCTGATCGCGCTCGCCGCCACCGCCCGCCATGCCATCGCCGGTGGGCGCGACGCGCCGGATCTCATTATCGGCCACGGCGTGCTCGGGCGGCTGCTTGCGCGGATCGCCATAGCGGAAGGCGGCGCGCCGCCCACGGTGTGGGAAACCAACATCGCCCGTCGGGACGGCGCTGCAGGATACACCGTTGTCCATCCCGACGAAGATGCCCGGCGCGACTATCGCGCCATCTATGACGCCAGCGGCGACAGCAAACTTCTCGACACGCTTATCGCGCGCCTCGCCAAGGGCGGCGAGGTCGTGCTCGCGGGCTTCTACGACCAGCCGCTGTCCTTCGCGTTCCCTTCGGCCTTCATGCGCGAAGCGCGCCTGCGCGTTGCCGCCGAGTGGGCGCCGGAAGATCTCGCGGCGACGACGGATCTCATCGCCTCGGGCCGTCTGTCGCTGGACGACCTCATCACACACCGCATGGACGCCATGCATGCCGACGACGCCTACCGCACGGCGTTCACCGATGTCGGCTGCCTCAAGATGGTGCTGGACTGGAGAAACTGCGCATGAGCGTCACGCTGCTGGACAAGCGCACCCTTCGCGATGAGGCCGCCATCGAGCCTGATCCCGTGCATACGGGAGAGGTCACCAAGGAAACGCAGGTCATCGCGATCTACGGCAAGGGGGGCAGCGGCAAAAGCTTCGCGCTGTCGAACCTCAGCTACATGATGGCCCAGCAGGGCAAGCGTGTGCTCCTGATCGGCTGCGATCCGAAGTCAGACACCACATCGCTGCTGTTCGGCGGCAAGTCGTGCCCAACGATCATCGAGACCTCGTCCAAGAAGAAACTCGCCGGCGAAGAAGTGCGCATCGAAGATGTATGCTTCACGCGCGACGGCGTGTTCGCCATGGAGTTGGGCGGCCCGGAAGTGGGCCGCGGCTGCGGCGGGCGCGGCATCATCCACGGCTTCGAATTGCTCGAGAAGCTCGGGTTCCACGACTGGGGCTTCGACTATGTGTTGCTGGACTTCCTGGGCGACGTGGTGTGCGGCGGCTTCGGCCTGCCGATCGCCCGCGACATGTGCCAGAAGGTGATCGTCGTCGGCTCGAACGACCTGCAATCGCTTTACGTGGCCAACAACGTGTGTTCGGCGGTGGAGTACTTCCGCAAGCTGGGCGGCAACGTCGGCGTCGCGGGCATGCTCATCAACAAGGACGACGGTACGGGCGAGGCGCAGGCCTTCGCCGCAGCGGTCGGCATCCCCGTGCTTTCGGCCATTCCGGCGGACGAGGACATCCGTCGCAAGTCCGCCAACTACCAGATCATCGGTACGCCTGGCGATCGCTGGGGCCCGCTGTTTGAGGAGCTGGCGCAGAACGTGGCCGATGCGCCGCCCGTGCGTCCCAAGCCCCTCACCCAGGACGGCCTTCTCGGCCTGTTTGCGCCGGACCAGACGGGCGGCAGCGTGGTGCTGAAGCCTGCGACCCAGGCCGACATGCGCGGCGGCGTCTTCGCCGAAAAGCGCACCCTTGAAGTGGTCTACGACGCAGTTTGATGAGCGACCGCCTCTCCCCCGACACCAGCGCCGATCGCCTCGCCGAGGCCGACTCCATCGTAGCGCCGCCCGTCGCCGAAGGCGCGGGTTGCCACGCGGGCGCGCAGACGATGCACGCGGCGGCCAGTGCTGCGGGGAAGACCGCACTGCTGGAGCAGTACGCGAAGGATTATCCCAAGGGTCCGCACGACCAGCCGCAGAGCATGTGCCCCGCGTTCGGTTCGCTGCGTGTCGGTCTGCGGATGCGGCGCACGGCGACCATACTTTCTGGGTCGGCCTGCTGCGTCTACGGGCTCACGTTTACCTCGCACTTCTACGGCGCGCGCCGCACCGTGGGATACGTGCCGTTCAACTCGGAATCTCTCGTGACAGGAAAGCTGTTCGAGGACATCCGGGAGGCGGTGTTCAAGCTCGCCGATCCGGATCTCTACGACACCATCGTCATCACGAATCTCTGCGTGCCGACAGCCTCGGGTGTCCCGTTGCAGCTGCTCCCGAAGGAGATCAACGGCGTCCGCATCATCGGCATCGATGTGCCCGGTTTCGGCGTGCCGACTCATGCGGAGGCCAAGGACGTTCTGGCCGGTGCAATGTTGCGGTACGCGCGCACGGAAGCGGAGCGGGGGCCGGTGGCCGCGCTGCAGCAGCGCCCGGACAAGCCGACGGTCACGCTGCTGGGCGAGATGTTCCCGGCCGACCCCGTCGGCATCGGCATGATGTTGGCGCCGCTCGGGCTCGCGGCCGGCCCCGTGGTGCCCACGCGGGAATGGCGTGAGCTCTATGCTGCGCTCGATTGCGCTGTGGTCGGGGCCATCCATCCCTTCTACACGGCATCGGTGCGGGAATTCACCGCCGCAGGACGGACGGTCGTCGGCTCCGCGCCAGTGGGGCGCGATGGCACGGCGGCCTGGCTCGACGCCATCGGCGCCGCGTGCGGCGTGGCGCAGGCGCGCGTCGACGCCGCCAAGAACTTGATTCTCCCCGCCATCGCCGGCGCACTTGCGGCGTCGCCCATCAAGGGCCGCATCACGCTCTCTGGCTACGAAGGCTCCGAGCTTCTTGTGGCCCGTCTGCTGGTGGAGAGCGGCGCCGACGTGCCGTACGTCGGCACCGCGTGCCCCCGCACGCAGTGGTCCGATCCGGATCGCGAGTGGCTCGAGGCCCGCGGTGTAAAAGTCCAGTTCCGCGCCTCGCTGGAGCAGGACATCGCCGCAGTGGAGACGTTCGGGCCCGATCTTGCCATCGGCACGACGCCGGTGGTGCAGCACGCAAAGGAGCGCGCGATACCGGCGCTCTACTTTACCAACCTCATTTCCGCACGTCCGTTGATGGGCCCCGCCGGTGCCGGCTCGCTCGCGCAGGTGATCAATGCAGCGCTTGCCAACAGGGACCGCTTCAACCGCATGACCGCGTTCTTCGAGGGCGTCGGGACCGGTCACGCAGCAGGGCAGTGGGAAGACACGCCGCAGGACCGTCCGGAGTTCAAGGCCCGTTACGCCAAGACTCAGGCGGCTGCCCGCGCGAAAGAGGAGGCGATCGGCACATGACGCTCATCCTCGATCACGACCGCGCCGGCGGATACTGGGGCGCGGTCTACGCATTCACCGCCATCAAGGGCTTGCAGGTCATCATCGACGGTCCTGTGGGCTGCGAGAACCTGCCGGTCACGTCGGTGCTGCACTACACGGATGGCCTGCCCCCGCACGAACTGCCGATCGTCGTCACGGGTCTCGGCGAGGAAGAGCTCGGCCAGACGGGGACGGAGGGCGCCATGAAGCGCGCCTGGAAGACGCTTGATCGCGACCTGCCGGCGGTCGTCGTCACCGGCTCGATCGCCGAGATGATCGGCGGCGGTGTGACGCCGGAAGGCACCAACATCCAGCGCTTCCTGCCCCGCACCATCGACGAAGATCAGTGGCAGAGCGCCGACCGTGCGCTGACCTGGCTGTGGACGCAGTTCGGCCCAAAGAAGGTTCCGAAGCTGCGCCCGCGCAAGGACGGTGAAAAGCCGAAGGTGAACATCATCGGGCCGATGTACGGCACGTTCAACATGCCATCGGACCTCGCGGAAATTCGCCGCCTGGTGGAAGGCATCGGCGCCGAAGTGGGTATGGTGTTTCCGTTGGGCAGCCATCTTGCCGACGTGCGCCAGCTCGCCGATGCGGAAGTCAACGTCTGCATGTACCGCGAGTTCGGCCGCAACCTGTGCGAGACGCTGGAGCGGCCCTACCTGCAGGCGCCCATCGGGCTGGAGTCGACGACGCTATTCCTGCGCAAGCTGGGCGAGATTACGGGGCTCGATCCCGAGCCGTTCATCCAGCGTGAGAAGCACACCACCATCAAGCCGGTGTGGGATCTGTGGCGCTCTGTCACGCAGGACTTCTTCGGCACCGCGAGCTTCGCCATTGTTGCCAACGAGACGTACACCCGCGGCATTCGCAACTTCCTCGAAACCGACATGGGCTTGCCGTGCACCTTCGCCGTGTCGCGCTGCGCGGGCGCCAAGACGGACAACGAGGCCGTGCGCCGCTCTCTCAAGGAAAAGCCGCCGCTCGTGGTGTTCGGCAGTTTCAACGAGCGGATGTACATGGCCGAGCTGAACGCCCGCGCCGCCTACATTCCCGCCTCGTTTCCCGGCGCCATCATTCGGCGCCACACCGGCACGCCGTTCATGGGCTATGCCGGCGCCACATATCTCGTCCAGGAAGTGTGCAACGCGTTGTTCGATGCGCTGTTTCACATCCTTCCGCTCGCCACCCAGATGGACAAGGCTGAAGCCACGCCCGCGCGTCGCCATGCCGAACTCGCGTGGGACGACGACGCCAAGGCCGCGCTGGATGCGCTGGTCGATGCCCAGCCCGTGGTGATCCGCATTTCGGCGGCAAAGCGTCTCCGGGACGCGGCCGAGCGGGAAGCGCGGATCGCGGGAGAAACACGTGTCACGCACGATCGCTTCGAGATCGCGCAAAAGTACCTGATGTAGGGAGGCAACGATGCACGCCCTCGCCGGATACGCCTGCGCCGCGGGACACAGCACCAGGAGCCGCAACGGCTCTGAAGAGATGGTCCGTTTTGATCGGATCATGCGCCCTGTTGCGACGACTGTCGTCGTAGCCGGCCCAGCTGCGGGGGGTCCGCCGCAGCGACGCCCACCGAGCATGAATGGAGGGTAAGTAATGGAAAGAGACGCACGCACAGGTTCCCTGTCCGGCCTCACCGAGGCCGAGGCAAAGGAATTCCATCGCATCTTCATGGGGAGTTTTATTCTCTTCACGCTGATCGCGATCGCGGCCCACTTCCTCGTTTGGATGTGGCGCCCGTGGCTGCCCGGACCCGGCGGATACGCCGAGATCCAGGATGCCGTAACCATGGCCAGTCAAATGGCCGCAACGCTGCTCGGATAGGAGAGATCTCATGTGGAGAGTCTGGCTTTTGTTCGATCCGCGGCGCGTGCTCGTCGGATTGTTCGTTTTCCTGTTCACGCTGGCTGTGTTGATTCACTTCATCCTGCTCAGCACCGACCGCTTCAACTGGATCGAAGGTCCAGGTGCGCGGACGGCGCCAGCGGCGTCGCAGATGTTGGATGTCAATCCAGCGTCGGCGCCGGTCGAACGTTCCTGAGCGCACGCGATCTCTGATCGAGTGCATCAATGGCGGCGGGCGAATCCTGACAGCAGTCGGGTTCGTCCGTCACCGAACTTCTCTTTCCTCGCAACCTTCCGGTGTGAGTTTCTGCCGGACAGGCGGAGGCGTGTGCGATGGCCTTGCTTAGTTTTGAGCGCAAGTACCGGGTGCGTGGCGGCACCCTGATCGGCGGCGACTTGTTCGACTTCTGGGTCGGGCCATTCTACGTCGGCTTCTTCGGGGTCACGTCGCTCTTCTTTGCGACCCTCGGAACCGCCATGATACTTTACGGCGCAGCGATCGGCCCGACGTGGAACGTCTGGCTCATCAGCATCGTGCCGCCCGATCTCGCCTATGGCCTGTCAGTGGCGCCGCTCAAGGAGGGCGGTATCTGGCAGGTGGTCACGATCTGCGCCATCGGCGCTTTCGTCTCCTGGGCGCTCCGCGAGGTGGAAATCGCGCGGAAGCTGGGGATCGGACTGCACGTCCCGGTCGCGTTCGGCATGGCGATCTTCGCGTACGTGACGCTGGTCGTGTTTCGACCGCTCCTCATGGGCGCCTGGGGTCACGGATTCCCGTACGGCATCTTCAGCCACCTCGATTGGGTGTCGAACGTCGGGTATACGTACATCAACTTCCACTACAATCCGGCGCACATGATCGCCGTGTCGTTCTTCTTCGTGAACGCCTTCGCGCTCGCGTTGCACGGCTCGCTGATCCTTTCGGCGACGAACCCGGGCAAGGGGGAAGTCGTCAAGACGCCGGAGCACGAAGACACCTTCTTCCGCGATGTCCTCGGCTACTCCGTCGGCACGCTGGGCATCCACCGGGTCGGCCTGTTCCTCGCGCTTTCGGCAGGGTTCTGGAGCGCGGTGTGCATCATCATCAGCGGACCCGTCTGGTCGCTCGGCTGGCCCGAGTGGTGGGACTGGTGGCTTAATCTTCCGATCTGGGGCTAGCGCAGGAGCACACGGCCATGGCTGGCTATCAAAACATCTTTACGCAGGTCCAGGTTCGCGGACCGGTCGAGTTCGGCGTCGCACTTCCCGTGGGCAACATGCCCCGCGACGGAAGCGCCCAGTTCTGGCACTTCCTCGGGCGCATCGGCAACGCACAGCTGGGACCCATCTATCTCGGCTGGACGGGTGTGGCGTCCCTCGTCTGCGGGTTCATCGCGTTCGAGATCATCGGTCTCAACATGCTCGCCTCCGTGGGCTGGGATCCGGTGGAGTTCGTCCGTCGTCTGCCCTGGCTGACGCTCAACCCGCCGCCGCCGGAGCGCGGCCTCCAGTTCTTCCCGCCGCTGGCGGAAGGCGGCTGGTGGCTGATGGCGGGCTTCTTCCTCACCACGTCCATCATCCTGTGGTGGGTGCGCACCTACACACGGGCCCGTGCGCTTGGCCTCGGCACCCATGTCGCCTGGGCCTTCGCGTCGGCGATCTGGCTCTACCTCGTGCTCGGCTTCATCCGCCCGATCTTCATGGGCAGCTGGAGCGAAGCGGTGCCGTTCGGCATCTTCTCGCACCTTGACTGGACGGGCGCCTTCTCGATCACCTACGGCAACCTCTTCTACAATCCGTTCCACGCGCTCTCGATCGCGTTCCTCTACGGCTCTGCGTTGCTGTTCGCCATGCACGGGGCGACGATCCTCGCCGTGAGCCGCTACGGCGGCGAGCGCGAGATCGAACAGATCACCGACCGGGGCACCGCTTCGGAACGCGCGGCGCTTTTCTGGCGCTGGACGATGGGCTTCAACGCGTCGATGGAATCCATCCACCGCTGGGCCTGGTGGTTTGCGGTGCTGACCACGCTCACCGGCGGCATCGGCATCCTGCTGACCGGAACGGTTGTCGACGACTGGTACGGCTGGGCCCAGCAACACGGCTATGCGCCGGTGGAGCAGCCCGTGGTTTCGGCGCCTGCGCCGAACCCAACGGAAGCGCCTGTCGACACCATGGGCGCCGCCCAGGCGCCCGCAGCACCGGCCGCGGGGGACTCTCCCGTGCCCGTCACCACCCCGACGCCGCTGCCGGACGGCTCCGGCACGACGCCGCCGCAATAGACCGAGGACAATCCACCATGCCGCACACACCGCTCCTCGACACCGTGCACTGGCCCGCAGATCTGCGCAGCCTGGACGAGGAGCGGTTGCGGCAGCTGGCCGATGAATTGCGCAGCGAAACGATCGATGCGGTGTCCGTGACAGGCGGGCATCTCGGGGCAGGGCTCGGCGTCGTGGAACTCACCGTGGCGCTGCACTACGTGTTCGACACCCCGGATGACGTGCTCATCTGGGATGTCGGCCACCAGGCTTATCCCCACAAGATCCTCACCGGTCGCCGCGATCGCATCCGCACGCTGCGCCAGGAAGATGGGCTCTCCGGCTTCACCCGGCGCGCCGAAAGCGCCTACGATCCCTTCGGCGCGGCGCATGCCGCCACGTCGATCTCCGCGGCGCTCGGCTTCGCCGTGGCCCGCGACCGTGAGGGGCGCAGCAACCATGTCATCGCCGTTATCGGCGATGGCTCCATGTCCGCCGGCATGGCGTACGAGGCGATGAACAACGCCGCGCATGCCACCAAGCGTCTCATCGTCATTCTGAACGACAACGACATGTCCATCGCGCCTCCCGTGGGCGCCATGAGCAACTACCTGGCGAAGCGGCTGTCGGGGGAAACGTACCGCAGCATCCGCAACGCCGCCCGCAAGGTCGCCGATGTCCTGCCGCGTCCGGTGGCGGAGGCGGCGAAGAAGGCCGAGGGCTTCGCCCGCGGCATGGTGCAGGGCGGCACGCTCTTCGAGGAGCTGGGTTTCCACTACATCGGCATCGTCGATGGCCATGATCTCGACGTGCTCGTGCCCATCCTGCGCAACGCGAGCCAGATCGATCACAAGCCTGTGCTGGTGCATGTGCGCACCAAGAAGGGCCACGGCTACGCGCCGGCGGAAAACGCCGCCGACAAGTATCATGGTGTCGCGCGGTTCAATGTGATCACTGGCGAGCAGCAGAAGGGCAAGGCTGGACCGCCCACATACACCCAGGTGTTCGGTGACAGCCTCGTCCGCGAGGCGGCGAAGGACGACCGCATCGTCGCCATTACCGCCGCGATGCCGGCCGGCACCGGGCTCGATATCTTTGGCGCCCGCTATCCGGACCGCATGTACGACGTCGGCATCGCCGAGCAGCATGCCGTGACCTTCGCCGCGGGCCTGGCGGCCGACGGCATGAAGCCCTTCGCGGCGATCTACTCGACCTTCCTGCAGCGCGGCTATGACCAGGTCGTCCACGATGTGGCGATCCAGCGCCTGCCCGTCCGTTTCGGGCTTGATCGCGCGGGTCTTGTGGGCGCCGACGGGGCGACGCACGCCGGCAGCTTCGACATCGGCTTCATGGGCGCCCTGCCGGGATTCATCGTGATGGGCGCCGCCGACGAGGTGGAGCTGGCGCGCATGGTGGCCACCTGTGCCGCCATCGACGACCGGCCGAGCGCGGTCCGCTATCCCCGCGGCGAGGCGACGGGCCTGCCCATGCCTGACGACATTGCGCCGCTCGAGATTGGCGTCGGGCGTATCCTGCGGGAGGGCACGCGCGTGGCCCTTCTGTCCTTCGGGACGCGGCTCGCCGATGCAGCGAAGGCTGCCGACAAACTTGCGGTGCTGGGATTTTCCACCACGCTCGCCGATGCGCGCTTCGCCAAGCCGCTCGATGAAGCCCTCATACGCCGGCTGGCGCGTGGGCACGAAGTGCTCATCACCATCGAGGAGGGCGCCGAGGGCGGCTTCGGCGCATTCGTGCTGCAGTTCATGGCGCGCGATGGTTTGCTGGACCGTGGTGTGAAGGTGCGCACGCTGACCTTGCCGGATGTTTTCCAGGACCAGGCCAGCCCCGCGGCGATGATCGCCGCCGCCGGGCTCGACGCGAACGGGATCGTCAACGCCACACTGGCGGCGCTCGGACGCGGCGCGCTGCAACCGGCCGAGTTGAAGCCGCGCCGCCAGCTCGCCTGAGCGGCGGCTTCGGCGCTACGGACAAGGGGCCTTCAGAAGCCGAGTTCGTCCCACCGCGCCAGGTAGATCCTGAACCAGGGTGCATAGCGCTCGGGCGTGCGTAGCGCGTTGGCGCGCAGTGTGTCGACGCTCGCCCAGCGGGTCTCGCTCACTTCGAGCGGCGCAGGCGCGATTACGAGGTCATCGTGGTCCACGTCCGCCCGGTACACGTGAACGCGCTCATATTCCCGCATGTCGTCGGAGACGTCGGCGGCATATTCGATGATCGTGGTGGGCGTCAGCGTCAGCGAAAGCCCAAGCTCCTCGCGCAGGCGGCGCGCTGCACTCTGTGCTGGCGCCTCGTTCCAGTGCGGGTGGGTGCAGCAGGTGTTTGCCCACAGGCCCGCGCAGTGATACTTGCCCGCCGCCCGCCGCTGTATGAGCAGGCAATCCGCCGAAAAAACGAATACGGACACGGCGAGGTGGAGCGCACCGGCGCGATGCGCCGCCATCTTCTCTACGGGATAGAGCGTCCCGTCCGCGGCGATGCCTGGGATGATCATCGCGTCGTGGGTATCGTCGGCCGGTCGGCCCGCAGACCTTGCCTCAAGGGTTGCGGGGGGCGCCGGCACGGGCGTCAGGCCGCCACCGCAGACCGGTTCAGCGCGCACTGCATCCAGAGGTCCGACAGGGCATCCACCAGGTGGTCGATGTCTTCGTCGGTGTGCAGGGGAGAGGGGGTGATCCGCAACCGCTCAGTGCCGCGCGGCACCGTGGGGTAATTGATGGGCTGAATGTAGATGTTGTACCGCTCAAGCAGCCAGTCGCTGATCATCTTGCATTTCACCGGATCGCCCACCATCACGGGTATGATGTGGCTCGGGTTCTCCATGCAGGGGATGCCGGTAGCCT
This sequence comes from Alphaproteobacteria bacterium, assembly GCA_027488965.1. GTDB lineage: Bacteria > Pseudomonadota > Alphaproteobacteria > Caulobacterales > Aquidulcibacteraceae > VFBF01. The sequence continues at coordinate 59,833 of JAIYAO010000075.1, forward strand.
GAAGCTTGCGGCGCACCCGCGCGACACGGTCCTGGTGGCGATCGCGCTCGACTTGGCTGGATTTCAGATGCCGGATGCTGGCGCATGCGCCCGCGGCGACCGCCGGAGGCAGGGCCGTCGTGAAAATGAACCCGGATGAAAAGCTGCGAATGAAGTCGCACATGGCAGAGGACCCGGCGACGTAGCCGCCGAACACGCCGAACGCCTTGCCCAGCGTGCCTTCGATCACCGTCAGGCGGTCCATCAGGCCCTCGCGCTCGGCCACGCCGCCCCCGCGCGGGCCGTAAAGGCCGACGCCGTGCACTTCGTCGAGATACGTCATGGCACCGTGCTTTTCCGCCACGTCGCACAGCTCCGCGATCGGGGCGATGTCGCCATCCATGGAATACACGGATTCAAACGCCACAAGCTTCGGGCGCCCCGGGGCAATCTCCGAAAGGAGACGGTCGAGATCGGCGGGGTCGTTGTGCTTGAAGATACGGCGTTCGGCGCCGCTGTGGCGGATGCCTTCGATCATCGATGCGTGATTGCCGGCGTCCGACAGAACCATGCAGTCCGGCAGCATGCTCGCAAGCGTGCCGAGCGCCGCCCAGTTGGACACATAGCCCGACGTGAACAGCAGCGCGGCTTCCTTGCCGTGAAGATCGGCTAGCTCCCGCTCGAGCAGCACGTGGTTGTGGTTCGTGCCGGAGATGTTGCGCGTGCCGCCCGCGCCGGCGCCGCAGCGGTCCAGCGCATCGTGCATGGCCGCGAGGACCTTGGGGTGCTGGCCCATGCCCAGGTAGTCGTTGGAACACCACACGGTGACCCGCTCGACCTTGCCGTCCACGTGGTACGCCGCCTTCGGAAACTGCCCTGCCTGACGCTCAAGATCGGCGAAAACGCGGTAGCGACCCTCTTGCCGCAAGCCGGAGAGCGCATCCTGAAAGAAGGTTTCATAATCCACGCGCGTCTCTCCCTAGTCTTTTGCCGCCGTCGTTGCAGGACGGTCCTTGTGCGCCGGCGCCTCGGTGGGCCGGCACAGGATGGCTGGCGGTGCATTCGCCGGCACTGGGTCTCCAAGAGTGGATCCCAGCGGCGGGGCTTTGCCGACAGGACGCTCAGGCACTGCCCACCGCCACAGGGCGGCATCGGGCAACGGTAGAATCATAAAGGCGTGCTCGATGAGCGCAAGCGCCGTGAGAGTGAAGAGAAGAATAAATCCAACAGACTCGCCGCTTCCCGCCGGCGCCTGGATTGCGCGTTCAAGCAGCAACGCGCCGAGTGCGACGGATCCTGCAACGGAGAAGGGAAACAGCGCATTCATGGGCCGTTTGGGCAGGTAGCTCTTCAGGTGCGCGAGGTGATCGGGGAAGAACTCGTCGGTGAGGTTCGGCACACCGAGAAAGATGTTGAACTTCGCGCTCAGCCGCATCGCGAGAAGGATCAGGAATGTCCACGATGCGATCTGGTTCGGCTGGCCCCATGTGAGCCCGACGACGGCCGCGGCCGTGACCACAAGCGCGATTTCGTGGTGCAGCACCGTGAGTGTGGCGTAGCGGAAGCGGCTCCAGCCGCGGGCGCCGGGCGGGCAGGGCTCCGGTCGCGGGCCGGTGACGAGGCCCATGAGGAAGCTCGCCTCATGCCAGCCCCACACCACGAGCGCCGCTGCGAAGCCGACGTAGGCGGCGGCGACGCTGTCGTCACGCGCGCCGACGACGATCACGGCGGTGGCGACCGCCGCAAGGCCCCCGCCGATGGCGAGCGTCCTGCGGAAACCCGCCTCCGGTCGACGTACCAGCCACAGGATCGCGCCCGTGCTGAACCACCACACGAACATCGTGAAGAGGGCAGGAGGCGCGAGGTCGGAGAGCGTCAAGTACGTGCGCCCCTACCAGGCCGGTGCGAGGCGGACGGTGGACGGCATGGCGTTATCGACGGTCGGCACGAAGTAGAGGCCGATGAACGCCGCGGCGATGGACAGGGCTAGACCTGCGCGCTTTAGACCCGAGAGGATGCCGCCGCGGGCGGATTCGCGGCTCAGCGCCTCGGCCCGCAGCCGCAGCCGCTCCAGGCCGGCGCGGAAGGCCGGATTGTCGATGTCGAGCATCAGCGGAAACACCTGCTTGGAGATGTCGTTGCAGATCCGGAAGACGCGATAGTCATAATCCGTCGGATCGAGACCAAGCGCCTTGTGGAAGGCGGGCCTCGCGTGGTCGCGCACGTACATCGTGGCGTACACCGAAAGCAGGAAGAACCGGATCCAGAGCTTGTTGGCCCCGCGCAGCAGCTTGGGGTCCGCGCGCATGATCAGCGCAAACGCCTCGCCGTGGCGGAAC